>QMMC01000266.1 GCA_003647065.1 Deltaproteobacteria bacterium | reverse complement strand
TGCGAATGGATGTCGCTTTCCTCGTCCTCGTGCAGTCCGGTCGCATGGTCGCCCGCCAGGACACGGACCGACTGCGCGCGTGGCGAGACGACGCCGAACACGATGCCATCCCCGGACGAGGTCCCCGCGGAGCGATGAGCGCGGCCTCCCTCGGTGACCGGGCCGGCGTCGCACCGGAGCCGTGGCAGCAGACCATCGCCGCCGAGAATCGCGGTGCGACGGCGCGGGCCCTCGGCGCGTGCCACGCGGCCGGCGTTGCCCGGGGGGCGGGGGACGGACAGGTCGTGGTGCGCATCGCCGTCGATTCGCGGAGCGGTCAGGTTTCGAATCCGGAGGTCGAACTCTCGAGCATTGGCGACGACGAAGAAGCCGCGTGCATCGCCCAGGCGCTCTCACGGCTGCAATTCGTCCCGGTACCTGCCCTCGGGGGGCGGGTCGTGCTCAGCGTGCCCGTGCGGCTTCTTCGTTAGTCGGCGGAGCTGAGTCGGTCCAGCTCGCGCGCGTATCGGTCGGCGAGACTGCCGATCCTTCGCACGAGGCCGCGAAAGGCCCGGCGGTCGAAGTTCGAGTCGGTGTTCTGAATCATGGAGAGGCGCACCTCACCGTCCGCCGCGTTCCACTCGAGCTTGGCGACGAGCAGGGACCAGTTCAGCTCCATCAGGCGGCGCAAGAGCGCAGGGGTCGTCGATGCGTCCGGCAATGCGGTGGCCAGGCGGGCCACGTAGAAATAGATGGTGTCCGTATCGTCGCTGTAAACCAAGTGTACGTCGAACTCGCGCTCGGTGCTCCGGCCCCGATAGGGGAAGGCGCAGTGGGCGCGGATCTCGCTGACCGCCTCGCAGCTGTGGGGGATCGAGAGGGCCTCGAGTTCGGTTTCGATTGCGGCGAGGTAACGCGGACGCGGGCCCTCGGTCGTGTCCGGCGGGGCATCTGCGGGGACGTCTTGTGCGGATGCCGGAGCCGAGATGAAGAAGACCGCAGTCAGCAGGGTGAGAGCGAGATGGCGCATGGTCTAACCAACGTGATTATCGAAGCAGGTCCATGTAGCTGTGACCTAGGTCGTTGACCGGAATTTCGGCCGGCTTGAGCCGCATGAAGACGTATCCGAGGCAGTCCGCCGCGAGCACCGTCCCGAAGTCTCGGCTGTCGTTGCCGCGGTGGAAGCGGTTGTCGCCCAAGAGGTAGAGACGGCCTTCCTCTACCTCGTAGTCGCGAATCGAAAACTCCTGGGTGCCGCGGTGGAAGATGCCGTGCTCGTGGTTCCCCATACTCTCGATGCCGAGCTTGACCGTGTCCGTGCGGTTGTTGAGCGTGTCGGTGAAGCGAACATCTCCCCGCCAGTCCGTGTCGCGGGCGCGGTTGTTGACCCGGAAGCTGCCGCGCTCGGAGCTCACCGTCTCCCCAGGCAGACCGACGACCCGCCCCATGACCATCTCCCCAGGGTTCTCGGGGTGCGCGCAGACGGCGATGGTGCCCCGGTCGAACTCGGTCCCGTGCCAGATGAGCACCTGCTCGCCCGCCTCCATCGTGGGCGCCATGGCGTTGTGGCCGACCACGGCGACGTCTACGACGGTGAGCCGGAGGACCACCGCGATGGCGGCGAGGATCGCGGCGATGACGCCGGCGAATTTGAGCGTCCCTTTGACTAGATCTCGCACGTCGTTTCAATTAGGCGCGGGAGCCCGGGGCCTGTCAACAACCGGGTTTTCGGTGGGCCATGTCATCCGGTGCAGGGCAGCCGCTTCACGCGATCTCCGGCGATGCGAAGCTGGGCCGAAGCGAGGCGGTTGGCCAACTGCTCGTCGTGGGTCGACAGGACGAGAGCGACGGAACCCTCGGCGGCGACCTCTTCGACCACCGACGCCACTCGGCTCTTCAGCTCACCGTCGAGGGCGGCGAAGGGCTCGTCGAGGAGCAATAGGCGCGGCCTCGAGAGCAGGGCCCGGCCCAAAGCGACCCGCTGTGCTTCTCCCCCGGAGAGTTTCCGTGGGTAGCGGTCGAGGAGCCCGTCGAGGCCGAGGCGCGCGGCCATGTCCCGTACCCGGTCCCGAGATGCGCCGGCGTATCCGAGGTTGTCTCCGGCGCTGAGGTGGGGGAAGAGCAGGCCGTCCTGGGGCACCCATCCGACGCGTCGGGGACCCGGTGCGAGGAAGGTGCCGCCGTCGGTGTCCTGCCAGACTTCGCCGAACGCCTCGACCTTGCCTTCGCCGCGGCGGTCTACCCCTGCGAGAACTCGGAGCAGGCTCGATTTTCCCGAGCCAGATGGGCCACAGATGGCGAGGTGCTCGGAGCTCTCTTCGATCTGGGCTTCGAGCTCCCGCGAGTCGAAGCGGATGCGCACGTTCATCGTCAGACCGAGGCCGCTCACCGTCGCGTCTCCAGGCGTCGGCGTTGCCACCGGACCGTGAGCTCGTACCCCGCGAGGGCTACGAACGCGATGGCGATGCTGACCCACGCGAGAAACGTGATGCCCTCTTCTCCTTCGGGCATCTCGAGGAGGGTGTAGACCGCCAGAGCCATCGTTCGGGTCTCCCCTTCGATGTTACCGGCGAGGACCGTCGTCGCCCCGAACTCGCCCAGGGCCCGGGCGAAGGTGAGCACGGCGCCGGCGAGGATGCCCGGGAGGGCGAGGGGGAGGGTGATGCGGCGAAACGTTGCCCAGGGGCTCACCCCGAGGGACACGCTCACTTCTTCGTAGTGGGGGTCGACCGCTTCGAAGGCGCTGCGCGCTGCCATGATGTAGAGCGGCAGGCCGACCGTGAAGGCTGCCAGCACGGCGGCGGTGAGGGTGAAGGGCACGTCGAGGCCCCCGAGGGGCCCACGGGCTCCGAACGCCTTGAGCAGGAGGAGGCCCGTCACCACCGGCGGCAGCACCAGGGGCGCGAGGAGGAGCGTGCTGAGGGCTGTTTTTCCCACGAAGTGGCGGCGGGCGAGGAGCCACCCCGCGGCGACCGCGACGGGGAAGCCCAGGCATGTGGCCAGGAGCCCGACGATGAGCGAGAGGCGGATGGCTGTCGCGGGGTCGACCATGGTCAGCGGGGAGAGAATCCGTGCCGTAAGAGGACCTCGTGGGCCTCGTCACTCCGGAGAAAATCGAGGAAGGCCCGCCCCCGGTCCAGGTGATGCGCCTCGGTGACGACCGCCGCCGTATACTCGATGGGGCCGTGGGCGGCGACATCGAAGGTGTGGGCTATGGAGACCTCGCCGGCGCGTCGCCGGGCGTCGGTCTGGTAGACGATGCCGGCGCCCAGCTCCCCGGTCGCCACCCAGTGCAGGACCAGGCTCACGTTGTCGCCGCGCACGACCTTCGGCCGCACTTCTTCGAGGAGCCCGGCCTCGGTGAGGGCGAGGTCGGCGTATTGGCCGGCGGGGACCGACTCCCCGGCGAGACCGATGCGGCGTGAGCTGCGGAGGATTTCTGCGAGACCAGCATCCGTGGGCGCGTCGCTCGGGACGATGAGCACCAGGTGGTTTTCGGCGAAGACATGGTCTTGCCCGTTTTGCGTCAACCCGCGCTCCAGCAGGTACTCGTCCCAGCGGGTATTGGCTGAGAGGAAGACATCTGCGGGGGCGCCTTCTTCGATCTGGCGGGCCAGGCGGTTGGTGCCCGCGAACGAATACTGGACGGCGCCTGGGACGGCGATGGAAAAGGCGGTCGTCAGTTCCGGTACGACTTCGGTCAGGCTCGAGGCGGCGAGGATCCGAAACGGCGCCGGCTCTCCCCCGCAGCCGAGGGATGCGGCGCCCCAACAGAGGGAGAGGGCTATGAGGGTAAGCGGGCCCAGCACGGTCCCAGGGACCGAGGGCGCCGGCTGGAGGGCGGGCATCGCCCCCTACATAGCCCCCGATGGCGGGGGGGACAATGCCCGACCCCTGCTACTCTCTACGGGTGGCGAAGAGGCACTTCGAGGTCGTCGTGGCGGTGTGGGTCGTCGGGCTGAGCGCCTGCACGGCGGAGGGCATGGCAGACCCGGCAATCCCGGGGGAGCCATTCATCGTCTTTGCCGCGGACTTCGAGGGGTTCACCTCCTGGCCGTCGGTGGAGGTCGAGCCTTTCACCATGGACGGCGGCCATCGCCTGGGGCCCACCCGGGTCTACCTCGGAGGGGCCCTGCCCCGAGAAGACGAGGCTTTCGAGGTCGGCACGGTGGTCGTCAAGACGGTCGAAGACGGCGCAGCCGAGGGCTGGGAGGTGCACGCCATGGTCAAGCGCGGGGGCGGCTACAACGCCGAAGGGGCACGCGACTGGGAGTGGTTCGACCTCGAATTCACCCCCAGCGGGGCCTTGGCGATCGCCTGGCGCGGCGAAGGGGACGCAGCGAATCCCGGCGGCTACGTGACGACGACGGGGGAGCGCATCGCGTGCAACGACTGTCACGTCTTCGCCGGGGCCCGCGATCACGTTTTCTCCCTGCCTGAGCTCCGGGCGCTGCTGCCCTGAGGGGGCCGACCCGCCGGCAGTCGCACCGGCCCGCGACGGACGCTGTATAGTGGCGCCGCCATGCGTCCACCAGTCCGTGCTCTTCTGCTTGCTCTTCCGTTTGCTCTCTTGCTCGTGCCCGGGGTCCTCCTGAGCGCCGCCTGCGGGGACGATGGCGAGCCGTCGTCGGTCACCCCGGCGCGACCCACGGACCCCGAGCCCGACCCTGACCCCGAGCTCGACGCCACCCCCATAGCGACTCCTCTGGACGGGCTGCCCGAGGGCCGGGTTCGGGGGCTCCTCGACGCTTGGCTCGCGGCTCAAAACGCCGGGGACTTCGACGCCTATTCGGCGCTCTATGGCGACCGCTTCGAGGGCGTGAAGCGCAGCGGTGAGCGAACCTACCACTACGCTCGGGAGCCGTGGCTCGATGACCGTCGGCGCATGTTCGCGCGGCCGATGCAGGTGAGCGCCGAGGACGTGCGCATCGCGAGGGTGGCCAAGGGTGCGGTGATCTCCTTCGAGCAACACTGGTCGGCGGCGACCTACCAGGACGTCGGCCCGAAGAACCTCATCGTCGTCGAGGAGCGCGGCGAGCTGCGCATCGGGCGCGAGGAGATGCGCGCGAGTCAAATCCTCGGCCGTGGTGAAGCCGGCGCGCCGGCCCTCGCAGAATTTCTCCTCGTCGTCGACGTGGGTGGTCCCCACGTGCTGCTCGGTGTCGACGTCGACGAAGCGTCTGGCCGCGGGCCCCTCACCCTGGTGCAGAAGCAGGGACTGGCGGCCGCGACTCGGGCGGTCCATGTCCCCGCCCTCGATGAACCGGTCCGGGCGATGCTCGGCGCCGAGGTCGAGCTCTTTGGCACCGGCGGGGCCGTATGCCGGGTGACCGTCGGGGAGGCGAAGATCGTGCACCGCGTCAACCCTCACTTCTCGACGGTTCAGACCTGGAACGGACTCTTCGACGAGTCCCCCAGGGACGATGAGCAAATCGCCATCGACGTGTGGGAGCTGGGCGCGGCGGGGGCATTCCTCGCGGCGGAGATCTCGGGGGACGACTGCGCCGGAGCGCTATGGGGGAGGCTGGCGGGAGCCGAAGAGCCGCCCGCGGTCTTTGCTCCGTATCCGGCGGACCCGGGGCAGACCCGCGCGGCTCTTTCGGCCTTCCGAGGGCTGCCCGGATATGCCCTCGTCACGACGGACTTTCGCGGCTACGGCCGGGCGTACCGCGGTCCCTGGGACGCCCACGGCGGCGCTCGGGCAGCCGTCTATCGCTGGCGTGAGGCGACGACGGGCCGGACGCTGATGACGGTGCGCGCGCGAGCCGGCGCCGGGTGCGCCGACTTCTCGGCTGCCCAATGGGGGCTCTTCGAGGAGGTCGACGGCAGCCTCTCCCCGCGGACCGACGAGACGGCCCCGGGAGACTACGAGGCCCGCAGCATCATCGACCTCGACGGTGATGGTCTGGTGGAGGTCATCATCGCTGACGGGTTGCTGCGACCGAGCGCCGACGGGGGGTACCGCCAAGTGATCGACGTCACCCCGCCCTACTTCGATTGCGATTGCTAGCGGGCTCGCGAGCTAGCGGGCTCGCGGGATGCGCAGGGCGTCGGCGGCGCGGTTCATCGCCGAGATGAGAGACCCGTCGTCGTCGGGGTCACTTTCCCGTGCCAGGCCGGTTACGAGTTGGCCGTAGGGGGTCCCTAGGTCTGCGGTCGTCGGTGAAGCGGAGTTCCACGTCTCGGGCACCTCCGGGAGCGCGGTCCCGGGCATGGAGTCGTAGACGGCAGCGATTCGGTCGAAGCCAGCGACGACGGCGGCGTCGACGGCCGGTCCCTCTCCCTGCTGGACGAGCCACGGTCGAAACTCTTCGTAGATCTCGCGGCCTCCTTCGAGGTTCGCGCGCATATCGTCGAGGGTGGCCCCGGCGTAGCGCGACTCATCTTCGCCGGGCCCGGGGAGGTCCACCTTTTCGACTTGTTCCTCCACCGACTCGGTGACGCCGCGGAAGGCCGTCGCCGGGTCGAGAGCGAGGGGCCCGAACGACTCTTGCATAGCGGCCACGTCGCCTGCGAGGCGGCCGACGAGCTCGTCTCGAAAAGCTCGGGCCGCAGCCTCATCCGATGGAAACGCCGCCGGCGCATAGCCGGGGAGGGCGCTTTCGAATGCGATGACCGCGGGCGAGTGAGCGTCGGCCCACAGAACGCGTTCGACGGCGTGCATGCCCGTGACCCCCTCTCCGTCGAAGAGGTTCACATCGGCGGCTTCCTCGATAAACGCCTCGTAGCGTCCGTCGGCGCTGTGAGCGATGCTCGGGAAGAGATGGCCGAGGGCGCCTTCGATGCGCTCGTAGGAAGCGCGCACCCTCCGCCATGCCGCTTTCATCTCGGTCACCGCTGCGGCGTCCTCGCGGGCGTTCCATCCGTCGTCATCGGGGGCCGGTGCCGCCGCCGCCAGGTCCTCGACGGCTCCGCGAAGGACCTCGAGTTCGGCGTCGAGATAGGCCTCTACGCCGGTGAGGGCCCGGCTCCGGGGGTCGAGGGACTGCTCACACGACATGGAGCCCATGGCACCAAATAGGAGCAATGCTGTGGCGAGCCCTCGAGGCACGTGGTAGACGCTAGTGAAAGTGAAAGTCCATTTCAACAAGACGAGTGCCCTTGCGAGTGATGAGGAATTTGAGCATTTGAATGCCCCTGTGTCGAATGCTCCCGCAACCTCGTCCGGCGCCCGGACCCTCGCTGACGTGAAGGTCGGCGCGGTCGCCGTCATCACGGGGGTCGAAGGGGAGCGCCCCCTCGCGATCCGGTTGATGGAGATGGGTCTGCTTCCGGGGACTCGGGTCGAAGTCGTTCGCATCGCCCCCCTCGGCGATCCTATGGAGCTGCGGCTCCGGGGCTTTCACTTGTCGATTCGACGGGACGAGGCGCGCGGCCTCGCGGTGGAGCCGGAGTGAGTCCGGCTGGCCGCCAAGCTCCGGAGAAATCTGGGGCATCCGCGGCCGTCGTCACGGCTCCCCGAGCCGAGCGTCCGAGCGTGCTCCTGGCCGGCAACCCGAACAGCGGGAAGACGACCCTCTTCAACGCCCTCACCGGGGCGCGAGCGAAGGTCGGCAACTATCCGGGGATCACCGTCGATCGAAGGAGTGCCAAACTCGACCTCGAGGGCGGCCTCGGCCTCGAGGTCGTCGACCTCCCGGGGACCTACAGCCTGAGCGCCCGGTCTGCCGAAGAAGAGGTCGCTGCGGCGGCGGTCCTCGGGCTCCATGAGCCGGTGCCGGCGGCGGTGGTGGTCGTCGTGGACGCGTCGGCTCTCCGGCGCGGACTCTATCTCGCTCAGCAGGTCGTCGAGACGGGTCTGCCGACGGTGGTCGCCCTCAGCATGATGGACGAAGCCCGGTCTGCCGGCATCGTCATCGACGCCGAAGAGCTCGGCCGGCGTCTCGGCGCGCCGTGCATCCCCATCGTCGCCCCACGGCGTGAGGGTCTCGATGCTCTGCGCGCTGCCATCGGCGATGCCGTCGCGAAAGACGCTGATCTGCCTGATGTCGCTGACATCGATTTGCCCGAGGCGGCTACCGAGAAGCTCGAAGCCATCGAAGCTGTGGTCGAGGACTGGCTCGCCCCCGAAACCCTTGCCCTCCGCCGGGCGTGGGCCCGTTGGGCCCTGCTCAGCGTCGGCGGAGACGAACTCCCCGACATTCCGGAGGCCGTGCGCGTCGCGGTGGACGAGGCCACCCGGGAAGACGACCCGGGGCCCCTCCTGATCGCCCTACGCTACGAGCGCATCGACGCATTCGTCGACGCCGCGGTGACTATCGAAGAAGGGGCCCCCGAGGTCTCGATCACCGAGCGCGTCGACCGCGTCATCTTGCACCCGATTCTCGGCTTTGCGCTCTTCGCGGTCGTCATGGCTTTGCTCTTTCAAGGGCTCTTTGCGTGGAGTGACCCAGCCATCGGCCTCGTCGAGGACGCCATCGCCGCGCTCCAGAACCTGGTGGCGGGTCTCATGCCCGAGGGGCCGGTCAAGCGCCTGGTGGTGCACGGGGTCATCGCCGGCGTCGGCAACGTGCTCGTCTTCGTGCCCCAGATAGCCCTGCTCTTCCTCTTCATCGGCATCCTCGAAGACTCGGGGTACCTCGCCCGGGTGGCCTTCGTCCTCGACCGCTTGATGGGGGGCGTTGGGCTTCATGGCAAAGCGTTCGTGCCGATGCTCTCGGGATTTGCCTGTGCCATCCCGGCGGTCATGGCGACCCGGACCATCGAGAGCCGTCGGGATCGCATCTTGACCATGATGGTGGTGCCGCTCACCTCGTGCAGCGCGCGCCTCCCCGTCTACGTGCTCATCATCGCCGCGGTGTTCTCGCCGGACCAGGGCGGCTTCGTGCTCTTCGCGATGTATTTCCTGTCGGTGATCGCGGCCCTCGGGGCGGCGTTTGTGCTGCGCCGGACGGTGCTCAAGGGCAAGAAGCCCCCCCTGGTCCTCGAACTGCCGCCGTACCGGATGCCCATGGGCAAGAACCTTGCCCTCAATACCTGGGAGCGGGTGCGCTCGTTCCTCGTCGATGCGGGGACGGTGATCCTCGCCCTCACCATCGTGGTGTGGGGCCTGTCGAGCTATCCCCGAGACGAAGGCGTGGCCGCCGAGTACGCCGCCCTGCGCGCCGAAGCGAGCCAGGTCATCGTCGAATCGGGCGCCCTCGACGATCGCCTCTCGGAGCTCGAAGGGCAGGAGACAAGCGCCCAGCTTCCCTACAGCTTCGCTGCGACCCTCGGCCACGCCATCGAGCCCGTCATCGAGCCCCTCGGCTTCGACTGGCGCATCGGCGTCGGCATCATCGGCGCCTTCGCCGCTCGGGAGGTCTTCGTTTCGACCGTCGGCATCGTCTTTGGCCTGGCCCACGCGGATGAGGAGAGCGCGCCGCTCCGGGAATCCCTGGTGGCGGCGACGTGGCCGGATGGGCGCCCGCTCTTCACGCCCCTGTCGGGGCTGTCGTTGATGATCTTCTTCGTCCTGGCCAGCCAGTGCATGTCGACCCTGGCGGTGGTGAAGAAAGAGACCGGGGGCTACCGATGGCCCACGTTCCTCTTCGTCTACATGACCGTCCTCGCATATGTCGTGAGCTTCCTCGTCTTCCAGGTCGGTACGGCGATGGGGTGGGGCACGGGATGACCTGGCAGGACCCCATCGTGCTCATCGCGGTGGGGACCGCGGTGGCCTACCTGGCGTGGAAGTTGGGTTTCTCGGGGCGGCAGAAGAAGACCCCGAAGAAGCGCGGCCCCGACGTCGGCGTCGATCGCCTGACGCAGAAGAGCAAAAAGCGCCGCTAACAACCACTCGCTGATCGGCCCATGGCGCGGAGGGCGGTTCGGAGGTTTTGCAGGCGCCCGGGGCGGCACTCGTTGCCGCGGCAACACCGGGAGACCGCGTCGACCTCGTCCGAGTAGAGATCGATGCCCTCGGCCTTCGTCAGGAAGGCCTCGAGGTGGGTGACCGCTTCGGCGAGCTCGTTGGCGCTGCCAGCCAAGTGGTCTTGATGCAGTACGCCGAGGTTGAACCAAGCCTCGGGGCGCTCGGCGTCGAGGGCGCGCGCGGCGATGTACCGGGCTTCTGCTTCTTCGACGCGGCCGAGGCCCCGGAGGGCGACCCCGTGGCCGATGAGAGCGTCGTAGCTCTCCGGGTTGAGGGCGGCGGCGGCGCGGAAGGCGCCTTCAGCGTCTTCGTAGCCCCGGAAGCTCAGGGTGATTTGCCCGAAGTTCATGAAGGCCTCGTAGAAGCTCGGGTCGAGGGTGAAGGCTCTCTCGAAGCGTTCGAGGGCCTGGGCGATGTGGCCCTGCTGCACGTTGATG
>QMMC01000265.1 GCA_003647065.1 Deltaproteobacteria bacterium | reverse complement strand
CCACCGACGGCGGCACGACCACGGACTCGGGCACGACCACCGACGGCGGCACGACCACGGACTCGGGCACGACCACGGACTCCGGCACGACCACGGATTCCGGCACGGGCGCGGACTCCGGCACGGGCACGGACTCGGGCGCCGTCGTACCGCCGCGCGAGAGCAGCGGTTGCTCCTGCGACGTTCAGTCTGGTCCCGCCGACGACGGACGCGGAGCGCTGGCTGCGCTCTTCGTCATCGGCGCACTCTGGCTCCGCCGCCGCCGCGCCTGAGCCCAAACACGAGACGAGCCCGCGCTGCGCGGAGCCCCTGCCGTTCGAGTTCGACTCACGGCACGCTCCGCCGCGCGGGTTTTGTCGTTAACGTGGCGCCCGACGTCTCGACGGTCTCGTGCGGGACTCGACTAGACGGGATAGCGGACGAGGCTTGGCCCGACGAGCTCGCGCAACGCCGGGCCGAAGCGCGGGTGACGCGCAAAGGCCCGAGCCGCGGGCGCTTCGGAGGCGCCGGCCTTGGCCCGGACCGCCTGGGCCAGCGCCTTCTTGTCGGCGCGGCTCCAGGTCCTGACGCCCCGTAGCATGCGCAGCAAAGGGGCGAGGTTGCCGACGACTAGCTGCTCGCTGGCCTTCAGCTTGGCGAGGGGCCGGGCCCCGAGCTCGCGCGTGAGCCACGCGCTGCATGCCTTCTCGGCCTTGCCCCGATCGCCCGCGTACTGCTCGGTAATGAAGCGGCTGACGGCGACGCCTATGGCTCCGTAGTCGAAGGGCCCGCACTGCCCGCCCGAGAGATCGAAGTAGGCGTTGGTGTGCGACAGGCGGCGCAACATGCGCAGGCCCGACCGGTGCCCGGGCTCCGCGCGCATGCGCGCTTCTTCCTCTTGGGCGAGGGCCTCGACGCGAGGGTTCGCGGCCCGGAAGCCGAGCTTGCGATAAAACCAAAACGCCCCGGACTCGAGGGCCTCGGTATTGTCATCGCCCATGCCGTAGGGCAGCAGGTAGTAGTACTGCACCCCGAGGACGTGCCGCAGCACGCGCATGAGCTGAGCGTAGATCAAGCGAATCTCGGCGCCGCGAAACTCGGGGAAGAGGTTGATGCCCATCTCGCATGCGCCCAGGAAGACGCCCGCGGGCCCGTAGGCTGCTGGCACGCCGTTCTTGAGGATGAGGAAGAAGTAGATGGACTCGAGGGCGGCGCGGAAGCGCGGGCGAATGCCGACCAGCACGACCTCGATGCCGCGGCCGCAGGCGACCCGCATGACATCGGCAGGGTTGCCATGGATGAGCGGATAGATCTCCAGGTTGCGGCTAGAGAGGGCTGCGTGGGCCGCCCGCATCAGCTCGCGCCCCTCGGCGACAGGCAGCGGCCGGGGCACGGGCAGGGGGCTGCGGATGACGGGCTCGAGGTCGAAGCGCTCGCGGGTGACGTCGCTGCGCTGGTACTGGACGCGGCGGACCGGGATGTCCACCTCGCACCGGCCCGTGCCGGGTGTGTCGAGCTCGTAGCGAATGGGAACGTCGATGCGGTCGACGAGCCGGGCCATGACCGTCTCGGCGTGCTCGGCACCCACTAGGAGGCCGAGGAGGATTTCGAGATCGGTGTGCCCTGGATGCGATTTCGCGAGTGTGAACCACTCTTCGAGGTTGAGCCGGTCGTCCCCGAGGCCGTCCGCCTCGGCCGGCGGAAGGCAGAGCTTGAGCACGTCGCAGAGGGCGGCCTCCTGCTCTTCTTCGAGTTCGTCCCAGTCGACGTCCAGGCATCCAGGGAACGCCTGCACCATCTCGCGAAGCACGTTGTAGTGATAGGAGTAGCGCTGCGTGGCGCCCGGAAGCCCGGTGTTTACCAGATCGTCCTCGGCTCCGTCCCCCGCGAGCAGGGAGATTCGTCCACGCAGGCTCTCGATGAGCCCGAGCACCTCGCGGCGAACGGTCGGGTTGTCCGGATACGCGCGCATGAAGTTGAGCACGCCCTGGAGTTCCGAGAGTGCCGCGGTATCCAGGTTGGCCGTGCGGCTCACACCCCGAAGCGCCCGTTCCTTGCGCCGGGCCGCGGCGGGCCCGAATGAATGGGAGAGCTCGCGGAGGGCGGCGACGGGGTTGGCGGCGGGGCTCGATGCTCCCATGGGCGGGTGATACCACACGAACGCGCCGTGAGGTTCCGACGCTAACGTTTGGCGCTGACGCGAGCCCCCTTCGGCCGCAGGCCCAGAAAGAGGTGCGTGAGCACCTTGCTGCGGAGGATGACGAGCTCGACCACGACCGGAACTCCGAGCGCGAAGAACAAGCTTACGCAGAAGATGACCGCGGGGGTGTCGATGCCCAGGCGCCCGAGGGCGATGCGACTCGCGGCCGATGGCATGACGTGGAAGAGGTAGATGCCGTAGGCGTAGAACCCGAGGCGTGCGAGGGGGCGGTTCGCTCGGCGGAAATGGAAGAGCAGGGCATTCCCTGTGAGCCCGACGACCAACGCGAGGGGCGTCATCTTGTGAGGCATGGCTACCTCGACCATGCCCTGGAGCGCGGCCTGGTGGACCACGACGCCGCCGAAGAAGAGCAGCGACAGCACGCCCACGACCCGCGGCCGAAACACGTCGCGATGACGATTGAGGCCGATGCCGAGTATGAAATACGGAAGCAGATAGACCACCCCGCGCAGGCTGAATATCCGCGGCGGCATCGGAACCAGGAGTTGAAATGCCGACACGAGAGACAAGAAGACGAGCCATCCTTTCCAGTCGTGCATCAGCCGAAAGCGTTCGAGGGCGGCGGCGATGACGAAGATGAAGAAGATGGCGGGCAGGAACCAAAACTGGTCGGTCCCGTATACGTAGACGCGCCAGACTTCATGGAGCTGGGCCGGGTGATTGACGCCGGGGATCACGACCCGCAGCAGAAACTGCAGGGTGCCGACGAAGAAGAGAGGCAGGAGCACGCGGTGGGCCTTGCCGACCAAGAACGCCCGAATGGTCCGGGCGGTGACCGGGTGAAGCGAATAGACGAAGCCCGAGATGCAGGTGAAGAGGGGAAGCCGCACGTACTCGAACGAGAAGTAGATGTATCGCCACGTGGAGTCGTCGGCGACTCGCATGCCGGCGTCGGCGTCGTGGCCAATTACGTGCCCCGCGACCATCATGACGATGGCGACGCCGCGCAGGGTCTCGATGGACGCGTCCTTCTTCGAAGGCATGGAACAGCGCGAGTATGGCGCGCTACCTCGAATCCGGAAAGAGCCACCGGGCCACATCCACCGGCTGCAACGCGAAATCTAACGGCTGGTCGGTCGCGGCGTGTTCGCCTCTGCCCGGCCGCAGCTGCGCTGCAGGAAGCCCTGCCATAGGAAGCCGCGCCAGACGTCGTAGAAGACGTCCCAGTGGTGCAGGCCTCCGGCGAGGAGCTTCCGCCGGGCGGGGTAGGCGTCGGCGAGCAAGTCCTGACTCTCGATCCATCGGTCTTGTTGTCCGTAGCCGACGTAGATCGGCACCTCCGATCCGTCGGGGCGCAGGGGTCGGGCGGCCCACGCCCAAACGAGGCGCGTGAATTCGTCCTGGGTGAGGCTGGACCCGTCGGGGGCAGCGCCGTCGAGACCGGACTGGTCTTCGAGGCTCTCACGCCAACGCAAGAGGCCGCCGCTGTCGGCGATCTCGCCCTGGACGCCGATTAATCCGAATCCGAATCCGAAGCCCATCCACGGCGCCAGGAGCACGACGCCATCTACCTGGGTCGCGTGGGTCGCGCCATAGCCCAGGGCCCCGAGGGCTCCCATCGACGTCGCGACGAACCATACCTTCTCGTAACCGGCGGCCTTCGCGGGGCCGATGACGTCTTCTTCGAGGCGGTCGAGGATGGTCTGCTCGAGGTAGTAGCCGATGTGAGCATCCACGACGGTCGCGTCGGCGTCGACGTTGGCTTCGAGCTGGTCGAGGAAGCCTCTCTCGACGAACTCTTCGGGGCGCGCTCCGTAGCCCGGCAGAAATACGAAGAGGCATTCGGCCTGTTCGCCGGTCGTGGTGGCCGGCCCTTCGGCACGGATCTCCCGCATCGGCACCGTCGTCGGTGGGGCGGGCGGTCGCAGGCAGCCGGTCAGCGGCAAGAGGACCGCCAGGAGTGGCAGGACTGATAGGAGTGAGAGAGAACGAGGCATCGTACGAAGGGCCCCGCGGCGAGAGCCCCCGTGGAGCGTACGCTACTCGACCGGGAAGTCTTTGAGGATATCGGCGACGATATCGCCCAGGTCTTCGTCGGTCAGAGTGCGCCCGCTGATGGTCCCCTGGGCGAAGCCGTGGAAGACCAGACGCCTCGTCTCGCGATCGATGATGTCGATGATCAGCGTACCGGTCCGGTAGTGGGAGAGGTCGGTGCCGGTCCGGCGGTCGAGATGCCCCGGTCGGTCACGGCGCTCGGAGCCCTCGTTGCTGGGGATCTCTTGCACGTGGTCCTGGTGGCCACCGTTCAGGTGCACGATCAGATCCGCCGACGACTCGTGGGCCGGCTCCATGTGCCGCGCCTCGAGCTCCCGGACGACGGCGCTCTTGATCACCGAGAGCAGGCGCTGGTCGGGGATGGCGCTGCGCGTGAGGCCCGCGGGCACATCGTCGAGGCCCTCCTCGATGTTGAAGGTATGATAGCGGCCGTATTCCAGCTCCGTGTCCCAGTCGGCGCCGTACTCGAAGCCGGAACCGCAGGCCAACGTGGTGAGGGTCAGCAGGGCCAAGAGAGGCAAGAGGGGCAATCGCGCAGTCACACGATTGACCTATCACGAGGCCTTGGCCGAGTCCCGCGAAATGCCTCGGCCTACGGGGACCAGGAGTCCCAGGAAGGCGACGCTCAAGACGGTCGCGAGGGCGAAGACACCGCCGTACCCCAGTCCGTCGGCGATGGCTCCGGAGGCCCAGGCTGCGGGGGATTTGCCGATGACTTCGACGACCGCGAGAGCCGTGTAGTGGGTGGCTCCGATGCGTCGGTCGACCTGGCTCATCATGAACGCGAACATCGCCGTCGTGAGGGCCCCGCCGAAGAAGTGCTCGGCCGCGGTGACGGCGATGACCTGGGCGGCGGTCGGTTCGAGGTACACCAAGACAAACTCGAAGAAGACCGGGATGGCGCGCAGGGCGGCGGCGATGGCGACGGCGCGGAGGATCGGGCCGCGGCTCGCGAGGATGCCGCCGGCGAAGGAGCCGGCGACCGAGAACACCATGCCCCAGGTGCCGACCCAGAGGCCTATCTGCCCCGCGTCGAATCCGCGGTCGAAGAGGAAGGGCTTGAACATCGCGTCGGCCATCGACTCGCCGAGCTTGTAGGTCGCGATGAAGAGCAACGTATAGAAGGCGCCCCTCTTGCCCACCCAGGCGCCGAGGGCGCGGCCGACGAGGCGGAGGGTCGGGGGAGCGGAACTCCCTGTGTCGGGTTCGCGGAAGGGCAGGGTGAGGAAGAAGATGAGGACCGTCAGACCGGCGATGACCGCGAAGACTCCCTGGTAGCCGATCGTGGTGCTCGCCCAGAGCAAGAGCCCGCCGCCGGTGAGCATGCCGAGCTTGTAACCGACGACCTGAGCGATGTTGCCGACGCCGAGCTCTTCGTTGGTCAGGAGCGAGACGGCGAGGCCGTCCACGGCGATGTCCATGGTGGCGGCGAAGAGGTTCATCGCGAAGACCAGCACCAAGAGCAGCCCGAGGTTTTGGTCAGGGGCGACGAAGGCTGCGGCCCCGGCCGACGCGGCGAGGGCGAGCTGCATGGGGGCGATCCACGACCGGCGCCGGCCCAGGCGCTTCGAGCCGAAGCGATCGACGGCGGGCGCCCAGAGCAATTTGAGCATCCAGGGCAGGGCCAGGGCGTTCGCCAGGCCGATGCCCGTCAAGGAGACGTCTTGCTCTCGGAGCAAGATGGGCAGGGCCGTGGCTTGGAAGCCGAAGGGCAGTCCTTGTACGAAGTAGAGCAGCGACAGCCACGTGAGCTTCCAAGACCGCGCCACGGAGGTAGACTCTCCCCGTGCGCATCCAGATGGAAGACTCTTTCGAGATCGTGACCGCCGGCGCCGGAGACTCCCGGGTGCTGCTCACCTGCGAGCACGCGTCGGCCCGGGCCCCGGAACCCTTCGCGTGGCACCCCGACGATGCCTGGCTGAAGGACACCCACTGGAGCCATGACATCGGCGCCGCAGACCTCACCCGGGACCTCGCCCGGGAGTGGCAGGCGACCGCGGTCTTGAGCCGGTTCACCAGGCTCCTCGCCGACCCCAACCGCCCCGAGGGTCACTCCGAGCTCTTCCGCTCTCTCGCCGAGGGCCGGCCCGTGCGCATGAACCAGGGCATCACCGAAGCCGAAGAGGAGACCCGCCTCGAGGCCCTCTACCGCGCCTACCACGGGGCGGTAGATACCCAGGTCCGGACGAAGAGCGCCGAGATCCTCTTCGCGGTGCACTCCTTCACAGATGTGTACGAAGGCGCTCCGCGGTCCCTCGAGGTGGGCATCCTTTTCGACTCCGAGGCCGACCTCGCAGGGCACATCGCCGAGCGCATCGCCCAGGCCGGCATGAGAGTCGCTCTCAACGAGCCTTATTCGGGAAAAGAGGGCCTCATGTACTCGGTCGATCACCACGCGACGGTGCACGAAAAGCAGGCGATCGAGATCGAGGTCCGCCAGGATCTCATCGTCGACGGAAATTTCCGGCGGCGTTTGGTAGAAGCACTGTCTAGCGCGCTTTTTTCAGGGTAAATCGAATTCGGTATCCTCGGTGATCCGGGGTCGGGGAGGGCGAATTCGGGGGACGGATCGCCCGGCCGGGGGCTCTCCGGGGCCTCCCCGGAACCCTTCCTGGGGCTTTTGCTTCCTTTCGCTTCCTCGGCCCACAAATCGATAGCTGCGCCGTGCAATTGCCTTCGTCCCAGATCGGTGGCGTGCGATCTTCTTCTCAGAAGCGAGGCACCGCACAACGTTTGCCCCCTCGCTCCTACCGACAGGTTCCTCGACGAAAGAGTTCGACCCCGACGGCAGCCGGGGTCTCCTCCTACGCAGTGAATGGTCTCCGAGTTGTCGGGGGGCCTGTCGGTGAGAGCGAAGGCGACCGTCTAGCGGCCTTGGGCCTCGTCACACCCCGACCAAACCCAGCCTGCGCTTCGGTTTGCCGCCCTCGTCGAAGGGCACGGGGTAGTTTCCGCTGAAGCACGCGTCGCAGTAGCCCTCGCCGCCAGCGCCGCCGATGGCCTGGTGCAGGCTTTCGATGCCGAGGTAGCTCAGGGAGTCGGCGTGGATGTACCGGCCGATCTCCTCTGCCGTGTGGCTCGCCCCGATGAGCTCGCCGCGGCTCGGCGTGTCGATGCCATAGAAGCAAGGCCATCGGGTGGGTGGAGAGCTGATTCGCAGGTGCACCTCGGCCGCGCCGGCGTCCCGGAGCATGCGTACGATTTTGCGGCTCGTCGTCCCGCGCACGATCGAGTCATCGACGACTAGGACGCGTTTTCCCGCCAGCACGCTCTTTTGGGGGTGCAGCTTGAGGCGCACGCCGAAATGGCGGATGGCTTGCTGGGGCTCGATGAAGGTCCGGCCCACATAGTGGCTGCGGATCAGCCCGAGCTCGAAGGGCCGTCCGATGCGTTCGGCGTACCCGAGGGCGGCCGGCACTCCGCTGTCCGGAACGGGGATCACCAGGTCGACGTCGGCTGGGGCCTCGTCGGCGAGGCGGCGTCCGAGCTCTTTGCGCGCCTCGTAGACGCTGATGCCGCCGAGGACCGCGTCGGGGCGCGCGAAGTAGACGTACTCGAAGATGCACATCCGATGCTCGGCCTCTTCGAAGGGCCGGAGGCTGCGCGAGCCGAAGCGGTTCAGGACGACCATCTCACCGGGTTCGACGTCTCGAGCGAAGGTGCCACCCATGAGTTCGAAGGCGGGCGGCTCGGACGCCACGAGCCAGGCGTCCTTGAGCTGCCCGAGGCAGAGCGGACGGATCCCGTGGGGGTCCCGGACTGCGACCAGCTCCTGGTCGGTCAGGAAGACCATCGAATAGGCGCCGGTCACCTGGGAGAGGGCGTCGGCGATGCGGTCCACCGTCGACGGCGCTTTGCTGCGCGCGATCAAGTGGACCAGGACCTCGGTGTCGCTCGTCGTCGCGAAGATGGACCCGTCGGCTTCGAGGCTGGCCCGGAGCTCGTCGGCGTTGGTCAGGTTGCCGTTGTGGCCGAGGGCTATCGAGCCGTGGGCGTAGTCGACGGCGATGGGTTGAGCGTTCTTGAGGTTCGTCTCCCCGGAGGTCGAGTAGCGCACGTGGCCGATGGCGCAGTCGCCGACGAGGGCGTTCAGGGTGTCGGCGGGGAAGACGTCTTGGACCAGGCCGAGGCCTCGGTGGGCGTAGAGCGTCGTGCCCTCGCTCGAGACGATGCCCGCCGACTCTTGCCCCCGGTGCTGAAGCGCATGGAGGCCGAGGTAGGTGAGGTTGGATGCCTCTTCGGCGCCCCAGACGCCGAAGACGCCGCATTCATCGTGGAAGTGATCGTCATCCATCGTCGCACCTCGTTGCACCCGGCCGCCGGGAGCATGCGTCCCGCGATAGCTCAGGTAAACCCACCGAGTACCCGTGACAATGCCTCGCGTACCAATTAGAGAATCTCTGGTGTTCTTTGGTCTGTCTCTTCTGGTTCTGAGTCTCTTCGCACCGAGCGCGGCCCAGGCGCACCTCGGCAGCACGAAGTACCTCGACGTCGAGCTCGGGCCGGGGGGCGCCACGGCCCTGGTCGCCGTCGAGGCGGTCGACGCGTCGATGGAGCTGGGCCTCGGAGAAGAGGTCCGAGAGGCCGAGGCGGCGGCCCTCCGGGCTCGTAGCGCCGAGGTTCGCCGTTGGATCTCCGAGGGCGTGCGCCTTTCGGGGGCCGGGGGGCCCTGCGGCGTCGACGCGGGCCCCGTCACGGCGGTCACCCGTGACGAGAGGGCCTACCTCGAGGTCACGCTGAGCTTCACCTGTCCCGGCGGGGGCCCCTATACGCTCCGCGATGACACGATCTTCGCCGACGACCCGCAGCACGAGGCCTTCGTCCGGGTACTCTCTTCTGGCGAGACGGACGCCCGGATCCTCCGCCGCGGCCGCCAGGAGGCCGCCATCGGGTCGCCGCCTTCGTCCGCGGAGCTGGCCGGGCTTTACTTCACCGAGGGGGCGATTCACCTCGTCACCGGCTACGACCACGTGCTCTTTCTCCTGAGCTTGATGCTGGCGGCGGGCCTCGTCGCTGCGCGTGACGGCCGGCGAAAAGCCCTCGCCGACATCGCCCTCCTGGTCACGGCCTTCACCCTCGGCCACAGCGTCACCCTCGCCGCCGCGGCCCTCGAGTGGGTGGTCTTACCGTCGCGCCTCGTCGAGAGCGCCATCGCCCTGTCCATCGTCGCCGTGGCGGGGCTCAACATCGTTGCGCCTGCGGCGCGTCGGCCGATGCCCTACCTGGCGGTGGGCTTCGGTCTAGTTCACGGCTTCGGCTTCTCGGCGGTCCTCGCCGAGCAGGGGTTGCCGGGGTCGCAACGGGTCCTGGCGTTGGTGGCGTTCAACGTGGGCATCGAGGTGGCCCAGCTGGCGTTTGTCGCGGCGTTCATGGTGCCGCTTGGGGCTTTGGCGAAGTGGGAGGGCTATGAGCGGGTGGTGGTTCGAGGGGGGTCCGGGGTGATTGCGGTGATTGCGGGGTACTGGTTTGTGACGCGGGCGTTCATCTGAGCGGCTTGCGTTCTCATTCCCATACCCCCTCGACGAGAAGGCGCCTCGAACGCGTCCCGGTTGACGGAGGATTCGGTTTACGAAGTACGGCCCTGGGCCGCGGCGCGATCAATGCAGGAAGGCTGGACCGAAGATCGTGCGAAATCGCGTCTACTCCCCAAACGAGGAAGCCGCTATGCTGAAGGGATGCTCGCTAGAGGAGACCGAGCAGCTGCAGGAGGCTCGCGAAGGGTTCCAATTTGGCCGACGGCCCTAGCGTGCATAGTCTTGGGCTGCGGCGACGGACAAGTCACCGGGCGACCCGATGTCTCACTGGGCAATGATGCGGATGTGGGTATCCCTCCCGTCGCCGATGCGGGAATCGACTCGGCCATGGACGCGGGGCCGGACGCAGGGCCGGACGCAGGGCCGGATTCTTCTTGGGATGCCGGTCCCACTCCCCAACCGGTCAAGATACTGCTTTGGAACCTCTTGCGGGAGGGCTGGGAACCTGCGGGCTGGCCAAGCTGGAACGAAGCTCGGAGGGACAACGTGGTCGAGCTTATTCGGACGCACGACCCAGACATTCTCTTGCTGCAAGAGATCAACCGAGGAAT
>QMMC01000264.1 GCA_003647065.1 Deltaproteobacteria bacterium | reverse complement strand
GGTCAGCATCGCGTGTCCCCCTTCGGTTTCGACGTCGACGGTCATCGCGAGGGAGTCGTCTGGGTCCCCCTGAAGGCGGAACGAGCCCTCGATGCGTGAATCGAAGAGGTCGGCCCAGTCGTAGCCCAGCTCGCTGAGGATGCGGGCCTCGGCGGGGTCGGCGTGGACCAGGACCTCGAGCTCCTGCGGGTCGTCTCGGTCGCCGCCGTCGGGCACGCGGTAGGTGACCCGCACCCGCGCGTGATCGGTCGGCCCGTCCTCGCGCTCGATGCGCCCCGCCACTCGGAGCACCAGGCCTTCGAGGGGGTCGGTGTGGATGCGCGCCGAGAGGCGATCGATGTGGCCGAGGAACGGGTAGGGTTCGGTGAGGGTTCCGAAGGCGCGATGGACTTCGATTTCGAGATAACCCTCGTCGTTCGTCTCGAGGCGCCCGTCGACTTGAAGCTCGGGAACGTCGATGCCTTCGAGGCCGAGGAGCCCTCCCGAGAGGCGAATGTCTTCGAGGCTCAGGCCATCGACGACAGCGTGCAGTGAGTCTCCTTCGCTCTCTTCCTCGTCGGTTTCCGGGGGAATGAACGCTTCGATCAATGACGGCAGCGCTGACTCTCCGGCGAGTAGCCGGACTTCACCGCGGCGCACGATGCCACGGGTGAAACGCAAGGTGCCGCGCCTCGCCGCGTCGAGGTCGAAGCCCACCTCGACCTCTTCGCCGAAGATCACCTCGCGTCCATCGGCGTCATAGAAGCGTACGTCGTGGGCCACCATGTGCTCGGTATCGAGGACGTCGATGGTTCCGATCTCGAGGCGTCCCGTGATGAGATCGCTGATGAAGTGATTGGCGAGGTCCCGGGCCACGATGCGCGTGAGCGGGTGGTCGAAGTGGAAGGCGACGGACGCCCCGAGGCCGAGAAGGATGAGGGCCGCCCACCACGCCGGAGCGATGAGGGTTCTGAGTACGCCGAGGGCCTTTCGGGGCAGCTGGTCGATGGGCGACGGCATCAGAATGCCTCGCCGATGGTCAGGTGAATGGCCCCCGGAACTTCGGCGAAGATGAAGTTGATCTTCGACTTGGGGATGCCGATCGCTGTCTGGTCGTCCTGCCCGAGGACTTGGGCGTCGGGGATCTGAAAGCCGAGGTCGAGGCGCAGGGGGCCTACGATGGTCAGGTACCGAAAGCCGAGGCCGGCGCTCAGGTGCCAGTAGTCGAAGCGGAAGCGCGGGTCTTCGGCGCCGAGGGGATTGGTCCCGCCGCGTCCGGCGTGCACGTCGCCGATGTCGGCGAAGAGCACCGTCGTGAAGTCGGGGGTCAGGGGCAGGCGGAGCTCGAGGGAGGCTTCCCATCGGCGCAAGCCTCCGTCGATGCTGTCTCCGAGGTCGCCGGCGAGGTACCCGCGCACGCTGGTGGCGCCACCGCCGCGCAGGCGATAGCGCTGAGGGCCGAGGCGCTGGCCGGTCTCATCGAGGCCGGGTCGGCGTCGAGGATGAACAACGCACCGAGAGCGAAGCGCATCGCGAGGACGATGCCGAGGGGCAGGGGAACGTAGCCTCGGACTTCGGGCGTGACCCGCACGTAGGCCCACGACGAGAGGGGGCCGGAGCCGTGGATGCCGGCCTGGGCGTAGAAGCCCTCCTTCGGCTGCCGCGGGATGTCGCGGAGGTCGAGGCGGCCGAAGAGTTCGAGGAAGGGGAGCTGGTAGGACGAGGGGACTTCGGCGCTGGTCGCGGACATCGCGCCGTCTTCGGGGAGGTAGACGTTGTATCGAAGGCGGAAGGCGAGGAGCAGGCGCTGGTCGAGGAAGAAGCGCTCGGGGCCCAGGAGGGCGTTGATGTCGTGGCGAATGAAGCCCTGATACGGGTCGGGGCCCCAGTCCCACTCGGTGGCGGCGACCAGCCAGGTTCGAGGTTCCAGGAACGACGGTTGGCGAAACCGGGCCCGGACGTTGGCGCCTGCGTGAGGTTCGTCGATCCCCGGGAACTGCTGCTGGAAGATCAAGCGAGGGCGCCCTTCGAGACGCAGACGTCGGATGCCGCCCAGGAAGTCACGAAATTCGGCGAAGGCGAGACCGTGGACGTCCCACTGCGGGATGGATTGGGTCTCGGACCCGAGGAGATTCAGGACGCCCGCTTGGATGCCGACGCCGAGGCCGTAGCGGAAGAGGCGCCCGGGGACTGCGCTGACTTCGACCGGGATGACGCGGTCGGTGCGGTCTTCCGGGAGTTTGGGTTCGACGGCGACCGAGGCGAAGGCTCCGAGCACGTAGATGGCGCGCTGGGCTTCGGCGACCGCCTGGTTGCTGAACGGGTCGCCGGCTTCGATGAGGGCGGCGGCGATCACGACGTCGGCGTCGAGCTCGCCGTTGTCTACGACCGTGACCCCGCCGAAGACGCAGGGCGGCCCGGGATCGATCTGCAGTCGAATGTCTGCCGTGTGATTGTTCGGGTCGATATCGATTTGACCTCGAACCTGACCGTGAGCGTAGGAGCTGTCGGCGAGGGCGACGGCGACCGTGCGTTTGGCCTGGTCGTAGATGGCCTCGTCGAAGCGGTCTCCGGTCTCGATCTCGATGGCGCCCTCGACCGCCTCTCGCACGTCGTCGGGCAATTCGTGGTGCCCTTCGACTTTGACGCTGCGAATGAGGACCGGCTCACCCTCGGAGACCCGGATGGTGATTTCGACTTCGCAGTCTTCTTCACATGGTTCGAGGTCGGCTTGCTCGAGCTCGAAGCGGCTCATCGTCGCCGCTGGTGGGGTGACCTCGGAGCTGAGCACCCGTGCGTCGTAGAAGCCGCGGGCGCGGTACCAGCGCTCGATGCGCTCCGTGTCCCGTTCGAAGGTCGAGCGGTCGAAGATCGGCCAGTCGGTCCAGGGCCAGCGCCAGAAGCGTAGAGCCACGCGGTCGGCGTCGAAGGGCGGAACCCCGCAGCTGGGATCGGGGTTGGCGCCGAGATCGAGACGGAAGGCGGGGCGCTCGTAGGTCGCGAGGCAGTTGAGGATGGCGCGTTCGTCCATCTGCTCGACGCCATCGATGTCGACCGAGGAGACGGCGTAGCGGCCTGCCGGGACGGTGGCGCAGCCGGCCACGAGGGCGAGCGCCCCGAGGCCGGCCCAAAGCCCCTTTGCCCCGCGGCTCACCACGGGCGGATCCTACATGATTACGGAGAGATTACTCAGGACGCTGCACGCCCCGGACGGCTCGGAATCGGGACATGTAGGCCATGAGCGCGTCCATGTTTTCGGCGGAGAGGCGGCGGGCAGGAATCGGGCGCATTCGGCCCGAGCCACGGCGGATTTGGCGCTCCATCCGGGGTACGGCCCAGCGGATGCCCCGGAGGTTCGGGCCGATGTCCTCTTCGCCGCCCGGGTGGCAGTTGTCGCAGCGTCGCCGGAACCACTGGCCGCCGAGGCGGACCTTGGCCCGCCAGGCTTCCTCGGGATCGAGCGGAGCGCCGGCGTCTCCTTCGGCCGTCTCGCCTTCGGCCGTCTCGCCTTCGCCTTCACCCTCGCCGGGCATGTCCCGTTCGCCTTCGCCTGAGCCTTCCGCTCCGGCCTCGCCTTCGGCGGTCGCTTCTCCCTCGCAAGGGGCGCCTCCTTCGGCGCAGGGGTCGAGCTCTGCGTCGTCGGCGCCGGTCTCTGCGACGTCACCGCCGCTCGTCCCGTCCGCGCCTTCACCCTCGTCGGCCACGTCGGCGGTGCCGCCTCCGCAGGCGGTCAGGGTGAGCACCAAGAGCAACCGAAAAGTTCCCGCGAGCCTCATCTGTAACCTCTCCATTGTTCGTTCCATATGTCCGCGCACGACAACTAGTGTCACAGCTGGGGCGAATGTTACGCTCCGGCGCCGCTGTCGCCAGAAAGAAATCAGGGAACGGGGAGGCTGGAGATGAGCGAAGACGCCAATGGGAGGCGGGGCTTCCTGCAGGTGGTCGCGGGGCTGTCCGCTGCCGCGGTGGGCGCCCTAGCGGCGATTCCCGGGGTCGGGGTCATCATCGACCCACTGCTCCGGCGCCGTAAGAGCGCGGGCGGCTTCCTGCCCATCGGTGACGCTTCACAGCTCTCCGATGACGGGCCGGTGTCGCTTCCGGTCATCGGTGAGTTGGTCGACGCTTGGACTCGGGCCCCCGAGGTTCAGCTCGGCACCGTTTGGCTGCAAAAGGGCGAGGGCGACGAGGTCAAGGCGATGACCGCCGAGTGCCCGCACCTCGGTTGCAAGATTGGCTACGACGGCGAGCAGGACCACTTCTACTGCCCCTGTCACAAGAGCTCCTTCGGCCTCGACGGCTCGGTGAACGACGGTCCGTCGCCCCGAGCGATGGATCCCCTCGAGGCCCGCGTGCGGGACGGCGTCATCGAAGTGCGCTTCAAGCGCTTCCGCACGCAGGGCGAAGAGCCCGTGGAGATTGGCTAGATGCTCGGTCGCGTGCGCGCGTTCTTCGATGAGCGCTTTGGTTTTGCCGAGCTGATGCGGCAGGCCTACGACGAGCAAATCGAGGGCGGACCGCGGTGGGGCTACGTCTTCTTCAACGCCTTCGTGGTGATGTTCGTCGTCCAGGCGCTCACCGGGGCGCTCTTGATGCTGACCTATACGCCGGAGATCGGCAGCGCCTGGTCGAGCGTCTTCTACATCCAACATCGCGTGACCAACGGTTGGTTCGTGCGCGGCATGCACGCCTGGGGTGCCCAGGCGATGCTCTTGGTGCTCGCCATGCACATGGTGCAGAGCGTCTGGTACGGGGCGTACAAGAAGCCGCGGGAGGGTAACTTTTGGGTTCTGCTCGCCCTGCTGCACCTCGTCCTCGGTGCGCTCATCAGCGGCCTGCGTCTGCCGTGGGACCAGCTTTCGTATTGGGCGCTCTGGGTCGAGCTGAACATCGCCGCGTCGATGCCGGTGATCGGCCAACCGCTCTACGAGCTCATCGCCGGAGGGCCGGTGCTCGGGCAGTCCACGCTGACTCGCCTCTACACCATCCACGTCATCGTGCTGCCGGTGATCATGTTCAAGATGATCTTCTTGATGTGGTGGATGAAGAAGAAGCACGGGCGAGCGTTGCCCGAGTGGGTGAAGCCCGAAGGGGCTGGGCGTGCCTGGCCGGGGCAGTGGGCTCGGGACCTCGTCTTCGTGGTGGGGGTCCTCGGTGCGGTGGCCGTCGTCACGGCGATGGTCGGCGGAGGCGCAGAGCTCGAGTCGCCGGCGGACCCTTATCGTGATTTCCCTGCGCGCCCCGAGTGGTTCATCTTGCCGCTCTTCAAGCTGCGGAAGCTCTTCCCGGCATCCCTCGAGATCGTCGCGACGGCGGTAATCCCCGGCGCCATCGTCATCTTCTTTGCTGCGCTTCCCTTCCTCGACCGGAAGATTGCGGATAAGCCGATGGCACGCCTCAAGTGGGTGGCGCCGTTCGCGGTCCTCGGCCTCGGCCTCGCGGCGCTCACGCAGATGAGCTACGCCGACGACGCCGCCGACGAGGAGTACCAGGAGTCCCGGGCGGCGGCGGACGTCATCCGGGACCGGTCGATCGAGCTCGCGGGGTGGGGCATCCCGCCGGAGGGCCCTCTGGCCATGCTGGCCAACGACCCGATGACCCGGGGCCGCGAGGTGTACGCCCAGTACTGTTCGAGCTGCCATGTCTTGTCCCGAGAGGGCGAGCGCGAGGCGCCGGACCATACGGGGATGGGGTCACGGCAGTGGCTCATCGCGCTCATGCATGCGCCCCAGGACGACCACTTCTTCGGCTTGGTGGATCTCGACGAGAGAATGCCGAGGCAGAATCGGCGCATCTCGGATGAAGAGCTCGAGGCGATAGCGGAGCTGCTCTACAGCTGGGGCCGCGAGGACCAGGACCCGGACGACGTCGACCATGAGCTGGCCGAGAGTGGACGGAGGAAGTTCGAGTCCAAGTGCATGAGCTGCCACGTCTACGAGGGGGACGGCGACTTCGACGGAACCGGCGGCCCCAACCTGACGGGGTATGGGTCGCGGACTTGGATCTTCAGGCAGATCGACCGTCCGGAGAGCGAGACGCAATATGGCGAGCTCAACGACATGCCCGCCTTCAACGACCAGTTGAGTCCCCACGACATTCGCATGGCGACGGCGTTCCTGCGGCTCCAGCGGTTTGAAGACATCGACTTCGAGCCGGGGGATTTGGAAGAGGCCGAGCCCGAAGCCGAAGCCGACGCTGAAGACGAGTGAATTGAAAACGCCCGCCGCGCAGGTTGCGGGGCGGGCGTCTTGGTTGGCGTCTTGGTGAGAAGCGCGGTCGGTTATTCGGTGACGGCGCCGATGGTCTGCATGTGGGCGAGGATGTTCTCGAGCTCTTCGTCGCTGATGCGGTCCGGTCCGTTGGCGGGCATGGAGTCTTCGCCTTCGCGGATCTGCTGACGGGTCGCCGCGGCCGTCCAGCCGAGGCCCTCGAGGTCGGGGCCGCCGCCGGGGTGGCAGCTGGCGCACATCTGGTCGTAGATTTCGGCGCCGGCCGCAACGTCGGTTCCGGTGATTGCGCCCTGATATTCTGCGGGAACTTCGCCGCCGCTCGAGGCGTGGTCGCCTCCAGCCTCTTCGGCGTCTCCGCCGCCGCCGCCGCAAGCGGTCATGGTGAGGGCCAGCGTGAGGCCGGTAAGAGCAAGCATGGTCGAGATCGTCTTCATCGAGGCATTCTCCTGGTTCGGGGACGGAGGCTCACACGGCTCGTCGTAGCACTCAAGAATGTTCCCGGGGGATGGTGATGCCCACCCGGGCCCCGCCGTCTTTGGAGTCGCCTGCGAAAGGCTGGCCGCCGTGGGCTGCGGCGATGCGCTGGACGAGGGAGAGGCCGAGGCCGAGGGAACCGTGGCTGGCTCCGGCCTTCCGGTCGCCTCGGTAGAACGAGTCGAATATCCGGTCTCGTTCTTCGGGGGCGATGCCGGGGCCCGCGTCTTCGACGGCGAAGGTGACCTGGTCTTCGGTCGCCACGACCTCGACGCGCCGAACTCCGCCGCCGTGGTCCATGGCGTTGTCGAGGAGGTTGGCGAGGGCGCGGCCGAGGAGCGTCGCGTCTCCCGAGAGCGCGAGGTCGTCGCCGATCACTTCGAGGACGGCCTCGTCGAGGCTGAGTCGGGTGAGAGCGCGGCGGGCGAGGTCCGCGGCGTCGAGGCGCCGGATGTCGAGGGTCTCGAACTCGAGGCGGGAGCTTGCCAGGAGTTGGTCGACGAGGGAGTCGACCTCGAGGACCTCCTTTTCGATCTCATCGACCATCTGCGGATCGACGTCTTTGTCCCGGGCGAGGTCGACGAGGATGCGCAGGTGGCCGAGGGGCGTGCGGATCTCGTGTCTCACCGCCGCGAGGAGCTCCTTTTGGTCGGTGAGTTGCTTCTGGATGCGCGCTGCCATGTCGTTGAAGGTCTCGGCGAGTTCTTCGAGTTCTCCCGTGTGCTGGCGTCCGAGCTCCATGCGGCTGTCGAGCTTGCCGTCGCCGATGTCTCGGGCGACGTGCACGATTTCGTCGAGGGGGCGGGTCAGGCGGCGGGCGAGAAAACCCGCTGCGGTCCACAGCACCGCTCCGGCGCCGAGGAGGGCGAAGAGGAAGGCGAAGCCCTGGGGTTGGTGGTTGCGGCGGGGGCAGATGCTCACCTCGCCGAGGGCCGTGCCCTCGCGGGTGACGTCGGCGGTGAAGTGTCGGTCGTCACAGGGGCCACCGAAGTTGGCGATCCTGTGGCCGGAGGCATCGGTGAGGGTGACGTTGGCCTCGAGTTCGACGGAGATGGCCTCGGCGAGGGCGTCGCGACGGGGCGGGTCATGCCACGTTTCGGCGAAGCGCTGCCCAGTGAAAGCGCGCAGGCGCACGACCTCTTGGCGCCAACCCGGGGCGCTCGACGTCATCCACGCGACGGTCACGGCGACCGCGCCGCTCAGGACGATGACCACCCCGAACCAGACGAAGAGGCGTCTCCGGAGGCGCCCCCCCAAGTACCCCGCGATGCCCCGGCGCCGCCATTGGCGCCGATGGTCGTGACGCCCGTGACGCCCGTGACGCCAACGTCGGTGGTGACCGCGCATCACGAAATAATTGGGGTATCGGGTGGGTTCGGCGCGTCTTTGGCGAGAACGTAGCCGACCCCGCGTACCGTGCGGATGCGCCGCGGCGTGCGCGGGTCGTCACCGAGCTTCTTGCGCAGCTTCGAGATGTGCACGTCGACCGTGCGTTCGCCGACGATGACATCGTCGCGTCCGGCCTCAGAGAGCAACGCGGTCCGGGGCACCACGCGCCCTGCGCGGCGAAGGAGCGCGACGAGGATGTCGAACTCGATGCCGGTGAGTTCGACATCGGTGCCCTCGACCCGAACCCTTCGCGATGGGACGACGACCTCGATGCCCCCCGCCGAGAGGCGTTCCGCCTGAGATTCGGGCTGGGCCCGCCTCAGCACCGCGCGAATGCGCGCGAGGAGCTCCCGCGGGCTGAAGGGTTTCTCGACGTAGTCGTCCGCACCGAGTTCGAGGCCGACCACTCGGTCCGCCTCGTCTCCCCGAGCGGTGAGCATGATCACCGGCAGCGATGTCTTTTCGCGAATACGACGGAGCGTTTCGAGACCGTCGATGCCGGGCATCATCACATCGAGGAGCACCCCGTCGTAGGCGCCCGAGCGCAGCGCCTCGAGCCCCGCCAGCCCATCGGCGGCATGAGCGAGGCTGACCCCGTTGTCGGTCAGGTAGCTGCCCAAGAGCTCGAAGAGCCGAAGGTCATCATCGATGAGGAGGACGCGAATCATCTCTGCCTACGCCTGCCAATCATACGCCACCCATCAACGTCGGTGCCGCCGGCCTTCGGCGGCGCAGCGGTACCGTACCTCCCGCTCGACTCTTGCGAAGTGTGCATGTCGGCCCGTCGGGGCTGTGGCGGCGAGCAGCTCGTCTCCGCCGTCTCGGGCCGCTAGGGCAGAGTCGACACAGACCCGGCTGAGGCGCTGGGCCATGCGGTCGTGCGATTGGCGGTGATGGTGGAGGCTGTGCACGCCGGTGCCGAAGCCGAGGACCGTGCCAGCGGCGAGGAATGCGATCAGGATCTTACGTTTCATCGTTCTTTCTCCGTTCTTTCTCTGTTTCTTCTCCGCTCTCTTCTGGACCCTCATTTAGACAAAACCGCGGTACGGACCGCCCCAGGCCATGCGGCGAGGGGACTCGAGGAGATCTGCGAGGATTTCCCGTTGTCGCGGATCGAGGGCCTCGTGGATGCGCGCGAGGGCGCCGGTGAACGCCATCTGGAGCTCCCGAACGTGGTCGTCCTGGCGGGCAAACATGAGCCCCATCACCGTCTCATCGAAGGACTCGCCGCGGAGCGCCTGGGAGATGTCACCTCCCCCCTGGCGAAGTTCCCCCCGCATGCCGCGCAACGTTTCCTCAACGTCGGTGACCGCTTGGCGGATGAGCTTTTCCTGGCCTGGGGTCGTGTCGAGGCGTTCGAAGAGGCGCCACATCATGCCAAACCGCCTGCCGTGCATTCCCCAGGGACCGTGTCCGGGACCGTGTCCGTGTCCGTGTCCGGGACCGTGTCCGGGACCGTGTCCGGGACCGTGTCCGCACGTTGGAGGGCCTCCGTAGTGGGCGTGGTGCCAGGACCAACGACGCCTGTGCCCGCGGGTGACGACGATGATGAGGCCGATGAGGCTGGCCAGGCCGATGATGAATCCGAACATGAGCTTCCCTTTCTCTCTGAAGCTCAACCTGACGACCGTATGTGAAGGACAGTGCCCTTGGGCTGTGAAGAAGTGTGAAAGCCGCTACCTTCCCAGCCGCAATCCGGAGAAATCATGCCCGTTCACCGAACACCCTTCGCCCTCGCCCTCCTCATCCTTCTCTCCGCCGCCTGCGGTGCGGCCCAGCCGGGCTCGGTCGAGGCCCAGGGGCCGACGATGGGCACCATGAGCCGTTCGATCGAAACCCTCGCGGCGAACATCAACGATGCCATCGTGCAGGTTCGTGCTTCGGGGTACGCGCCGATTAGCGGGGCTGCCTCGAGTCGGACGAGTTTGCTCGCGCGTCGCAGTCAAACCGGCTCCGGGATCATCGTCTCGGCCGATGGCTACATCGTCACGAATGCTCACGTCGTCGCCGGTGCGAATCGCGTGCATGTGCACATTCCGCCCACTGAAAACCAAAGGAGCGCGCATCACTCGACCCTCGGCCCCGCGGAGATCTCCGTCCCGGCGGAGATCGTGGGTATCGACACCGAGGCTGACATTGCGATCTTGAAGGTCGACCGCACCGGCCTTTCGGTCGTGGAGTTCGGTGACTCCGACTCGCTCGAGACGGGGCAGCTCGTGCTCGCCT
>QMMC01000263.1 GCA_003647065.1 Deltaproteobacteria bacterium | reverse complement strand
CGCTCACCAGGTCGAGGAGCTGCCCGCCGGTTGGGGCGACGTAGTGCGGATGGTCGAGGGCGTCGATCACGGCGGAGACGACGCCGTTCGAGAGCACCACATCACCCGGGGCCGCCAGGGCATCCACCCCGCCCACGACCGGGTCGCCCACCCCGAGGGTGATCACCGTCGCCGTCGGCGAGGGACAGGTGAAGGCGAGAGCCTCACAGGGCGTGGACACGGTGCACTGCCCGTCCGCGTCGAGGCAGGTGTCCTCGCAGCCGCCGAGCAAGGACCCGAAAAAGACAGCCCAAAAGACCGAGGAAATTACAGCATGTACGCGCCACGCCGACGACATCCGACCCATGGGACGCTGGTACCACGAAGTGGGGACCCCTACAGCGGGAGAAGCACCGCCTACGGCAACGCGAGGCCGTCAGTGAGCATCGCGGCCACGCGTTGGAAGGCATCGCAGGTGGACGAGAGCTGCAGGACGCCCTGAACCGGAAAGAGACGCCTGTGAAGTCGCAACCGTGTATGCCCCCAGCCACAGGTCATCGATTCGAGACGCCGGCGGAGCGCTTCCTCTCGGTTAGCTCCCGGACTCGCCGGGCGGGAAACACACCATCGCCCGCCCGATCTCGACGGTGTTCTGGGTTGCAGGCCGGTCCTCAGGTTGGAGCCTCAGCACGTTGCCGTTGTGCAGCGGCGGCTTGAACGCACCCGTCACAGTCCAGCGGCGCTCGCGGAGCGGGTCCATGGATGGCGCCCAGTAGACCGTGCGACCGACGAAGTCGGTGATCGGGACCATGCGCCCGGGAGCGGCTCCGTTCACCAGAGACCGGGTGTAGGCGCCGGAGTCCCCGATCTCCCTCGGGTAGAAGCCGAAGGAGATGGAGGGCCGGCCGCCGGACCGCCCGACGAGGCCGATGCACTCGAGGTTCACCCCGGGGACGGTCTCGACGACGTATCGAGCGGAGAGGTCGGGGGGGTCCTCCCGATCGTCGATGTAGAACGTGAAGAGAGACGCCACGGCGAGGAAGCTCACGACCGGGACGACGAGCACGGCGGCAGGAAAGAGCACTAGGCCGGCGAGCCCGCTGCCGATCGCCGTCGCGCTGCGCGATACGACGTCGGAGTAGTGACCGGTCGCGAGCTGGAGACGACCGTGTAGGCCAGCGAGCACCCCACGCGTCACGACGCTGTCCGCTCCGCAGTAGGGGCAGCGGACGATGACGTCGGTCGCGGTGGACTCGAGAGGTCCGCCACAGACGCGGCAGCGGGCGGGGGCCCCCGGAGCCGCTGGCGGAATGGCCGCGGACTTCTCGCGCAAGCTCCGCCGTGTCCAGAGCAAGATCAGGAGCCCGAGCACTCCGCTCGTGAAGAGGATCACGGGCGGCAGCCCCATCATCATGACGCCGGCGGGCGTTCCCCCAACCGAATGGACCACCGCGCAGCCAGCGGAGCACCCGGCGGGCACCATCGCAACGAAGAAGACGAAGAGGTAGATCCCCAAGAGGACCCCGGACGCGCGCAGGGAGAACCGCTGGACCCCGTCGAACTGACGGTTCCGCGCATCACTCTGGCGTAAGAGGTCATCCGCCTTGCGGAGCTGCTCGACGACCTCCGGGGGATGACGACCTTGCGTGCCGCAGGCGTCGCATCGGAACTCTTCGGGCTGACCCAGCGTGAACGCAAGCGGCCTTCCGCAGCCGGGGCACTCCGCACCGAACAGGAGCTTCACCCGATCGGACTACACGGTCCCCCCGAGCGCCGTCAACACCGAGGCGGCCGCTCGTGCCTTCGCTCGGTGTTGTGGAGCCCAGCCGTGGCACCCGGCCCGGGCCTGGTACGAGGATGGCGTCCACCTCGGAAATAGAGCCGGCTCAGGAGAGCGGTTGGCTCACGGTGGGGCTCGAGACCACAGCGGGGGAACCGCGTGGCTCACGCGAGTCGTCTCCCCGGAGGAGAGCTCGATCTGCGTGTCCGTCAACGCCTCGTCGGTGATGGTCAGCAGATGGGCCACCTCGCCCCGCGCCGCCTCCCGCATCAGCATGAAGTGGGAGGCCTTCGTTCGCGGCACCAGGAGGGGAACAGTCTGCGTGCGGCGGTCCGCCTCGACGATGAGCAGCGCGAAGGTGTCGGTGAGGCTGGAGTACTCCCGCATCAGGACGACCAGCCCGCCGGAAGGTCGACTCCGGACGGAGTGCAGCGTCCATCGGCGGTCCGCATCGCCAGCGGGAAGGGGTGCATAGACGGTGTCGTCGGCGTAGACGAACGGGACGCCCTCCTCGGCGCAGCCTCCGGCAGGACAGGCATTGACGACGACCGGTGTTCCGTCCGCGAGTCGGAGTAGGGCGGTGCCGTGGCCGCGCGGCGAGACCTCGAAGGGGAACGTGTTGGCTTCCTCCTCCCACGCACAGGTGTCCGAGCCGCAGCTCAGCCGGGCCGTGAAGTGCGTGCTGCCCCGGCGGAACAGGCCCCGCGGGGGGGCCGAGCTGTCGAGAAGGTAGGGCGCATCGCCCGGTACCCCGTCGAGGGTCGGGACGTCGATGCCGCCTGTGATCTCCCCCTCGACGATGTCGTACACGCGGTTCCCCCCGAGGAGGAGTCGGGGACCGTTGTCGCTGATCCAGACGCGGGCGCCGACCCGGCTGGCACCCGCGGGGGGGACGGTCACGCCCGAGCCCGCCCGAATCACGCTCCACGCGTCATCCGGTCCGAAGCGTTCGAGACCATGGGGGCCCGCGGGGCGGTCCTCCGAGTTGTTGGGCGTCGACACCACCAGGGCGCCACCCATCTCATCGATCGGCGCGCCCCCCACCTCGGTGCCCTCCAGCGGCATGGATCCGTACCGCGCCCGCCAATCCACGGGCACGTTGTTGAACAGAGCCTCCCCGGCGAAGACCTGCGCGGTGCCGTCCTCACGGGGGACGGAGATCACGTGCGTGAACCCCCAACTGGGCGCGCACCCGAGGCCCAGAAGGCCCAGGACAACGAGGAGCACCACCGGCTCGAGGAAACCCTGCATACTTCCAGATACGGCCGACTCGCCCATGCCTTCCTTCCTCGACCGGGTGAACGTGGGGCGTGGCATGCCGCGCGTTGGGTGATCGCTTGTGCCGACCCGGTCGCGATCTCCCACTAATCAGCGCCCCGCCAATACCAGCCAGGCCGTGGCGATCACGGCTAGTAAGAGCGCGCTCCAGAGGATCGCGCGCCCCGCCCAGGGAATTCGTCTGACTAGGGCTCCCCCCCCGAGGAAGAGCATTATGCCAACGAAGCTGAGCGGAAAAAGAAGAACCACGTTGAGGTAGAAGAGGACCGTGGTGCTCACATCTTCACAGCGTTGGCCGCCGGGCCCGCAGCACGCATAGGCGATTTCGACGCCTACTTCGCTCCGATAGGCGTAGTCCTCCGTCCCAAAAGATATCGTTGTCCCTTCGGAACAGGCCAGGGATGCGATCGGCCGACTCACCTCAGCGTTCGCGAGCCACAATGCCATGGAGAGCAGAAAGCACACGACCAGTCCTGCCCCAGCGCCGCCGAGAACGAGCTGCATCGTGTGAGGCGACATCTTCGGACGGGCCTTGGTGGGGGCTCGTGGCGGCACCGCCCCATGCGCACGTTCGTGTGTCAATGTGGGTTCGTCCGCAGGGCCTCCCGAGAGCTTGCCGTCCTCGACGGCGCCGGGAATGAGCTCCTCGTCGATGACGAAGAAGTCCGAATCGCCAGCGGAAAACACCGCCCCCGCGATAAGTTTCGTAGCCCTCGTGATCCGATCGGGTCCGATCCACGTCCCGTTGGTGCTCCCGAGGTCGCTCAAGATCACGCTCCCGTCAGAGCCGTGCTCGAGAGCCAAATGCGATCGCGATAGGTGTGGGTCGATGATCTGGACGTCAGCGTTGGGACCTCGGCCGATCGTCAACCGCGGCTTCAGCGGATAGAGCCGCCCGCGGCGGGGACCAGAAATCGCGCGTATGCACCGTTCCATCCTGCCGCCATTGTCGCTCTCGCACGTGCGGCGTCAAGAGAGCTCGGATGTCCGTTCATCGCGACATCCCGTGTCTACTATCCGCGCGCATTCGCGACGGACCAGTGGCTTGTTCTACACTGGCGATGCCGCCCGAGGATGCCTATCCGCGATGGATGAACAACGCCCCAGAGAACTCGGGACGCCTGCCTCGGTAGCCGCCTACCTCGCGGGAAGTGGGGTCTGCCTGCTCGCCGCCGGGATTGCCTTCTTGCTCATGGCTCATCACACCAGCGCCGCCGAGGCCGCCGTCGGTGCCGCCGCGACGATGGTCGTCGTCCCGTTGGCGTTGACCCTCGTCTTTGTTCGCGCGTTCCGGAAGCTCGAGCCAACGGCGAGCTACCTCGGCAACGCGGGCGGCGTGTTTGTCGCCTGGGCGGTCCTGGTTCTGCTGGTGGTCGGACTCGGCCTCCGGCCCCACCTCGGGCAAGCTTTGGGGGCGGCGTGTGAACGACACGGGCTGCAAGCGGCAACGCTTTGCGGGGCCGCCGAGGCAGCGGCGGGATGGTTGGCGGCGCCGCCGGCGCCAGTCTCCGCCCCAGCGCGCCCCGAGGCGCCGGCCGACTCCGGGACCGCCGACTCGGACACTGGGCCCGAAGCTCACCGGTTGCCCCCGAGTACTCCGGAAACTCCGGAAATTCCGGACAGCCAAGATATCCCGGAGCCCTCCGAGCCCGTCCCGGGCACCAACGGTGAGGAGCCGGCCGTCCCCGAGCAACCCCCACGGGTCCCGCGCAATGGCGGAGCGCTCGTGAGCCTTTGCAACTTGACGATTTCGGCCTCGGCGCTACCGATCGACGACGAGTCCCCTGCTCACTTGCTCGTCGTTTGCTACGACGAGCCCGCCGTCGTTCTGGCCGTCGAGAACAATCGCTTGCAGGTCGTCCACACGATCACGGCGGCACCCCTCGAGGGCCGGCTGGTTTACCTCGATGACGCAACCGTCACCGATATCGACGGGGACGGGTATGCGGACATGGTCCTCGGGACCCGGGCAACGAGCCCAGCGGGCGGCGCGCGACCCGGCGGCGGTGTCTATCTCGTCCGCCGGGGAACGCTGGGCCGGGTCGACACGCCCGTGTTGCTCGTCGCGGTCAATAGCCACGACCTCGCCGTGGGAGACGTCACCGGGGACGGGGCGCCGGAACTCGTCGTGCTGGACTTCGGCAATACCTACAATCCCGCCGAGAACCGCGGTTCGCTGCACTGGTTTGGCCAGCGCGGCCGGCATTGGCGACGCAGGGGTCGGCTCTACGTTGCCCGCGAACCCGAGCATCTCTGGCTGCGCGACGTCGATGACGACGGAGTACTCGATGCCCTCGTGGCATATGGCGCAGGCCAGGATCCCTTCATCTACCCGGGGTCTCCCGAGGGCCCCCAGGCGACCGAACCGCCCCGTAGCATGAGCGTACCGGAACCTGCCGAAGCCGCCCTGCGCCTCGATGCGGACACGGTGCCGGACTACGCCTACGTGGATGACTACAAGCTCTACGTGCAGACATCCCAAATGCCGGGTCGTCCAGGGCAGCGCCCCGCACGATCCGAGGACTGCGCTGACCTCGTGCTCTCCCGTTGAGCGGAGATCCGACCCTGGTTTGGAGCGGTTAGGGGCGTCACAGCGTCCGATCGGGTATCCTCTCGCCAGATGCGCTTCATTCTTATCGGGCTCGCTGGTTGTCTACTGGCCAGCGTGGCGCCCGTGACCGTCGCAAGTGCGCAGGCCGAAGCCGGCCGCGAGCGCGCGCGTGAGCTCTTCGCCGAGGGCCTCTCACTGACGGCCGAGCAGCAATTCGCCGAGGCGGCGCTGAAGTTTCGAGAGGCCTACGCGCTCGTACCCGCGCCGAACATCGCCTACAACTTGGCGCTCGCGCTGACCGAGGTCGGCGAGCTGACTGAGGCCACGGGCCTCGCCGAGGCGGTGATGGAGGACGCGTCGGCGCCTGAGTACGTCAAGAACTTCGCGTCTGCGCTCCTCGTGCGAATCGAGGCCGGGCAAGCGCATCTGCAAGTGAGCCTCACCGGCGAACGTGGTGACGCGCAGATCGTGCTCGACGGGCGCGCTCTCTCGGACGACGAGCTCGGCATCTCGCTCCCCGTCGACCCCGGCGCACACGTCGTCAATGCAGAGCGCCACGGCACCATCCTCGAGAGGCAGGAGCTGACTCTCGAGCCGGGCGCAACGGTCGAGGTGGTGCTGACGCCGTCGACGTGGCCGGGAGCCACCGAGCCGGGGCCGACGTCCGCGCCGGTCGAGGGGTCGGGCGGCGGCGTGGTCGGCGCGTGGTGGTTCTGGACGATCATCGGCGTGGTCGTGCTCGCGGGAGTCGGGGTTGCCGTCGGAGTCGCAGCAGGCGGCGGCACCGAGGGGCCCTTGGACGGGAATACGATGCCGACAGTGGTGCGGTTCTGATGACGAGGACCGCGCTACTCGCATCGCTTCTGCTCGCGGCCTGCACCACGCCACGAACGCAGATCATGGTCGCGACGGACACGGACCTGTCCATCCCGACCGAAATCGACTCGATTGTCATCGAGGTCATCGGGCCGGATGGCACGACGCAGCTCGCAAACGCCGATGTCGCGACGCTTCCGGCATATCTCGGCGTCTATCACGAGACTGGGGCCCTCGGACCAGTCCTGGTGCGCGCAGTTGGTCGCCGCGCGGGCGGTGATGTCGTCGAGCGGCGCGCCCAGCTCGATTTTCAACCGGAGCGCACTGTCTTATTGCGCATGAACCTGCTCGCGTCTTGTGTGGGCGTGTCGTGCGGCGCAGGTGAGACCTGCACCGAGTCGGGTTGCGCTTCGTCTCTCGTCGACGGGACGGGGCTACCCGATTGGGCAGGCATGGTTCCGCCTCTGGACGGCGGCGGCATGGACTCCAGCGGGGACACCTCGATGGACACTAGCCCTCCGTCCGACACCTCGATGGACACTAGCCCGCCGTCCGATACCTCGCCTGACACGCCCGGGGACTCCTCCCCGCCTGACTCGTCTGCCGACACGTCGGTGGACTCTGCGCTACCCGACACGGGCACGTGCCCAGGCGACTCCTTGCCTGGCGGGGGATGCACCGACTTCGCGCGGGACCCGCTCAACTGCGGCGGCGCCGGCGCAGCATGCACGTCCACTCAGGTCTGTAGTGCGGGCAGCTGCGCTTGTCGCCCCGGGCTCACCGACGATGGCGCCGGTGGCTGCGTCGACCTCCAGTCCGACCCAGCCAACTGCGGCGCCGTCGGCCGCGTCTGTGCAAACCAATGTTGGGACGCCTTCTGTTTGATGAACTGCGGGCCCAACACCAGTTGCTTGCGGGCCTGCGTGGATACAGAGAGCCACACCCTGAACTGCGGCGGTTGCGGCATCGTGTGCACCGCCTCGCAGGTCTGCGCCGATAGCGCGTGCCGCGACTACACCGTCGGAGTCGGGTGTACGGCTTGCCCTTGCGCCACCTGCCCCGCGGGCAACAACTGCTGCGGATACCCGGGGACGAGTGTCGTCTGCGTCGACGGGCCTTGCCCCTAGACGAGCGCGGGAGAGCGCGGGAGAGCGGGGGAGATCCGTGTGGCGGAAGCGCGTATTTCGTAGAGGGGTCGCCACCATCAGATACCCAATACGCGGCGTGGCATAGCCCGCATTGGGCGCGCGCCTGTGCCGACCCCGTCGCGATCTCCTTTCATTACACGAAGTAACGCCATTCGCTGCGACGCCATCAGTACAGCAGGGCCGTGAAGCGGGCTATCGTTCGGCCATGACGACCCTCGCCCTCGCGGACCGTGTGGCCCAGTTGCTTTCGTTGCCCCCGCAAGGGGTCGCCTCCGTGATGTCGCTCTTCGATGAGGGGGCGACCGTGCCGTTCATCGCGCGCTATCGGAAGGAGCGCACCGGCAATCTCGATGAAGTGCAGATTCGGGCCATCGAAGAGAACCGCGCTCGATTGCTCGCACTCGAACAACGTCGTGCGGCGATCGTCGCGTCCATCGAAGAGCAGGGCAAGATGAACCCGGCGTTGCTCGCGGCCCTCACCAGCGCAGGAACCCGTGCAGAGCTCGAGGACCTCTACCTGCCCTACAAGCGCAAGCGCCGCACCCGCGCCACCGTCGCACGCGAGCGTGGCCTGCTGCCCTTGGCGGAACGCATGCTGGCCCAGCCCGAGAGCGGTGACCCACGTCGTGAGGCTGCCCGCTTCGTCGACCCCAAGAAGGAAGTGCCGGATGTCACCGCGGCTCTCGCCGGCGCCCGCGACATCGTGGCCGAACTCGTCTCCGAGCACCCGGGCGCACGCCGTGTCACCCGCGAGGCGTTCGCCCGAGACGGCGTCTTCGCCTGCAAGGCTGCCCGGGGCAAGAAGAAGGTGAAGTCCAAGTTCGAGCAGTACTACGATTTCAAACAGCCCATCGCCCGGATCCCCTCGCATCGGGTTCTCGCGATCTTCCGGGGAGAGACGGAGGGCTTCCTCAAGGCGCGGATCGACGTGGACGCCGAGCGACTTGCCCGACGCCTCGGTACCACCGTGGGCCGGGCCCAGGGCACGCCCTTTGCGCGCGAACTGGACCAGGCGGTCCTCGACTCGCTGACGCGGCTGCTCGGCCCCAGCGTCGAGAACGGCCTGCGCGGTGAACTCGAGCAGCGTGCGCACCGCGAAGCCGTCGACGTGTTCGCTACGAACCTCCAGAGCCTGCTGCTCGCAGCACCCCTTGGAGAAGCTCCGGTGCTCGGTATCGACCCCGGGATTCGCACCGGATGCAAGTGTGCGGCGGTCGACGCGACGGGGCGATTTCTCGAGAATCAGACCATCTTCCCAGACCGTCGAGACGCCGCCCCGGCACTGATCGGCATGGTGAAGAAGCACCGCCCCCGGGCGGTGGCGGTGGGCAACGGAACGGCGGGCCGGGAGACGGAGTCCTTTGTGCGCTCCACGCTGAAGGATGCCGGCATCGACGACGTGCTCGTTGTCGCGGTCAACGAGGCGGGGGCGAGCGTATACAGCGCGTCCGACGTGGCCCGTGAAGAACACCCAGACCTCGACCTCACGGTGAGGGGGGCCATCTCCATTGCGAGGCGCTTGCAGGACCCCCTCGCCGAGTTGGTCAAGATCGATCCCCAAGCCATCGGCGTGGGGCAATACCAGCACGATGTCGATCAAAAGATGCTCTCGGCGAAGCTCGCCCAGGTTACCGAGAGCTGCGTCAATGGCGTCGGCGCAGAACTCAACACCGCCAGCGCCGCGCTCCTGGCCCACGTCGCTGGCGTCGGACCTTCACTCGCCAAGAAGATCGTCGCTCACCGCACGAAGCATGGGCGCTTCTCGAGCCGCAGCGCCCTCGGCAAGGTCAAAGGCCTCGGCCCTCGGGCCTTCGAGCAGTGCGCCGGGTTCTTGCGTGTGCACGGCGGCGACCACCCCTTGGACGCCTCGGCGGTGCATCCGGAGCGCTACGCTCTCGTCGAGCGCATGGCGAAGGACCTCGGCACGTCGGTCAGCGCTCTCGCCCGGGACGCTTCGCTCGCCAAACGCATCGACCTTTCCCGCTACCTCGCCGAAGACGTCGGGCAGGCCACCCTGAACGACATCCTGCGGGAGCTCGAGAAGCCGGGCCGCGACCCGCGAGAATGCTTCGAGCCGCCGAAGTTCCGCGACGACGTCCGAGAGTTCGACGACCTGCGGGACGGAATGCAGCTCGAAGGCGTCGTCACCAATGTGACTCACTTCGGAGCGTTCGTGGACGTTGGGGTGCATCAAGACGGCTTGGTGCACATCAGTGAGCTCGCTGATCGCTACGTCACCGACCCCCACGCCGTCGTGAAGGTCGGTGACCGCCTCTCCGTGCGCGTCCTCAGCATCGACCGCGACCGGCGCCGGATCGGGCTCAGCGCGAAACGCGAGTAGCGCGACAGAGAGTCAGGAGTCGATCCGATTGTCGGCGGTGAGAGTCGCTGACGAGGACGAGTCAGCGAACGGCGTCGAGCCGAACGCCGTAGTACTCACCCCGGCGCAGATCAGTGCATTCACGCGTGCTCGTTCGCAGTCTCTCGATGGCCGTCGCCTTCACCTCTTCGGAGTCACACTCGGCGGTCGCGGGACGAGAGCGCTCGAAGAAGCTGTCCGAGTTGTAGGTGTGCTCGTACAGTCGGCCGTTGACGTCGACTCGGTAGTCGCAGCTCAGGTAGAGGAGGGAATGATCGCGGTCTGGTGCATTCGGCGTCCGCCTTGCGAGCGCGTCCTCGTACGCGGGGGTCAGCGGTCGGCCGCGGTACACGTTGCGAGCGAGCACCTCGGTGATCCGAAGGACGCAGGGTGGTGG
>QMMC01000262.1 GCA_003647065.1 Deltaproteobacteria bacterium | reverse complement strand
CTTTCGTTCATCTCGGGACGCGTGCGCCGCATGATCTCGACCGTCCATGCCCAGATGAAGGCTGGAATGGTCGCCGCGAGGATCCACGCCGGGTGGGGAACGAAGTAGAGGATGGCGATGCAGAGGACCGCGTTGCCGACATGGACCACGCTGCGGAAGTGATTGCTCGGGCGCAGCGTCGGTACGTGGATTTGGTGCTCCCGGAGCTTCCGGGAGAGGGCCTCGTAGGCGGGGGTCACGGCGCTCCGGTAGGCAACCCAAGGGCGGCTCATGCGCGCCGCCGTACCGCTCGGGTCGGGGAGCTCACGAGCGAGGCGGTCCCGAAGCGTCGCGAGGCGCTCCCGGAGGGCTTCGGTCTGCTCGGGCCAGCGCGCCTCGATGAGGGCCGTGAGGCGCTCGTTGATGGCGTCGATTTTCAGTCGGGCTTCTTCGGCCATGCCGGCGCGCCAACGGCCCGCGTCGATCTCGGAGAGGGCTCCGTGAAGGTCCAAGACCAGCCGACCGCTCTCGCTCACGAGTGCCTGAGACATCGCACCAAGCATGGCACCGGGGGGGCTAGTGGGCACGGATGATTCTCACGGGGTCCCGGGGCCCCGGGCGTCGTGGGCAGAGGCTCACGCCGAAATGCTAACACCAACGCAGTTCTGACGTTGTCCCGATTGGAAGAACGGTCCACCATCCGCGCCATGGAATGCCCCTGCGGAAGCGACAAAGAGCTCGAAGAGTGCTGCGGCCCGATCATTGCTGAGACGGTCAAAGCAGCGACGGCCGAGGCGTTGATGCGCGCTCGTTATACGGCCTACGCCACAAACAAGACCGAGTTCGTCATCGACACTCACGACCCCGAAACCCGCGACGAGCTCGACATCAAGGCCACCCGCCGGTGGGCCGAGGGCAACGACTGGCAGAGCCTCGAGATCCTCGAAACCGAGGCCGGCGGCGCCGATGACGACGAGGGAATCGTGGAATTCGTCGTGACCTTCTCGGACGAGCGGGACCGCACCCAGACCCACCACGAGCGCTCGGAGATCGTCAGCCGAGACGGCGACTGGCACTTCCACGACGGGGAGATCGTCATAAAAGAGCCGATTCGCTCGGAAAAGGTGGGGCGAAACGAGCCCTGCCCCTGCGGCTCAGGCAAGAAGTACAAGAAGTGCCACGGTCGCCCGGGCGCCGACTGAGGTCCTTCTCTGCGCCGAATCTGCGCCCCGGCGCCACGCCCCGGTTATTTTCCTCGTTCACACGTTGTCTATCGCGGGCGAACGGGCTAGATGTGCGGCCCTCGGGGCCTTCCTTATTCGTTCCGAGGGACTACATATTCCCTGACGGCACCCGAGTGACGTTCGGAAATTCATCTCAGATTACGGGGTTTTTGTTTTGGCGAGAAGACGCGGTGGTGGTCGGCGGAGGCGCAAGAACCGGTTCGATGGGCCGAGTGACGACCGTAGCGACCACGTAAAGGTCGAAGGGCTCGTGAACCAGGTATTCGCTGGGGGTCAGTTCGAAATCGAACTCGACACCGGCGGAGCGGTTCGCGCACAGCTCTGTGGACGTATGCGGAAGTTCCGCATTCGCGTTCTCTTGGGTGACCGGGTCACGGTGGCGCTTTCGCCCTACGACCTGACCCACGGGATGATCGTCTTCCGGACGAAGTGAGCGCCTGAGGCGCCGTTCATCAGACGGGGACGCGTACGGCGACGAGCGAGAGCTCAGTCGCCGTTCGTGCTTCTGGGGGCCTTGTCGGCGACGAGGGCTTCGAGCTCTTCGCGCGTCACCCCGAGGCGCGCCGCGACCTTGTGGGCGAGGCTCGTCTTCGCGACGCCGGGGATGAACCCGAAGGTTGGGCGCTCGTCATCGTCGAGCTCGACCTCGAGGAACGCCAGGCCCTCGACCGGCGGCGCGGCTTCGAGGCGCGCGGCGAGACCCAGGAAGTGCGTGCTGATGAAGACCTGGGGTTGGAGCCGGGGGAGCAGCGAGACGACCATCTCGAAGATCTCCTCGCCCTCGAGCGGGTTCGTCCCGGAGCAGAGCTCATCCAAGATCGCGAGGGCGCCAGGCTCGAGCTCCTCGAAGAGGCGCCGGATGCGCATGAGCTCGGTGCCGAGGCGCCCCTCTTTTTGAGCGGCGTCCTGCTCGATGACCAGCGAAACAAAGAGCCCCGGGGCCCGGATGAGCCGGGCCTCGCCCGCGGGCACGAACATGCCCACCTGACCGAGGCACTGGACCAAGGCGATGGCCTGAAGCAGCCGGGTTTTGCCGCCGGAGTTCGGGCCGGTCACGACGACCAGGGCGTCGTGGGCGGGGACCGGGACGTCGCAGGGCACGGGGACGATGTCCTGGAGAAAGAGCAAGGGGTTGAAGATGCCCTCGAGGATGCGCGGCGGCGTCGGAGCACCGCCTGGGTCGCTCGCATCCACGAGCTCCGGGAGGCAGACGCCGAGCCCCTTCTGCTCACAGTGGTCGCGGAAGCCGAGGCCGGCGAGGTAGAACTCGAGGGGCCCGGTGAGGGCGAGGCAGCTGACCACCGCATCGACCTGGGGACCAAAGACGACTTCGAGCAGACGAACGACGACCTGACTCTCGCCGTAGCGATAGCCGCGGAAGAGCGAGGCTAACCGCTGGAAGAAGCGAACAACCGGTCCCGGGAGGAGGGCGTTCGCGGTGTTCTCTTGGATCTTGGTGATGGCGAAGCCGCGCATGACGCCGTCGGCGCCGAGGCGCAGGCGGATGTCGACGGTCGCCATGTTGTCGTCGAACTCGAGGAGCTCGGTAAGACGGGCGTAGGCCTCGCCCTCGCGCATAGCCGTGCCCATCGCCCGGAGGCGGCCGAGGAGGGAGTCGGTGTCCGCGAAGCCATCGGCGAGGGCATCGATGCACTCCTTGAGTGCCTCGAGGACGGTGAGCTTGCGGCGCACCGAGTTGGGCTCTTCGATCCGCCCCGCCTCGAGGGCCCCCCGGAGGCGGCGCACCGCCGCGTAGAGCCTTTCGAGATTACTCCGGAGCTCGGAGTGCGCCACGAGGTCAGCGAAGACCGCCTGGCGCGCGGCCGCGGCGTCGGCGTCGGTGGGCGGCGCCGCGAGGATTCGGCCGAGGAGCCCGACGTTGATGTCGTAGACGCGACCCTCGACCTCCACGTGAAAGCAGTGCCCGACGAGGTCGTCGAGGTAGAGCTGTGAGGCAAAGGAGGGCGTGTCGAAGCTCGACGGAGCCAGAGGCGTCGCGTCGATCAATGTATCGAAGACACCGGCGCAATCGCCGCCCTCGTAGGCAAAACGCACCAACTCGGCGGTGCCGGCGAGGTCGCCCCAGGGGCGCGGGGTCTCGTGGAGGAGGTCCGGCCCCGACGATCCGTCCGCGGCGGGGGCCTCCCCGACGGGCTGCACGTAGAACGCGTCTTCGCCGGCGGACTCCGCCGCCTCCCGGGCGCGTTCCTGGCGCCGGCGCCGAAGAACGCTTCCGGCGAACTGTTTCGACCTGCCTCGGGACCGCACGACAGCTGGGGAGTAACGCATTTCCGGATTTTCGGACACACCCGGCGTGCGAAGGTTCCCCGAGGGCGGCATCGAGACCCAGATTTCCTGGGCGGCGCCGACGGTAGCGAAGCATGGACGAGCCCAAGAGATTCGAATCACACGTCTACAAGCTGCTCGAGCGCGCCGATTGGGAGTCCATCGAAGGGCAGGCCGAGTGGGACGGGAGTGAGGTCGATCGGCGCGACGGCTTCATTCACTTCTCCGCCGCCGATCAGGTGGCAGAGACCTTGCGGAAGCACTTCGCGACGGCGTCCGAGTTGGTGCTCCTCTCTGTGTCTACGAGCACCGTCTCGCTGACCTGGGAACCATCGCGCGGCGGAGCCCTCTTTCCCCACCTCTATGGCCCCCTGCCCCTCGGCGCCATCGACCGCGTCGAGCACCTCCCCCGGGGCCCGAGCGGCCACGAGCTTCCCCCGACCCTCGGCCTCGATTCCCAGCGACGGGAGTGACAGGTACTCTCTCGGCCATGGTCCTGAAGCTCGTCGCCGTCTTCGGATACCTGCTCGCGCTCCTCGTGATCGGCGCCGTCGCCGCCAAACGCGTGAAAGACGTCGGCGACTACTTCGCCGGAGGCAAGAGCCTCGGCTTCTGGGTCGTGGCGTTTTCGTCCCGGGCCACCGGCGAATCGGCCTGGTTGCTCCTGGGCCTCACGGGCATGGGGGCGGCCATCGGAGCTCAGGCGTTCTGGGTGGTCCTCGGCGAGGTCCTCGGGGTCGGCGGGGCGTGGCTCTTCATGGCCCGGCGCTTCAAGAAGCTCACCGACCGCTACGACTCGATCACCATCCCCGACTACCTCGAGTCGCGCTTCCGCGACGACAGCCAACGGCTCCGGAAGATCGCCGCCATCACCCTGGTGGTCTTCGTGACCATCTACGTGAGCGCTCAAATCGACGCGACGGGCACCGCCTTCGAGACCTTCCTCGGGTGGAACTACTACGTCGGGGCCGTGGTCGGTTTCGTCGTGGTCCTGGTCTACATCGTCAGCGGAGGCTTCATCGCCGTCGCCTGGTCCGACGCGTTCCAGGGCACCCTCATGTTCCTGGGCCTCGTCACCCTGCCCCTCGTCGGCACCTGGGTCGCCGGCGGAGTTGGCGAGGTCACGGCGGGCCTCGCCGCCCAGGACCCGACGCTCCTCGAAATCGGTTTCGGCGACGGGCTCCTAGGTTTTGCCAGCGTGCTCAGCCTCACCCTCATCGGCCTCGGCTTCCTCGGCTCACCGCAGGTCTTCGTACGCTTCATCTCCATCCGCTCGCCCAACGAGGTAAACCGCGGCGCGGCGGTCGCCATCAGCTACACGGTCATCGCGCTCTCGGGGGCGGTGCTCACGGGCATGGTCGGCCGCCATCTCCTCGTCGAAGCAAGCGAAGACTTCACCGCCGTCCTCGGCAACGGCGCCCAAAACGTCTTGCCGTTGATGGTCGAGGCCTACCTGCCCGCAGTCCTCGCCGGCGTGTTCATCGCTATCGTGCTCTCGGCGATCATGAGCACCGTGGACTCCTTGCTCATCGTCGCCGCCAGCGCATTGGTGCGCGACTGGTATCAGAAGGTGAACCACCCCGACCTCCCCGACGACGCGCTCATCGCCCTCAGCCGCAAGGCAACCGTGGTCCTGGCCCTAGTCGCCCTCGCCGTAGCCCTCGGCGTCGCGACCCTGGTGCCCGGCCGCACCGTCTTCTGGTTCGTCATCTTCGGCTGGTCGGGCATCAGCGCCACCTTCTGCCCGACGATGATTCTCTCGGTCTTCTGGAAGGGCATGACGGGCCGCGGCGCCGTCGTCGCGATGATCGTCGGCTTCGCCTGCGTACCCTTCTTCAAGTTCATCGCCCCGGAGATCCCCGTCGTCGGGCCCTTCTTCGCGGCCCTCGAAGAGCTACCCCCGGCCTTCATCCTCTCGGCCCTGGCCGGCGTGACGGTGAGCCTTCTGGATACGGAGGGGCAGAAGCGCGTGGCGGGGGCGGCCGAGGAATTAGCGGACGCCGCGTCCGAGTAGTCAGCGAACCGCCGACCCGCGGGTCACTCCCGCCGAACCACGACGATCGAAGTTTCCCGTGCCGCCTCGAGGGTCATTTCGGCGCGGATCATCTCGGAGGCCTCGGGCCTGTAGGGGAAATTCATGCCGGTGCCCAAAGTGTTCTCCAGGCAGCGCTCGACGGGCGCCGGAAAGGTATGGCCGGGCAGCATTCGGTAGCCACGCACGTAGAGGGACCACTCCATCTGGCCGCGATAGGGCGGGGGCTCGTAGAGTTGCCCAGCGCGGTCGAAGCACGTGGCGAGCCGGGCTGTTCGCGCCCGGAGAATTTGGCGAATGAGCTCGGTCGACAACTGCCCGCTGACGAGGTTGAGGGTTACGCGCAAACGGGGCGAGTAGCGTCGCCGCGCGGACCAGTCCGTCCGGTCGACAATCTCGACGGACGGTGCTTCGCCCGCGGCGACGGGCTCTCGAACCACCCTGATGCGAAGCTCCGCGGCTTGGGAGGGAAGCAGCGGCGCGTCGATGTCTCGAATGAAAGCGCTTGCACATCTCATGCTCGGGTCTTCACCGTCGAAATGCACCACGCCTGGGGGGTCATCTTCGGTCCTCCATCTGCGGACAGAGAACTGCTGCGGCGCATGTGGAAGGGCGTCGAGGCAGGAGGCGAGCGCCGGAGCCTCGGCGCGCAAGATCGCATCGAAGTGGCGCAGGGGAACCCAGCTCTCTAGGATTTCGATGCGCAGCGAGTGCGGCCCGGAGGGACGCCTTTCACGGTCGACCGATCGGTCGCGCTCGACGGACCGTGGTCCTCGCCTCGAAGACGCGACCATGGTCTCGGAGGTCTCGGGGTCGGCGAGGGCGTCCGCCGCACTTGCACCGGCGAGCACGCCACTGGGCGCAGGAGCCCACGGCACTTCGACGGGAGCCACCGGAGAGGGAGCGGCTGGATCGTGATGCGTCGTAATAGGGGGAGGGTCGCCCGGCGGCCAGAACCACGACGCAATGACGGCCCCGGCGAGGACAGCGATCGAGGAGATCGCCAACAACCAGCGCGACGGTCGACGGAGCGCGGCGGGAGGTATCGCAGTTGCGGAAGATGCCGTGGCCGGCGCAGGAGAGGCCGCCGCGCGTGGCCTCGCCTCGCTCCGCCGCGTCATCGGGCGCTTGCGAGGCCGGGGCGCATCGAGGACCGGGTCCGGCGGCAGAACCATCGAGGGCATCGTCTTCGGCGGGACCCAGCGCTCGACGCTCTTGGTGCTCGCGTCGAAGGGCGCGAGCGCCGCATCGAGGGCGGCTGCGCTCTGATAGCGATCCTCCGGCTCCGGCTCGAGGCACCGTTCGATGACCTCCACGATGTCGCCGAGGTCGCGACGGGACTCGGTCAGCCGAACGCGCTCATTCGAGAGCAGCCGAACCAGCACCTCGGGCCCGGTCCCGAAGGGCGGCCCGCCGGTCAGCAGCGCGTGAAGGACCGCGCCGATGGAGAAGAGGTCGGCGCGATGGTCGACGGTGTCCCCAAATGCCTGCTCCGGCGCCATGTACGACGGCGTGCCCACGACGACGCCGGTCATGGTCAGTTTCTGATACGTCGACGTGTCGACGAAGCGCGCCAGGCCCAGGTCGACGACCTTCACCCGAAGGTGCCCGCCGTCATCGACGATCATGATGTTCCCCGGCTTGAGGTCCCGGTGCACGATGCCCACCTGGTGGGCTGCAGAGATCGCGGCGACGACCTGCCGCACGATCCCGGTCGCCGCCGGGACCCCGAGAGGCTCGCCGCGCGCCTTCATGAGCGAAGACACCGTCTGCCCCGGGACCAATTCCATGAGCATCCAGGGCGTCCCGTCGGCCTCGACCCCCGTGCCCATGACGCGCACTAGGTGCGGGTGATCGAGTTGGCCGGCGACCTCCGCCTCGCGTTGGAAGCGAGCGAGGTGGCGTTCTTCTTTCGCCAACTGCGGCAGCAGTACCTTCAACGCGAGTTCGGCACCGGTCTCCTCGTCCCGAACGCCATAGACCGCGCCCATCCCGCCCTCGCCGAGCATGCGTTCGACCCGATAGCGCCCCTCGGCCACCGTACGCCCAAGCCACACGTCGTCGTTGGTCCTCGCAGGCATGCCCCTCTCCCGGATTGTAAGGCAACTCGGAACACCGGACGCGCGGATACTGAGGACAGTCGTCCCCAGGTAGTGCCACGAACATCTTGCAAGAAGGGGCGGGGAGCAGCTTCCGGAGGCTCCTGAGCATTGGCACACCGTCTGCAGAGGCCTCGGACGATTTCTGACCGGTGCCCCCATGAAACCCAGCACGCCCACCCTCTCCTCTCTGCTCCTCGCCCTCATCGGCACGATGGCTGTCAGCGCCTGCGCAGCGGAGTCCGACGTCGGCCGAGCCACCCTCGACAACAGCAACGGCAAGGACGACGGCGTGAGTCTGCGCCAACGATTGACCGAATCGGCGCCAAGCTCCGGGCTCGACATCCGCTGCGACGGTTCGTTTGGATGCAACGGCACGGTGACCATCGAGGTCATCGCGCCGGACGCCTGCGAACTCCTCGGCAACCCCGCCCAGTGCGGAGTTGACGCCATCGACCCTCAGTCCGTCGAAATCGCGACGGTGACCATTTACTCATTCGGTGAAGGGGAGCGGGTGCTGCCCTTCGTCGTCGAAACCGGCGACGGATCGTTCTTCTCGACGTACGTGTCGGTGGCCTTCGCGGTGGGGCCCGGCGATACGGTCAGCATCGACATCGTGAAGAGCGCCATGGTTCCGGACCTCGAGCTGGTCACCTTCGCGGACTGGACCGACAGCGAGGCTCCGGACGCCGGCGAACTCGGACGCTACTTGGACACCGTCGCCGGGCTCACCTATCAGGAACTCGCCACGATGTACTCGGGGTACCGCGCATATGACATCGAGTTCGAGCAGCCCCTCGACCACACGGACCCGAACGCCGGCACCTTCATCCAGCGCGCGGTGCTGCACCATCTCGACAAGAGCGCGCCGATGGTGCTTTACACCTCGGGCTACGGGCTCTTCGTCGACGACTACTTGTCGGAGATGCCCGAGGCCGGCGGCATGAACCAGCTGAGCACCGAGCAACGATTCTTCGGAGACTCGCTACCCCCCGGACCCACCACCGAAGACTGGGACCACGTGACCATCGCCCAGGCTGCCGCCGACCACCACCGCTTCGTCGAGGCCCTAGAGCCGTTCTACGACGGCTCGTGGATCAGCACCGGTCACAGCAAGGGCGGCATGACTTCCATCTTCCACCGGCGCTTCTACCCTGACGACATCGACGCCACGGTCGCCTATGTCGCACCCATCAGCTTCGCTCCCGCGGATCCGCGTTACGCATCGTTCCTGGATCACATCGGAAGCGATGACTGTCGGGAGCGCCTTCGCGGTGTGCAGAAGCTCTACCTCGAGCGCCTCGACGAGCTCGAGGCGCTGGCGATGCCCGAGGTCGAAATGTACGGCTACACCTACGAGTACGCCGGCGGCCTGCGACGGGCGCTAGAAGATGGGATTGTCTGGATGGAATGGGGGTTCTGGCAGAATTCGGGCCTCGAGTCGTGCGAGCAGTTGCCCACCCGGAGCTCCCTCGAGACCGCGAGTGCCGAGGACGTGTGGCAGTCGATGCTTGGTCGCGTGGGATACGGCCAATCAGACCAGAGCCTGGCTGCCGCCGGGTCTTCGGGCACCTATCACTACCAAGCGGCCCGGGAGCTCGGTTATCAAAGTTGCGCTCGGGGCCACCTCGAGGCCCTGCTCACGACCGACCCGGTTCCCTGGTGGGTTCCCCACGGCCTCGCCCCCGACCACGACCCTTCTGCGATGCCCGACATCCAGGAGTGGGTCCTCAGCGAAGGCAGCCAGATCATCTTCATCTACGGCGAGCACGACCCCTGGACCGGTGGCGCCTATGAGGTGCCGGACGTCGACGACGTGCTCCGGGTCACCGCCCCCGGCGCCAACCATGGCGCGATGATCCGCACCCTTCTCCCCGACGACCGCGGCCAGGTCCTCGATGCCATCGAATCGTGGACCGGCACCCGCCCGGCCCTCGACGACGACGCACCGGTGGTCGGGCCCCTCTTGCCTCCGCGGCTGATGCTGGGCATCTGAGGAGTCAGCGTCGGCTCGGTGCCTCCCGCCGGATGCGTGCGACCTCGGCGACGCTATGCCGCCCGAGCAGTGCCCGAAGGCCGCGGCCGAGGCGTCCCGTGCGTCGGCGGAGGAGCAAGTCACCGTCGCGCCAATCCGCCCGGAGACCGTAGTACGCCGTCCGGCGTCGACCCACCTCGTAGCCTTCCTCGTCGAGGCGCAGCTCCCAGTCGATCACGCTCATCGGCAACCGCCCCGTGCAGGTGAGCGCGCCGGCTGTGTCCTCGTTGCAGAAGTTCGCCTCGGCGCGAAGAGTTATCCATTCCCGGTCGTGCCCCGTGCAGCTGCCCAGCCGGGTCTCGGTCTCCACCCGGACATCGACCCGGAGGCGGCCGTCCCGGCGCTCGGCAAATACGCGAAGGTCTTCGATGGTCTCTTCGGCCGCGGCGCCCTGAACCAGCGTGAAGATCGGCACCACCCAACGCCGTCCGTCGGGCTCGGTCACGACCGCGACGAAAGGCGCCTCGGAGTCGTTGACCAACACCCAAAATACGGACACCTCCATGTCGGTCACCCCATTGGGCGGGAAGTGACTCTCGGCCACGCAGTCGAGCACGTAGTCCTCGTAGGCGGGGCCTTCGAAGTACCGGCGGCTGCCCAGCAGGCACGCTTGCTCCACGGATACGGTGCGGTCGGCGCAGAT
>QMMC01000261.1 GCA_003647065.1 Deltaproteobacteria bacterium | reverse complement strand
CGGGATGTCCGACGGCGGGATGTCCGACGGCGGGATGCCCGACGGCTCCATGCCCGACGGGTCGGTCGTCGACAGCGGTACGGTGGCCGACGCCGAAGCTGATGCAGAAACCGACGGAGGCGACGCGCAGATCGACGGCGCCCTCGACGGCGGCATGATGATGCCGGAGGAGGGCGGCTGTTCCTGCGGGGTGCCCGAGGGTTCGGGGCCCGTCTCGCCGGGGGCCGCGTTGCTCGCCCTTGCGGTCCTCTTCGGTCTGCGTCGCCGCCGCCGCTGACGATGACGAGGTGCGGGACTCAGAAGTCCGGGTGGCCGATCACGATGAAGTCCAAGATTTCTTCGCCGATGTTGCGCAGCCCGTGGTGCACGTTTTTGTCGATGTGGATCACCCGCCCCGGGCCGAGGGCGACCTCTTGGTCTTCGACCGTAGCGACGGCTTGTCCGGCCAGGATGTAGACCGTCTCAGACGCCTCCGGGTGGATCTCCCGGGCGATCTCGCACCCCGGGTTGATCGTCCCGCGATAGAGTCCAAAGCCGTCGCCCCGGGCTTTGCCTAGGATGCCCGCCAGGAAGACCCCGCGGTTTGGCGCGTACTCCGGCGCATCCAGCTCGCTGACCGTGAAGACCGCCGCCCCGCTCACCCGCTCGTTCATGGGCCGGAGCCTAAGATATTGGTTTCGGAATTGCTGGTTTTTCAGCCGGAAAGGGGCCTCGCGCGAGAGACAACCAATCCTCGCTTGCCGATCCGCCTCGGGCATGGCTAAAAGGCCCCCTGCGAACGGCCCGCGAAGGGCCCGAAAACGGATACAGAAGCATGGCCAAGGACCTCTCCAAATACCGGAACATCGGCATCTTTGCACACGTCGACGCGGGCAAGACCACGACGACTGAGCGCATCCTCAAGCTCACCGGAAAGATTCATAAAATCGGTGAGGTCCATGACGGCGCGGCGACGACCGACTTCATGGAGCAGGAGCAGGAGCGCGGCATCACGATTCAGTCGGCCGCGACGACCTGCTTCTGGAATGACTACCAGCTCAACATCATCGATACCCCCGGGCACGTCGACTTCACCATCGAAGTCTACCATTCCCTGAAGGTCCTCGACGGCGGCGTCGGTGTCTTCTGTGGCTCCGGCGGCGTCGAGCCCCAGTCCGAGACCAACTGGCGTTACGCCAACGACTCGGGCGTCGCGCGCATCATCTACGTCAACAAGCTCGACCGCCTCGGCGCCGACTACTACCGGGTGATCGACCAGATCAAGAACGTCCTCGGCGCGCGTCCCCTGGTCATGGTCCTTCCGATCGGCACCGAGGCCGAGTTCTCGGGCGTCGTCGACCTCCTCGAGCGCAAGGCGTACATCTGGGACGAGTCCGGTGACCCCGAGAAGTTCGTGGTCGAGGATGTCCCCGAGGACATGAAAGAGATCGTCGAGAAGTACCGCACGGATCTCATCGAGACCGCCGTCGAAGAAGACGACGACGCGATGGAGGCCTACCTCGAGGGCAACGAGCCGGAGATGGAGGTCCTCAAGGCCTGCATCCGCAAGGGCACCCGGGACATCAACTTCTTCCCGACCTACTGCGGCTCTTCGTTCAAGAACAAGGGCGTGCAGCAGATCCTCAACGCCGTCGTCGACTACCTGCCCTCGCCGACCGAGGTGAAGCCTCAGCCCGAGGTGGACATGGAAGGCAACGAGACCGGCAACTTCGCCATCGTCGACCCCGACGCCCCGGTCCGGGCCCTCGCTTTCAAGATCATGGAGGACCGCTTCGGCGCCCTCACCTTCACCCGCGTCTACTCGGGCACGATCAACAAGGGCGACACCCTGGTGAACACCTTCACCGGGAAGAACGAGCGCATCGGCCGCATGGTGCAGATGCACGCCAATGACCGTTCGATGGTCGACTCCGCCCAGGCCGGTGACATCATCGCCATCGTTGGCCTCAAGAATGTGCGTACCGGCCACACCCTGGCCGACCAGAAGAACCCGGCGACCCTCGAGCCGATGGTCTTCCCGGACCCCGTCATCTCCGTGTCCATCGTGCCCCGTGACAAGGCCAACGGCGAGAAGCTCGGTACGGCCCTCGGCAAGATGGTTGCCGAAGACCCCTCGTTCCACGTCGAGGTCGACCAGGAGTCGGGCGAGACCATCCTCAAGGGCATGGGCGAGCTCCACCTCGACATCAAGGTGGACATCCTCCGGCGCACCCACGGCGTCGAGGCCGACGTCGGCAAGCCCCAGGTTGCCTATCGCGAAACGATCACCCAGTCGGTCAGCGACAGCTACACGCACAAGAAGCAGACCGGCGGCTCGGGCCAGTACGCGAAGATGGACTACACCATCGAGCCCCTCGAGCCCGGTGACGGCTTCCAGTTCGAGTCCAAGGTGACCGGCGGCAAGATTCCGAAGGAGTTCATCCCGTCGATCGAGAAGGGCTTCAAGACGATGCTCGACAAGGGGCCCCTCGTCGGCTTCCCGATCATGGACTTCAAGCTCATCCTCCTGGACGGCGGCTTCCACGCGGTCGACTCCTCGCAGATGGCGTTCGAAGCGGCGTCCAAGGCGGCGTTCCGGCAGTCCATGCCGAAGGCCGGCCCCCAGCTCCTCGAGCCGGTCATGAAGGTCGACGTCTTCGTCCCCGACGCCAACGTCGGCGACGTCATCGGTGACCTCAACCGGCGCCGCGGCATGATCAAGAGCCAGGAGCCCACGGCCACGCTCGTGCGCATCAAGGCGGACGTTCCCCTCGGCGAGATGTTCGGCTACATCGGTGACCTCCGGTCGGCGACCTCGGGTCGTGGCCAGTTCTCGATGGAGTTCAGCCACTACGCCGCGGTCCCGCGTCAGGTCCTCGAGGTCGTCAAGGAAGAGGTCGCCAAGCGCAACGCGGCCAAGAGCAAGAAGTAGCCTCAGCTACGCTGCTCACAACAAGAAAGCGTTGGGAGAGGGGGCTCGAAGGCGGCAGCGCGACGCAGTCGTGCAGAGCCAAAGCGCTCCCGAGTCCGACGCTGGATTGACCGGCTACGAACGACGCCCTCTCCGGACCCCGGGGAGGGCGTTTTTCGTGGGTGAGGCCAGGTGCTATCCTGTCCGTGATGTTGCAGCGCTCGGCTTTTTTCGTTTGGGGTCTCGCGGTCGTGGCGCTCTCGGGCGCGTGTATGACCGATGACTCGGTCGAGCTGGTCATCTCGACGGGTGGTCTCGCGCTCGACCAGACTTCACTCGAAGTGCGAATCACCACGGGGCCCTGCCCGGCGATCGAGGACGTGATCCTGGGCGACCCTTCGCGCCCCGTCGCCGCCGATGCCTATCGAGAGTCGGGACCCAGCGCCGTCAGCCTGCCGCCGGTGGGTGTCCTCGAGGACCGCGAATACGCGTTCATCGCGGTCATTCGAGACGGGTCTTGCCGACCCCTGCGCTATGGATGCGTTGTCACGAATCCCGCGTACGCGTCGACCGTGACGATTGCCACCACCGACCCCCGGGACGTGAACCTCGGCACGTTCTGCGCTCCTGGCGCCGAGTGCAACGGCTCACTCTGTGCGGCGGGCTCGGTGTTCACGCAGTGCGCTGTCGAGGAGGTTGGCTCCGAGTGCCGTCTCCCCTCGGGCGCGACGGGCAACTGCTGTGATGGTGTGTGCGCGGCGGGAGGAACGACTCCCGGTGATTGCTCGACGACGACGCCCCCGTGCACCGACCCCGCGGCCCCATGCTCCGAGTGCGCGGCGGGTTGTCGCGAAGGCACCATCTGCCACGGCGTGACCTGTGGTCCCGCCGATGCCATCACGGTCACCGTCGATAGCGACACGGCTGACCTGGAAGGTCTTCACGCGGGTCTCGCGTGGCGCCCCGTCGACATCTCTGGATCGACCGGGTCCGTGGTCGCCGTCTCCGACGGGCAACCATTCGAGGGGTCCCGTGACCGCATCGTGGTGACCCTGCCTGATGTGCCGCCCCGTGAAGCACTGGCGGCCGGGGATGCGACCCCGGGCGGCGTGGTCGTCGCGGAGGTCGTCGTGGCCGTCGACGCCGACGGCGATGGTATCCTCGAGCTGTCCGAAGTCACCATGACGACGGCCGCCGGCGGGCTGCCCTCCCCCTACGGCATCAGCCCCGACGTGGGCGTGGTCTATCTGCGGGAGAGCATCGATTCCAGCCTGGCCGGGGCCTTTGGTTTCACTGGGGAGCCTCCGGTGGGGGTGCATGCCTATGTTCGTGCTGACTCGTCCGGAGAGCCTTCCTTCACGCACGTGTCCGACCCGGCGACGCTGGTAACCCCATGCACCCAACCTGCGGGGTCTGCAGATCAAGACACGTGCATCGCGGCTCTCCCGAGCGCGCTTCCCTTCTGAGCGTATTCGGCGGCAATCTCGACATCGCCTCAGTGGTGCTACCCTGAGGGGGATGACCCTGCGCTCACGGTCCTTCATGCTCGGCCTGTTCTTCGTCGCGTTGTCGGGCGCATGTGCGACTGACAACTCGGTCGAACTCTTCGTGTCCAGCGACGGTCTCGATGACCTCACCAACACTTCGCTGGAGGTGCGGGTGTTTCCCGGGCCGTGCCCGGATAGGAGGAGTGTCATTCTGAGCGATCCGAGTGCTCCCCTCGGCCCGAACGAATACCGAGACCGCGGTCCGGCGACGGGCGAGTTCGCCCCCGTGGGGGAACTGAACGACCAGAACTATGCGTTCATCGCCGTCATCCGCGATGTGTCGTGCCAGCCCGTGCGTTACGGGTGCGTGGAGACAAACCCGGCGCGGTCGTCGACGGTGACTATCGCCACCGAGGACCCGCGCGGAGTCGACCTGCGCCCGTATTGTCCTGCGAGCGCAGCGTGCAGCGGGGCACTCTGCGTCTCCGCTGATGTCTCGATAAAGTGCGCCGATGGCCTCGACGGGGCCGGCTGCGAGTCGGCTGACGGCGCCCCCGGGGTCTGTTGTGGTGGGTCCTGCCTGCCGGAGGGGTCGGCGGAACGCTGCCCGTCCCCACCCCCCCCTTGCGACGACGGCCCTTGCACTGCCTCGCCTCCAGAATCGATCACCATCACCGTCACGGGCGAAATAACGAGCCCCGATGGGAGCGTCCCGGACCGTCTTCAGGCGGCCCTTGCGTGGAGGATCGTAGAAGCCACAGACACGGAGTTCGGAGCTTCCGCCGAGACGGTCGCCGTCACCGACGCGGTCGACCTTTCGTTTACCGTTGCAGGCGCAGACATCGAGGCGACTTTGCGGGTCCCCTCGGAACTGCCTCCGGCTGTCGAAGCGAGTTCATCTTTCGGCCTCGCCGCCATCGCGGTGGCGGCGCTGGTAGTCGCGGCACCGACGGCGTCGGAGGACGAACTCGGCGTCTCCGATGTTCATCGGGTCGTGGGCGACTTGGAACTCCCGTCGCCCTATGGGGTGAGTTCGGACACCGTCGTCATCTACTCCGAGTACCCCGTGCCACCGGAATTCAGCGGCGAGGGGGGATTCCCCGACGGTATCGCCGCCGGGGTGCACGTCTACGCCCTCGATAGGAGCCGGTGCTCGGCGAATCCGCCCACAGAGGTGCCCCTCTGCGCCTTCGAAGCGGGCTCTACTCAGCAACGCGACTGCGTTTGGGGCGCCACCGGCACCACGCTCTGATACGGGCCGAGGGGTTCGGCCGCTGCTATCGCAGGTCGACGCTCTGGGAGACGGTCTGGCCGGGATTGACCCGAAGCCGCAGCACGCGCGGAGTTCCGCTGCCCTCGGCGCGCAAGCGTACGACGATCGACCCCGGGGGCACGCTGTAGCGCATCAGGGGGGTATTGCCTGCGGGTTGCCCGTTGACCGTGATCGTGGCCCAGGGACGGGTGATCACGTTGAGGTACCCCGGCTCCGCGGGAACCGCGCGCTGCGCCATCTCGCCCCGTGACCCACCGCGTCGCGTCATCCGCGCCATGGCAGGCGCAACCCCTGCTGTGGGGACTTCTTGAGCTTCTTGAGCTTCTTGAGCTTCTTGAGCTTCTTGAGCTTCTTGGGCTTCGTCTTCGGTGAACGAAAGGTCGTCGGCGTTGGCCGCGGCCAACGGCTCCGGCTCCGGCTCCGGCTCCGGCTCTGGGGCGACGCGCAGTCGGTAGTCGAGGTCCACCCGCGAATCCTCAGAGTCGAAGGTCGTCTCCATCGCCTCGAAGCCGTCGAGAGTGATGCTCAGGCTGTGACGGCCCCCGGGCACGGCCTCGATGAGGAGCGGCGTCGTCCCGTCCTGTTCGACGCCATCGAGGGAGACCCGAGCGCCGCTCGGGGAGGTGTCGATCCGCACCACGGCGCTGCCCTCGGTGAACGACGTGAATGTCGCGACGGCGACGACCACGGAGAGAAGCCCGAGGGCGATGAGGAAGAGCAGCGGGGGGCGCTTGCTGGAGCGGGACTTCGGCGTCGCCCGAACCCGGGGGGTGGCGTCGCGTGGTGATCTCTCGAGGATCTCGGACCTGCTGGGTTCCGCGGGCAGGCCGCTTTCCCCCGAGCCGTAGCCGATGGGCGAAGATCGCAAGTCGAAGTCCGCCACCGTGCCCGGCTCGGACCGCAGCAGGGCTTCCTTGACGCCGATGCGGTCGGCGAAGAGCCCGGTCATCAACCCTCGGACCTCGGCTTGGCCCGTTGGCTGTCCGATCGCCGCGATGTAGCGGTCGAGGTCCCGGGCCATCGCCGCGGCGGTGGGATAGCGCCCGTCGGGTTTCGGTGAGAGAGCCCGCATCACGATGCGCTCGAGAGCCGGCGGGTAGCTGGGCTCTACGGCGGTCGGCAACTTCACCCGCCCGCTCGTGATGCGCATCAAGGTCTGGGCATCGGTCGCCCCCTTGAAGAGCCGGCGCCCGGTCGTGATTTCCCAGAGCACGATGCCCAGGGCGAAGATGTCCGTGCGCCGGTCGACGGCTTGGCCGAGGGCCTGCTCCGGCGCCATGTAGGCACACTTGCCCTTCATGCTCCCGGTCTTGGTGTGGGTGATGCGGTTCTCGGCCTTGGCGATACCGAAGTCCGTGAGCTTCACCGTGCCTTCGTAGGTGACGAAGATGTTCTGGGGAGATACGTCGCGATGCACCAGGTTGAGGGGATGGCCGCGCTGGTCCTTGGCGTCGTGGGCGTGGTGCAGGCCATCGGCGGCAGAAGCGACGATGCGGGCCGCGATGCCGTAGGGGACCCGGCCCTGGCGCCGGACTGCGCGCACCGAGAGCGCCCCGAGGTGCTCGCCGTGCAGGTACTCCATCGCGATGTAAGGCTCGCCGCCGTCGTCGCCGAGGTCGAAGACCTGGGTGACGTTGGGGTGGTGGACCGCCGCCGCGATGCGCGCCTCGTCGAGGAACATGTCGACGAAGCGTTTGTCCTTCGCGAGGTGCGGGTGAATGCGTTTGATGGCGAACCACTTGTGGAATCCCGCCGGCCCCCGCGCCCGGGCCAGATAGACGTTGGCCATGCCCCCGGTGCCGAGCTCCCACACCAGCTCGTAGCGACCGATGCGTTTGTTCTCCTCGTCGAGGAGTTTCGTCGGGGCGAAGTGGTCGTCGAGCAGTTCGAGTTCGTCGGAATCGAGGGCTTCGGTGCCCGTCGTCACAGCGAAAGTCCCATGATGACCGGGGGTCCGACGTTGGGGGGACCCGTGTCGCTGGTGAGGGCGACAGCCGTGATCGCGGCGGCGCCGCCGAGGAGGACCACGCCCGTGATGACCCAGAACCAGGGGCTGCCGAAGATGCTCCCTCCGGCGTCGTCTTCGGGCCCTTCACTGCCCCGGCCGTTTCCGCTGGCCGGCGGCGGTACGACGGTTGCGACCAAGGGTCCGATCCGCGAAAGCAGCACGCTCCCATGGGAGTCGAGGACACTGGCCTCGAGGTCGAGGCTCGTCTCTCCGCGCCAAGCCGAGGGCGGGATGGTGATCGTCAGGCCGCCCTCGGTCGAGGCGGGCCCCTGGAAGACCGCGGGGGCGCTTCCATCGCCGTGGGAGGTCGCCACCCGGAAGCCTAACGCGACCCCCTCCGGCGCGCCGGTTGCGGTCAGCCGAATCTCGGTCTCTCGGGTCGGGTCAATCTCTTGCGGAAATGCGGCGTCGAGGGTGAGGCCCACTCCTCCCTGGGCTTCCTTGATCTCGTGGAAGACGTCTTGGAGGTCGGGGTTCAGTTCGGAGGGCGCCTCGAGGCTGGGGTCGATCGCCAGGGCCATCTGGAAGGCCGCCCGCGCACCGTCATCGTTGCCGACGGACCCGCGCAGGACGCCGAGGCGCAGATGGACCGCCAGGAGGTCGGTCGGGGAGTTGCCTGGGGTGCGAAGGACTTCTTCGTAGAGCTCGAGGGCTCGGAAGAGCTCGCCCTCTTCGTAGGCGGCAGCCGCGGTATCGATCGGGCGCTCCTGGGCGACGGGGCGCTCCTGGGCGACGGCCGAGAGGGCTGGCAAAGATGCCAACGCAAAAAGAAAGAGGATGAGAACCGGGGACCGCATCGTCGGGTGCAATTTTCTCACGATCAGGGCCTCGGTCGCAATCTCTCGTGAAGCGGACGGGGTCTTCTGGGGAACAACGCGAGCGAGCCGCCGCCCGAAGAATCGGACGACGGCTCGACAAAATGCCGGCTAGGGCTCAGCGGCAGGTGATCCCGAAGGAAGTGCTCGAGGGGTCGCAGAAGCACTCCAGTCCATCGAAGGAGCAGGAGATCTCCCGGCCCTCGGAGCAGGAACGCACGTGCTCGTCGGTGCAGGTCTCGGTGCTGGGGCGGGGCTCCGGGCCGCCCGGAGGCGAGCTGACGCCGTCGCACTCGAAGCGAACCGACCCGTCCGCAGAGGCGGAGCAGCGGCAGAGCAAGCCCTCATCGCTCACGCACTCGCCGGAACCCTCGATGAAGCACGCCCGGAGGGACTCGTCGGTGCAGGCGGGGGGGGGCGGGGGCGGCGTGCTACCGCCGTCGCACTCGAAGCTGACCGACCCGTCCGCAGAGGCGGAGCATCGGCAGAGGCGTCCGTCGGCGGCCGCACATTCGGAGAATCCGGCTGCCGAGCAGATGCGAGCGGTGTCTTCGTCACACGAAGGCACCGTTCCGGGGGGCGGGGTGATGCCGTCGCACTCGACGCTGACGCCGCCATCCGGGGTGGACACGCAGCGACAGACGGTGCCGACCTCGTTGACGCACTCGCCGTAGCCCGAGACGAAGCAGGCGCGCAGGGCGTCTTCGTCGCAGAAGGGGAGGCTGGGGTCCGGGCGGATGGTGTCGCATTCAAAGGCGATGTCTCCGTCGGGGGTGGCGTAGCAGCGGCATACCCGGCCGTCTTCGTTGATGCACTCGCGGTCCTCGCCGGCGGTGCAAGCGCGCAGGTCTGCTTCGCTGCAGGTCGGGTCGGTTCCGGGGGGGGGCCGGCCCTCGTCGCAGACCCAGACGTGCTCGCAGCCCGGGTCAGAAGCGTCGCCGACCGAGGTGCAGCGGCAGCTCAGGGCGGGGTCGCAGGCGTGGGTACACTCTTCGGGACCGAGGGGGTCGCAGAAGTCTCCGGTGCGCACGTGCTCGGTACAGATGCCGCCGCCGGGGGGGGGCGGCGCATCGCCGCAGACCACGGTCGCCGTGCCGCCTGAGCCTGCCGGGCCATCCGCGCCGGCCTCGCAATGGCAGACGCCTGCGAGGTCTGGCCGAACGCATTCGAGCGAAAGGTCAGCCCGGCACTCGAGGCCTTCGACGACCCATGCGGGGCACGTTGCCAGGCTCGACGAAGCCCCGTCGATGGGATCCTCTGCTCCCATGCATGCCCCCACGAAAAGCAGCAGACCAACCATCGTTCCCGTCACCATCACTCGATTCATCTCAGTCATGCAGGTCACCTCCTGCACCGGGACAGTGCAACCGGTGTGCCGACGTAGATCACCTTGGATCCCCGCGACCGACACCTCTGCCCCGCGACCACATGGGTCCCGGGTGCGACCCTCTGGGTCGCACCCTTCGGGGGAGCCGCCTATTTGGCCTTGAGCCGCTGAAAATGACGCCGAGCCACGCCCGCGGCCCGGGCTGCGGCCGAGACGTTGTCGCCGTGGCGGCCCAGCATGTCCGTGACGTAAGCCTCCGAGAAGGCGTCCAGGACGGCGGCCCGGGCGGTCCGGTAGGGCAGACCGCTCTTCGCCGCCGCGTCGAAGGGGTTGCTCTTTTCGGCCGCGGTCAGTGACAGAGGCGCGGTGGCCATATCGCCGAGGAGGACCAGGCGCTCGACGTGGTTGCGAAGCTCCCGGACGTTCCCGGGCCAGTCGTGATGCTGAATGCGCTCCATCGCTTCGGCGGGCAGCGCCGACTCGTCACTGCCGAGGCCTAGGGCGAGGTGCCCGACGAGCTGCGGTAGGTCCTCCCGGCGCGCCCGG
>QMMC01000260.1 GCA_003647065.1 Deltaproteobacteria bacterium | reverse complement strand
CGGTGTGGAAGTCGGCGGAGGGCACGGCCTCGCGGTCGGCGAAGGCCGCGACCACGATGGGGTCGCCGGAGATCTTCGCGCCCCAGGCGAGGCCCGCGGCGTGACTGAGGTGAGTGCCCGCGAAAAAGCCGACCGATGCGATGCGCTCGGCCCGGGCGGTCAGGTGAGCCGGCATCTGCCGACCCTTCGCAGCATCCGCCGCGTTCCCAAAGACGTTCGCGAGGACCCGGCCAAGGAAGACTCCGCGGTAGAGAAAGGCGCCGAGGTCACGGACGGTGGGGAAGATCCAGTCTTCCTCCGCCAGGGCCGCCGCGGCGCCGATGACCGCCGCCTCCTGGCCCCGAGTCGGGATATGCACGTGGGTGCGCCCCTCGGCAGCGAGGCGAGCGAGGCGCTCGTCGGTCAGGCGCGTCCGGACCATGCCGAGGTAGAGTTCGGTCAACGCCGCGTCGTCGAGTTCGACCTCGGACCGGTCGCCGTCGAGGACGGTGACCAGCTCGTCATCGAAGGCGCGGCGCGCGCTCTTCTGCGTATCGACCGGAGACGTCTCCATCAATCCACCACCCTCAAGCTGCGTCGACCATCGGCCTTGCCGTAGCGATCGAAAGACGGGCCAGCGCCCTTCAGGACACCCTCGAGAAACGCCTCGGCGGCTCGATAGCTCGACCGCACCAAAGGCCCCGAGGCCACATACTTGAACCCCATGTCGCGTCCCGCGTCGCGATAGGTGTCGAACTCCGAGGGCTCGACGTAGCGGACCAGGGGCGTGTGTTTCTTCGACGGCCGGAGGTACTGACCTATGGTGACGACGTCGACGTCGGCGTCCCGGAGACCGCGCATCGCGCCGAGGACCTGGTCCTCGGTCTCGCCGCAGCCAACCATGAGCGAGGACTTCGTCACTGAAGCCCCGGCGTCCTTGGCCCATCGGAGCACGTCTACGGAGCGCTCCCAGGAGCACCGGGCGTCGCGCATCACACGCTGGAGTTCGGGCACGACCTCGACATTGTGAGCAAATACGTCCGGGCGGCCGTCGACGACGCAGGTCTCGACGTCTGTCTTCTGACCGGCGAAGTCACCGACGAGGACCTCGACGAGGAGCTCCGGGGAGGCCGCTTTGACCCTCCGGACGGTCTGGGCGACGTGGGCCGCGCCACCGTCGAGGAGGTCGTCGCGGTCGACCATGGTCATCACCACGTAGGACAGGTCGAGTTTGGCGAGGGCCCGGGCCGTATTGTCGGGCTCTCGGGGATCGACGAGGCCGCCGGGGTCGCCGGTATTGACCGCACAGAAGCGGCATCCCCGGGTGCAGGTCTCTCCGAGGATCATGATCGTGGCGGTCCCCGCGGACCAACACTCGCCGATGTTGGGGCACCGGGCTTCTTCGCAGACGGTATGGAGATCCAGACCGCGGAGGGTCTCTTTGAGGCCGTTGTAGCGCTCGCCGCCGGGGAGGCGCACGCGCAGCCAGTCAGGCTTCTTTCGGACGGCGTCAGCCATGGTTCGGGGAAGCTATGGCCAACCCCGCGAGGGGTGTCAAGGCGTGCGAAACCATTGAAGAATACCGCAGTGCGTCAACGCACCGCGACGCCCGTGGGGGCCAAGCTGATCGAGCTCTCTAGGGGTGTTTCGAAGGACACGGCGGCCAGATACGGCCACAGGCCGGTGGCATCTTCGGAGTTGAGCTCGAGGCGGACGATGCGCGCCTCGACGGGAGAGCGCTTGCCCTTCCCATCGGCGTGGAAGAGCAGCACAGCCTTGGCGCCAATTCGAAAACGGCTCTGGGTCGCGAGGAGGGCGCCGGTCCGGCTGACGTTTCGGGTGATCGCGAAACGCTCGGGCCGGGAGTGCGTGTCGATGCGAACCGGGAGCGTCAGGAACCGCCGACGGGCGCGCCGACGCTCGTCTTCAAGAGCCTCGACCTCGATCGTATCGCGCATGTCACCCATACCGCTCGAGGAGCGTAACACACTTCCCTACATGTTGGCAGTGGGTGCCGCAGTGGGTGCCGCGGTGGGTGCCGCAGTGGGTGCCGCAGCGGGTGCCGCAGCGGGTGCCGCAGTGGGTGCCGCAGTGGGTGCCGCAGTGGGTGCCGGCGGACGGTGAAGCGGGGTAGGATGCGCCCATGCGTTTCTTCTTTCTTCCCCTTCTCGCTCTCTTCGCACTCCTGCTCCCATCCCTCGGCTGCGGCGATGACACGCCGGTACTGACCGATAGCGGCCGCGACACCGGCACCCGCGACAGCGGGCGCGACACCGGATCCCGAGATACGGGCATGTCCGACGCATGTTTTCCGGGGGCCATGTGCGACCCGATGGTCGAATGCCAGGAAGGGCGCAGCACCTGTGACCCGGTCGGCTGCGAGGTTTCGGTCCCCGCCGCCGCCGACACGGTTTGCATGGGCGGCACCTGCGATGGCTCCGGGACGTGCGTGCGCACCGAGACCGCGATGTGGGGCGCATCGGACGCAGATATGTTCGACGCCTTCGGCGGCGACGTGGCGATCGACGGCAGTTACGCGGTGATCGGCGTGGGCTCCGCAATCGCCGGTGTGTACGCCGACGCGGCCTACGTCTTCGAGCGTGATACCGGAGGCAACTGGCGGCAGGTGACGGGCATCCTCACCCCGAGCGGATCTGCCACTGGCGGGAGCTTCGGCACCTCGGTCGACATCGAAGGCGACACGATCGTCATCGGCACCCACGGGGCAAGCCACACCTCCGCGATGAACGCCGGCGCCGTCTACGTGTTCAAGCGTGGCACGGACGGAACCTGGGCCGAGACCCAGGCCCTCGTGGCATCGGACCCGACTGCCGGACAGCGCTTCGGACGCTCGGTCGCCATCGGCGACGGGCACATCGCCGTCGGCGCCTACGGCGATGCAGGCGTCGTGACCGACGACCAAGGCCTGGTCTACGTCTTCGAAGACGACGGCATGGGCACCGAGACCTTCGAAGAGGTCGCCCGGCTGACCGTCACCGACGGCCGGGCCGGCGACGGCCTCGGCTTCTCCGTCGACATCGACAGCACCTACGTCATCGCCGGGGCCCCCTTCGACAACAACAAGAAGGGCTCGGCCTACCTCTTCGAGCGCACCGCCCCGGGAACCTGGACCGAACTCGCCGCCGGCAGCCGCCTCGAGGCGAGTGATGGAGCCCTCGACGACGGCTTCGGCACCCACGTCGCCCTCGACGGAGACACCATGGCCATCTCGGCCCCCTTCGCCGAAGAGGGCGCGGTGATGAACGCCGGCGCCGTCTACATCTTCGAACGGCAGACCGACATGACCGTCACCCAGTCCCAGCGCCTCGTGGCGAGTGACCCCTCCGGCGAGGCCCTCTTCGGTGCCATCGCCCTCGTAGGGGACATGCTCCTGGTCGGCGCCCCGAAGTACGACCGGGTGAGCCGGTCGGAGATGGGCATCGCCTATCGATTCCAGCGGGCGAGTGGATCGTTCAGCGAGGCGGAGAAGCTCTATCGCCTCGTCCCCGAAGTCGGGGATCGCTTCGGCGCGGCGGTAGCCGCCTCCGGGACGGTCGCGCTGATCGGCGCCCCGGGGGTGGACCGCATGGCCGCCGAGGACGTCGGGGCGGTGTTCATCTTCGACCCCATCATGCCTTGATTCTCGCCCCCCGAGGCTGAGAGGGTTTCCGCATGAGCGACACCGAGATCATCGCCGCCGGCAAGGTGGCCGGCATCCACTACGTACTCACCGACGGCAAGGGGAAGGTGCTCGACCAGAGCACCGAAGAGCACCCCATGTACTACCTGCACGGCCATCGCAATCTCGTGCCGGGCCTCGAGAAGCAGCTCGCGGGCAAGAAGGTCGGCGACCACGTCACAGCGGTGGTTCCCCCCGAAGAGGGCTATGGCCGGCGCCAGGGCAAGGCCCAGCAGATGCGGCGGAGCGAATTCCCCGAAGACGCGGTCATCGAAGTGGGCGCGCGCTTCATGGTGAAGACCCGCGAAGACCAGACCATCCCCGTTTGGATCACGAAGATCATGGGGAACACGGTCACCATCGATCACAATCACCCCCTCGCCGACCAGACCCTGCATTTCGAGGTCGACGTGCTCTTCCTCCGGGAAGCCACCGAAGACGAGCTGACGCACGGCCACTCACATGGCAAGGAAGGCCACGGACACTCCCATGGGCACGGCCAAGAAGAAGAAAACGCGGATCAAGGCGCGGACCAAGACGCGGACGAGCAAAGCGACCACGACGCGGTCTGAGCATCGAGCCAAGATTCGAGCCAAGACTGAAGCCAAGACTGGGGCCAAGACTGGAGCCAAGGCTGGAGCCAAGGCTCGAAGCAAGACCGGCGCTCAACCCCGGAAAACGCACCAGGACCAGAAGGCCCAAAAGACCCGGAAGGCCCGGACGGCCCAGAAGGTCTCGTGGCCTGACGGAGCGGTGCAGTTGTTCGTGGCGTCGGCCCCCGGCGTCGAGGCGCTGCTCGAGGCAGAGCTCCAGCGGCTCACGAAGTTCGAGACCAAGGCGGTCCCCGGAGGCGTAGAGCTCGAAGGGGACGCCACCACGCTCTACCGCATCGCCCTCGGGTCGGGCCTCGGCACCCACCTCATGCTGCGACTCGGTACGTTCTCGGCGCGTCGCTTCGAGGTGCTGGTCCGAAAGACGGCCAAGCTCCCCTTCCGGGCGATCCTGGGCGACGACGTGCGCTTCGAGGTGACGGCGAAGTGCCGGAAGTCGCGCCTGCATCACACCGGGGCCGTCGCCGAACGGGTCACGACGGCCGTCGCCGAAGCCCGCGGGTACGGTCAAAAATCGGGACCCCTCGTCGCGATCCAGTGTCGGATCGAACACGACGAGGTCACCCTCTCCCTCGACCTGACCGGGGAACCGCTCTGGAAGCGGGGGTACAGAAGCGAGACGGCGAAAGCGCCGCTCCGGGAGGACCTCGCCCTCGCCCTGGTGCTCTCGAGCGGTTGGGACCCCACGACGCCCCTCGTCGATCCTTTCTGCGGCTCCGGGACCATCCTCATCGAGGCCGCCCGCCATGCCCTCGGTTTGCTACCGGGGAGCGGCCGCAGCTTCCTCTTCGAGGCGCTTCCGTTCTTCGACCGCGGCCGCTTCCTGGCCGCGCGCGACTCCCTCCAGGCTGAGATGGGTCGTCCGGACGCCGCCCCGCTGATCCGTGGCGCCGACCGGAATGCCGGGGCGGTGGAGGCGGCTCGCAACAATGCCAAACGAGGCCAGGTGGGGCACGTCGTCACGGTCGAGGAGGCCGCGATCAGCAAGGCGATGGTCTTCGACGTGTTGAAAGAGAGCACCGAGACGCACGGAGCCGTCGTGAGCAACCCTCCCCACGGCCACCGCGTCGGAGACCCCCGCACCCTCCAGCGCCTCTACCAGAGCCTCGGCAATCGCATCGGCGAACTGCCGGACGGTTGCCCAGTGGCGCTCTTGGTCCGCGATGCACGCATCGCCCGAAGCGTCGGCGTTCCCCTCGAGACGCGGCTCCTGACGGATCAGGGCGGCACCAAGGTGCGCATCCTCGCGGGCGTCACCGGAGCTCGAGGGGGCCCAAATGCCAAAGGCGCCAAAGGCGCCAAAGACGCCAGAGGCTCCAAGAGTTCCAAGAGCTCCAAGAGTTCCAAGAGCCCCAAGAGCTCCAAGAGCACCGAGAGCCCGTCCTAGGCATCGAAGGTCACGCCACGAAGCCGAGGCATCGCGTCTCGCCGCGGCGGCCCCGCGCTCGATTGAGCGCGCGCTTGGAGAGCGCATAGACGTGAAAGAAGGCGAGCAGGCCGAGGCGGTCCTTGGCGCTCAGCTCTCGATGGCTGCAGATGACCTTGCGGTCGTCTAGGCCCGCGTCGAGAAAACCGATGACCGCCCGGACGGGCACTTCGACGCGGCGCCCGCGCGGGAGGCGGGGCCCGAGGACCACGGCGTCGAGGGGGTCTCCGTCGGGGGCGATGCGCGAAGGGATGGAGCCGTAGTTGACGGGGCACGGCAGGGGGGAAACGAAGTCCACTTCGCCGTGGGCCTTGCGCTTGGTGAAGTCGAGGCGGGAGACCTCCACGACGACCTCGACGACCTCCAATGCCCGCACGCCTTCCAATGCCCTCACGCCTTGCGACTCGATCACCACGGTGCGGATTGTATAGGCGATGGGGCCGCGGTACATGGAGACGGTGAGTGATCAGGAACGAATCATCGAGGCCCTATCGGCGGAAGAGAGCGCCCTTCGCGACGCCGGCGTCGAGATGATCGCGGACTTTCTCCTCGACCGGCGCGTCGCCGAGCTCGTCGACGTGGAGTCCGTCGTGGCCCTCACACTCTCTTCGCTCACCACCGACAACGTGACCCGGGTGGTCGAGGAGCACCTCTCCCCGGCCTGGGACCGACACCTCCTCCGCGTCACCGAGAGCGGCGAAACCGTGGGTGACGCCCTACCTCCGGAGGTGAAGCGAAAGCTCGAGGAGATCGCGCTGATTCAAGGCGCGCCACCCGCGGCCTGGGCCAAGGGCGCGGTCGATCCGAAGCTGGTCCGCGAGCTCCTCGCCCCGGTCCTCCAAGATACCCTTCTCTCGTTTGCGAAGAAGCTCTCCGCCGCGGCGGCATCAGGCCGGGGCGGAATAGATGACGGCCCAGACTCACCAGAAGGCGAGGCTCCAGATGCCTCAGGGCGCCGCGGCGGCATCGCCGGGCGCTTACGCAAGAGCGCCAAGGCCCGGGCCGAAAAGCTCGCGAGCGTGGGCAAGACCGTGGGCAAGACCGTAGCCGGCAAGGTCGGGGCCGAGCTCGACAAGCGCATGGCGAGCACGGCCAAAGAGTTCAGCCAGGGCGCCCTCCGGGGGCTCCGGGAAACATTCCGAGAGCGCATCCGGAGCGACGAGGGGCGGGAGCTCGTGGGCCAGATCCAAAAGCAGATCATCCACCGTGTCTTCGAAACTGACGTCGCCGTGTTGATGCACGAGATCGAAGGGCTGCCTCGGGAAGAGCTCGAGGCCCTCGTGGGGCCGACCTTCCAGCACAACGCGGCCCGGGCCATCGGGCGACGCGTCGTGGCCGAGGAGGTGCGGGCCTTCTTGGACTGCGAAGGGGACAAGACCCTCCGCGAGCTCGCCGAAAGCTCGGGGGTCCTGGACGAAACGCGCCAGGCTGTCGCCGGGACCATGGACGGACTCGCCCGGGAGCTCTTCCGGAGCCCCGCTTTTGGCACCTGGCTCGGCGACCTGCTCACAAACTGAGCCCTGTGGGTCTGCGTGCTACCCTTTCGCCGTGACGGGGAGGCGAGGAAAGCGGCGTAGGCCGCCCGAGGCGGTTACGGCCACCCTACGCCTCGAGGACGCGACCCCATATCAACAAGAGATCGCCCGGAGCGTGCGCGCCCAGTACCGCCCGGCCCTCTTGGTGATGAGCGGCCACCGGATGGGCGAGAAGATCCTCGTCGAGGACTCGAACGCCGTCATCGGTCGAGACCCGGATGCCGAAGTCTGCATCGACGACGCCGGCGTGAGCTGGGAGCACGCCCGCATCGAAGACCAGGGGGGAAGCTGGTCCTTGATCGACATGGGCAGCACCAACGGCACCGTGGTCAACGGCGACAAAGTCGAGGAGAAGCCCCTCAACCACGGCGACAAGCTCGTCTTTGGCACGACGATGGTGCGCTTCGAGATTCAGGACGCCGCCGACCAGGCCTTCGACGAGTTCGTAACCCGCCTCTTGAACGTCGACGACCTCACCGGCCTCTACCTGAGACGGCGCTTCGACGCCGAGCTCAAGCAGTTGCTCATGCGGGCGAACGTCGACCACCAGCACCTCGGCATGTTGGTGATGGACCTCGATGGGATCAAAGCCATCAACGACGCAAACGGGCACGAGTTCGGGGCGTTCACCATCAGCCACGCCGGTAAGGTCATCGGCGAGGTAGTGGGCAAGCACGGCATCGCTTGCCGGTGGGGTGGAGACGAGTTCCTCGCGGCGCTGCCCGGCTACGACCTCGAGCGCACCCTCGTCGTCGGTGAAGAGATCCGGGCAGCCATCTCCGCCCATCACTTCGAGCACGACGAGGTCGTCCTACACCCCGGCATCTCGGTCGGCGCGAGCGCCTACCCAGAACACGCCGCCGACGCCGAGTCGCTCTTCCGCGCCGCCGACGAAGCCATGTACCGCGCAAAGCGCGCAGGCAAGGACCGCGTCTCGCGCTGAGGCGCGCGGACCGAAGCGTCTCGATTACCGCTCGCAGGGGTCGCGGGGGGTGACCCGAAGATAGTGCTCCCCAACCGTGCCAACGATTCGGTCGATGGGCACGGTGCCGAAGAAGCGACTGTCGTTGCTGCGCGCCCGGTGATCGCCGAGCACGTAGATGTGACCCTCGGGGACCGTGAGCGGAGGCGAATCGGTGGTGGGATTCAGGGGGTCACGCTTGGTCCGGAAGACGCGTCCATCGATCTCTTCTTCGAAGCAGATGAAGCCATCGGCGGAGTCGATGCGGTCCGCCAGGATGGGCTCCCCGTTGCGCATGACGAAGAACCCGTCGATGTCGATCTCGTCTCCGGCGACCCCGATCACCCGCTTCATGATCGTGAAGTCGTCCTGGGGACTCTCCAGCATGACGACGTCCCCGGGCCTTGGGTCGGTCGTGAGGGCGTTGACGACGACGCGGTCCCCGTCCACCCACCCCGGCTCCATGGAGGGCCCTTCGATTTCGAAGAGCCTCACGGAGAAGAAGAAGAAGCCGACGGCTCCGAAAGCGCCAACGAGGACGACGGCGAACGCTCCGAGAACGATCGCCAGGCGTTTCTTCTTACTCAAGGGTCTGTCTCCTTCAACATCACGCGGCGAATCAGCTGGCTGAGGTGCTCGCGGAACCATCGGTCACGGTCGGCCCCAGGGCGATGATCGAGGCTTTCCCAGAACACGTCGCGACCGATGGAATAGCCGAAGCCGGCAGAGCTGACGAGGACCATCATCAGCTCGAGATCGTCGCGGGAGAATGGCTGAGGCGTGCCCTCGGCGGTGTACCGGGCCTCGATCGCGTCGGCGATGACTTTCATGCCCTTCTTGCGGCGCGGGAAGAAGTCGGCGGCTTCGAGACGCCCCGAAAGAAACGCCCATGCCGCGAGGCGCCCGTACATCGGGTTCCCGAGGGCCTCGAAGTAGTAGTCGAGGAGGTCGTCGATCCCCGCGGTCGTCAGCTCGGTGAGACGTTCGATGAAGCCGCGACGTACCCCGGCGACATGCTCCTCGAGGGCCGCTTCGACGAGCTGATCGAAGGTGCCGAAGTAGTGGGAGACGAGGGCGTGGCTGACCCCGGCCCGGCGAGCGACATCCTTGAGGCCAGCCGCATCGGGACCCTTCTCGGAGAGCACCTCCTGGGCGGCCGCGAGAATGATCGCCCGGGCCTCCTCGGGTCGCCGCCGCGCGCGCTTCACCTCCTTGGCGCCATCCTTTTTCTCCTTGGGGAACTTCTTCGCCACGGGCTGACCATAAATCGCTATTGGTGCTGTTGACAATGAACAATGCGCGCCTATTGTCAACACTGTCAACAATAGGAGCCCCCATGATCGTCCCCTCCGAGTCCAGCTCGTCGCATGCCGCCGACGAAGCACACGCTGCGCAGGTCGCCCTCGAGGGCGGAGCCATCGCCCGGGCCCGGGTCACGGCATCTGCCCTCGGGAAACTACTTTCAGACCCAAATGACACGGGCCAGGCCTTCCTCGTCGGCCTCGCCACGAACGCCCACCGCTTCCCCCGTTTTCTCGCGCGCTTCGTGGCGAGCGAAGACGGCGCCCGGCTCCTCCGAGAGCAACCCTCCATCGATTCCGATCACATCGATTACGACGCCCTCCGGGCGTTGCCGGCGACGACCCTCGGCGGGGCCTACGCGCGGTTCCTCGACGACCGAGGCCTCGACCCGGACATCTTTCAGGCACCTCCGGGGATCCCGTCGATGATCGCCTACATCTCGAAGCGTGTCCGCCAGAGCCACGATCTCTGGCATGTGCTCACCGGCTACGACACGGACGTGCGCTCGGAGCTCGCGCTCCAGGCCTTCACCTGGCGGGTCACGGGCATGCCCGGCTCGGCGATGATCGCCTTCGGCGGCGCCCTGCGCTTCGGCCTCTCCCCCGGCTACCGAGGCGTGGTCCGGGAGGTCCTCGAAGGCGCGCGACGCGGCGAGCGCGCAGCCTTCTTACCGGTAGTCGTCTGGGAAGATCACTTCGAGCGACCCCTCACGGATGTTCGTCGGGAACTCGGCATAGAAGCCTGACGGTGGGCCGCGCGACGCTTTGCATGAACGGTAGGGGTGTGACCTGGATTGACGGCGTGGTCGGGGGTGCCTCCAGCTCCAGGGGCTTTGTTACGCGACGACCGGAGTT
>QMMC01000259.1 GCA_003647065.1 Deltaproteobacteria bacterium | reverse complement strand
GACCTCCAGGAGCTGGTCGACAACGTGACCCGGGGGTTGCTGGAAGAGTACCGCGAAGAAGCGAAGATCTACCTCCGCGACCTCCGCCGCGAATTCCTCCGGCACCACCGCAGGCTCACGGTTCGACTCCGAGACGGTGCTCAGCCGAGCGTCGCGCTCTCCCTGCACGCGGAGGAGTCCGAGCTCGCGGAGAGGTGGCATGGGGTCATCCTCGGTCGCGGCGCGCGCCTGGGGCAGCGCGACTGGACTCCGACGCAGATCGTAGACGCCATCGACACGATCGCCGACAGCACGCCCGAGCGCCTGAGCGCACCCTACGAACCGGAGACCTTTCGACGCCAGGATGGTCAATCACCCCGCCAGGCCGTTGCTCGGGCGGCGCTCTCGATGCGCCGGCGCCTATCGAGCAAAACCCTGGTCCGCAGCGTCGAGCTCCGCGGACTCGCGCGCTACCACCTCGCCGGCGTCGCGTCGACGAAGCTCGAGAGCTTCGCGGCGCTCCTCGTCTCCGCCGACGTGCATTTGGCAGCGAGAACTCGAAGCGTCTTCGAGAGCATCATCGCCGGCTACGACGCCATCGCCGAGGGCGGTGACGGTGAGAACATCGAAGACGACCTACGGGCGCTCCGGGTAGACATCGACGCGGAACTGGCCCTGGCCCTCGACGAGACCACCCGCATGGCGCAGGAGGGCGCGGCCCGCCTCTCGTCTGCCCTCGGTGGGCCTTTTCAGGACTTCGCGAGGGAAGCCAAGATCTACGGCACCCCCGACCTGCCGACCGCGGCGCGACGAACGAGCAAGGTGTTTCGCGAGAGGATCAAGGCGCTCGATACCCTCGAGGGCCGCCTCGAAGGGGTTCAGGGAACCCTCGAAGCAACCTATTCGCTGCTCGCCCTCGAGCTCGATCTGCTCGGCCTCGAGGCGCGCGTCAAGGACGCCCTCGACGAACACGTCCGTTCACTGACCCAGGACGTCCGGGGCCGGACCCACTTGCAGGCAGAGCGTCTCGAGAGCGCCATCGAAGAGGCACGAACTCACCTCGAGGCGGAGCTCGGCGCCGGAGAGGCGACCGGCGATGAGGTGGCTGCGACGGTTCGCCAACTCACGGAGCCCCTCGAGAAGGTCGCCGCGGAGGCCGAAGCCAAGGCAGTCCAGCTCCGGGAACAGCTCAGCGAGGAGAACACCGTCGCCCCGCTCCTCGACGCGCTCCGGCGCGCGGCTCAAAGTCTCGGGGACTGGTACAAGGTTCCCCGGGGGCGCCTAGCCCGGGGCGAGCATCGCCTGCCGCCGCCGGTCGCGGTGATCGACGTTCCCTTTCGGGACCTGGTCATCGCTCATGTAGAAGCGCAGGTCGCCCCGGGGCTGATCGGCACGACTCGGGCGATGTCCGACGAGGTACAGCCGCTGGTCGTCTCGTTCGGAGAAATCGCTCGCTTGATCGCCTTCAACGTGGAGCTCGCCAGCACCGAACTCGACGTGGTCGCGGATGAAGCTTTGCCCGAGGAAACCAGGAAGCTCCTCGGGGAGATCTTCTTCGGCGCCCTCGACCGCGGCCAAGAGGTCATCCACGGTCACGCCGAGGCATCGCGGGGATGGGCAGACCGCCTGGGAGCCGACCTCCGCGAAGCCGTTCTCGGGGGAATCGACGAGCTTCGTGCGCAACTGGTCGACGGTGATCTGACCCAGGACCGGGTCGACCTGCTGCGGCGACGGGCGGCCGGTTTGCGCCTCATGGAGCACGCCGAGGCCCTGCCATCGGTCTTCGTCCGCGCCAGGGCTCTCGGAAAGCGCACGTTGGTCAACCTGATCGGGGGACCGAGGATCGAGGCCTGGCGCCGCTTCCTCGGCTTGCCCGATACCCGCCGAGCATGGAAGCCCGACCCCAAGGTATTCGCGCGGCCGGAGCCGGTGGCGGGGGTCCCCCTCGTGTACCGCCGCCTCTTCGCCGCCAAGACGGTAGAGGCCGCCGACGTGCTGACCGGCCGCGAGGCCGCGATCGACCGCGCCCGGCGGGTCCTCAGCGGCAAGACCCCCGGCCAGCTGCGTTCGGTCGCGCTCGTCGGCCCTGACGGAACCGGCAAGGGGGCCCTCGCCCGCGCCATCCTCAGGGCCCGAAACTTTCGCAACGTACGGCAGATCTCCCTCGACGGACCAACCACCGTGGAGGAAGTGAGCCGGTGGTTCGAAGAGGGGGTCACCGGGCAACTCTTCGTGCTTTCGGGATTTCACTGGCTGGTCTCGATGGACGCCGGCGGTTTCGCACCGCTCTCGCGTTTCGTGCACGGGGTCATCTGCGACGGCGGCCGGAACTCGTGGCTGCTCTATGGCGACCGCCTGGTCTGGCAGGTGGCGTGTCAGGCGGCGCCGATCGCAGAAGCGTTCCCGGAGGTCGTCGACGTCGCGGAGTTGGCACCAGCTGAGCTCGAAGCCGCGGTCCTCGCACGTCACGGCCTGTCGGGCTACGGCCTCAACTTCGAACCGCGGGCGGACCGCACGCGCCTCGAAGAGGTCTTCGCGCGCAGCGCGAGCCGGATCCGAAGACCCTACGAGGCGTACTTCCGCGCCCTCCACGACGCGTCCGGCGGCCTGGTCCGGGATGCCCTCGTGCTCTGGTTGACGTCGATCGACGAGGTCGACGAGGCCGCAGATTTCGTACGCGTCGGGGCCGTGCCGCGGTCCCCCGAGGGGGCCATTCGGGCGCTCCCAGAGGACGTCCTATTGAACCTCTACCAGGTCGCCCGGCAGGGTTGGATGAACGCGACCGTCCAGGCTCACGTGTACCGGGTCGACGTTCCGGCCGCCGAAGCGCGCCTGGCGCGCCTCGCCCACATGGGCCTCCTCGAGGCCCGGGACAATGGCGCTTACCGGATCCCCTCTCACCTGCGCGGGCCCGTCTACCGCGTACTCAAAACCCGAGGGTGGGTGCAATGATGGCGCGTAGTCTCATGGCGTTGGTCTGCCTACTCACGGCGTTCGGCGCGTTCTCGGCAAACGCCCAAGACGTCTCCGTCGGCGACGAGCATGGGAATGACATCGGGGGAGAGCCGGCGTTGGTGCAGGAAGGCCCCGAGGCATCGACACCTGCCCCCGGGTCTCTCACCCCGGACGCGCCGCCGCCTGCCCCAGCGCCCGCCGACACTCCGGGGCCGGACCTGTGGAGTTCCGCTTTCCCGGAGCTCCCCGGGAGAGGCTGGACAGTCCTCGGCATGGTCGGCGTCCTGCTCGTCAGCTTGCTCCTGGTGACCGTCGTCTCCCGGCTGCGATTCGGCTTGCCGGTCCAAGGCGTGATCCCGACCGCCCTCGGCTTGGTGCACGTCGTCTTGCAACTCTTCGCGCTCTTGACCGCCGCCGGCATCGTAGCGCGCCTCCTACCGCCGGCCCTCGAACCCGCAGTGCCCTGGGCCATCGTCGCGGTCGCAGTCGCGGTCGGCTGGTCGGCCCGCGACGTGCTGCCTGACCTGATCGGCGCGGCGGTGATCTCCTTCGAGCGACGCATCCGGCCGGGCATCTGGATGTCGACGGGGGAGCTCTCGGGCCTCGTCGAACGGCGGGGCTTGCGGGCGGTCTGGCTCTGGGACGGACACGGGAACCGGATCGCCGTACCCAACCGCCAACTCCTGAATTCCCACGTAGCGGTGCAAGAAGCGGCTGGCCCGGTGCACGAGGTGACCCTCCGGGTCGAGAACCTGGGGCCGACGAAGGAGGTGCGCCGGGCACTGCTCGAGGCGACCCTCACGTCTCCATGGGTTCGCCCCGACGCTGCGCCCGCGGTCCGACAGGACGGCGGTGATCCGGCGCTGTGGCACGTCCGGGCCCACCTCCTCGAGATGCGCTTCGCCGGACGTTTCGAGGGTGACCTCCTCGAACGCACGGAAGATGTGCTCGCGGTAACCAGGGGGAGGGCAGTGGTCGGGGAGAGGACTCCGGCCGAGCCGGTTGCGCCTCCCGCGCCCACCGAGCCCTCGGGTTCGGCCGAGGCAACCGAGCCAACGAGCGAAAGAGACGGGTAGGCGCGACGTGCTCTTGATCGAAAGATGGCCCGGCCTCGGGACGATCCCCCGGGTGCCCTTGGTCGATACGCCGACTCCGGTGACCCACCTCGAGGGCGTATCGGCGCGCGCGGGGACCGCGGTCTACGCCAAGCGAGATGATGCGACGGCGGAGCGGTACGGGGGCAACAAGGTACGCAAGCTCGAGTGGCTCCTCGGCGACGCCCGTGAGAAGGGCGCGCGTTCGATCGTGACCGTCGGGGGCTACGGCTCCCACCACTGCCTGGCGACGGCGATCTATGGCGCCCAGGAGGGCTTCGAGGTCCACGCCGTGCTCTTCCCGCAACCGTCGAGCCCCCACGTCAGCGAGGTGAAGAGGGCCATGATCGCCGCAGGCGCGAAGGTCACGACAGTCCGGACGGCAGCCGCGGTGCCCTTCGCGATCGCGAAGAAGGTCGCGCGTCTCAAGATCGGGGGTGCATCGCCCTACTTGATCGGACCCGGCGGCTCGACCCCCATCGGCACCCTGGGCTACGTCGCCGCGGGCGTCGAACTCGCCCGGCAGATCGACGAAGGCGAGATTCCAGAGCCCGCGGCCATCTTCCTCGCCGCCGGGAGCGGCGGTACGGCGTCTGGCCTCGCCATCGGTCTGGCGGCGGCCGGCTTGGTGACGCCGATCGTCGCCGTGCGTGTCACCGGCCCCCTCGCCATCAACGGCCCGACCCTCTCGAGGCTGGTGCAGAACACGGTGTCTCTCATCCGGTTCCACGACGGTCGTTTCCCCATCGTCGCCAACGAGGCTGTCCGGGCTATCGTGATCGACGGAAGGCATCGGGGCCCGGCCTACGGCGCGAGCACGGGGGCCGGTGAACACGCGACCTCCCTCGCCGGCGGCGACGACTTGCGCCTCGACCCCACCTACACCGCGAAGGCCTTCGCGGCTCTCCTCGATGCCGCCCGAGACCAAACCTACGACGGCCCCCTGCTCTTCGTCTCGACCCTGAGCTCGGCCCCGTTTGGTCCCCTCCTCACGAATGCGCTAGGTTAACTCTCCCTGATGCGTTTGGTCGTCGCTTCGAGCTTGGTCCTCCTGAGTGCAGCGTGTGCCTCCGATGTGGCGGAGGCAGGTGACTTCGGCGGCGTGGGCAACACCGCAGCCGAGATCGTAGGGGGCGCACCCACCGACGGCGAACCGGCGGTGGTGGTCGTGAAGGTCTTCGGCGGCATCGGGCTGTGCACCGGCACCTTAATCTCTCCATCCGTCGTGCTCACCGCAAAACACTGCGTCCAAGCCGCGGGAGCTGCGCGGCCCTACCCGGCGTCCGGCATCCAGGTGGGTTTCGGGGCCGACACAGACACCACCATCGATCACGCCGTGCGAGACGTGAGAACCACCCCGGGGGTCTATACCTCCACCCCCGAAGCCGGCCTCGGCGGTGCCCTGATCGGGATCGACGTAGCCACGGTGACCTTGCGCGAGCCCATCACCGACGTGGACGCCATCCGCGTCGGCCGAGAGCGGCCCACTCCCGGCCAAGACTTCACCGCCGTCGGCTTCGGTGAGCGTCCCGAAGGGGAGACCGGCGATAAGTATACGACGACGGCCCGGGTCCGGAGCATCATCGGCGACGTCTTGAACACCTCGATGACGATCTGCCCCGGGGACTCCGGGGGGCCCGCCATCATCGAAGGCTCGCCGCGGATCGTGGTTGGAGTGGCCTCCTTTGGCATCCGAGATCAGTGCCCGAGCAGCTCCGACGGATACAACCTCGTCGAGCCCTTCCTCGGCCTCATCGAGGCCTCGATCATCGGCGCCGGCGAATGCCCCTACGACTCTCCGGCCGGTCGCACCGAGGACTGCAACTCGGTCGATGACGACTGCGACGGCACCATCGACGAAGGCTGCAAGGCGGTCGGCGAGGCGTGCGTCGAAGACGCAGAATGCGCATTCTCGGCCCTCCCGCCGCACCTCGAAGCCTATGGCAACGCTCCCGACGCCATCATTTTTTGCGGCGATACCGGAGCGGGCCGGGCCTGCACCCGGCGCTGTGACCCGAGCTCGCCGGCCACGTCCTGCCGGGAGGTACCTCACGCCTTCGACGCCGGGTCGACCCCGACCGACGGCGTCTACTGCGCCCAGGGCCCCGAATGCGACGGGCTTTGCACCGCCGGGAGCGCCGGGACCACGTCGGTTGGCGAGCCCTGCACCGACGACACGGAGTGCGCATCCCTGCGATGCGACGATCCGGGCGATGGCGTCCCCCGCTGCCTATCGGCTTGCGTCACCGATGCCGGTCTCTGCGCCGTAACCGAAGCATGCGCCGCGCTGCCCGGCGAATGCGGGTCGTGCATCGCGGCTGCGATCCTCTCCGCACCACGAGGCCTCGGCGAGGCCTGCGACGACGACAGCGCGTGCCGCTCAGGCGAATGCGATGAAGGGGCCGGCGTGACCTATTGCAGCGCCGCGTGCGCCCAGGATGTGGAATGCGGCCGAGGTTTCCACTGCCGAGAAACCCGGTGCGTGCCCGGGGACCGAAGCGGCACCGCCGAGACGTGCATCGCCGACGGTGACTGCAGCTTCGGCGAGCGCTGCGAAGCCGGGTTCTGTGTTCACCCCTGCACGAGGGACGAGAGCTGCGCTGACGACTTCACCTGCGACGGGAGAGTTTGCGTGCCGTCACCGGGGAACGTCCTCCTCGGCGAGCGATGCGCACCGGAGGACACCTGCATACACGGCACCTGCGTCGATGTTGGTGATGGGTCCCGGTGCACAGTCGCCTGTGGCGCCGCCGATGCCGCCGGACCGTGTACGCCACGGCTCGAATGCCGGAGGGTCGAAGACGACCTGCTCTGCGTTCTCCCGGAGGTCGGGGCCGAAGGCACCGGGCCCCACCTCGGCGGGGGTGGCGGTTGCTCCGTCACGACGAAGAGCCCGACGAACCCGAAGAGCGACTTCGCCGCGATGCTGGCCCTGGGGATCGCAAGCTTCGGAGCCGTCCAACGGCGCCGCCGACGACGGCACCGACGACCTCGACGACGATCTGGGCGTTGAATCGCAGGCGAGTCGCTGCCGAAGGCGGCGGCTCAGTCGAGCCAGCTGCGAAGCTCCGCCCCGAGCATCCTGGGCGCGGTCCGGAGGTCAGCGAGGTTGCGGCTTCCGGTCAGGAGCATGACGGCGCGGAGCTGTTGCTCGACCCCGTCGAGGAACGCTTCGGCGCCCTCGGGTCCGCCCTCCTGGAGCGCCTTGTAGACGTTCCGGGCGATGCCCCCGGCGGTCGCCCCGAGGACCACGGCGCGGGCGATGTCCACGCCGGTGCGTATGCCGCCGGTGGCGATGACGCTCATGCCGGCGCGAACAGAGAGTGCCGTCGAGGCCGCGGTTGGGATGCCCCAGTCCCAGAGCAGCTCCCCGAGTTCGCGCTTCGCACCCTCGGCCCGAAGGGTCTCGACCCCGACCCAGCTCGTCCCGCCGGCCCCAGACACATCGACGGTGCGCACGCCGACGGCGTGCAGCTTGGCCGCCACCTCGTAGCTGATCCCGTTGCCGGTCTCCTTGGCGACCACCGGCACCTCGAGCTCCTTCACCAGCCTCGCGTAGGTATCGACGCCGCCGCGGAAGTCGCGGTCGCCGCCAGGCTGGACGAGCTCCATGGCGGGGTTCATGTGTACGCAGAGGGCATCGGCGCCGATGTCGGCGACCAGCTTCGCGATGACTTCGGTCGTATAGTCCCGCGCCTGAACGACGCCGACGTTGCCCAGGAGCAGGACGTTCGGAGCGTGCTCACGCACCTGATAGGTCCACGCCGTCGCCGGCTCCCGCTGCATCGCCCGCTGACTTCCGAGGCCAAAGCCGTAGCCCCGGCGTTCGGCGATCTTGGCGAGGGCATGGTTCACCTCACCGGCGCGGTCGGTCCCTCCGGTCATGCCGGCGATGACGATCGGCGCCTTCAGGGTCTTGCCGAGGAGCTCGGTCGTCGTATCGAGCTCGTCGAGGGAAATGTCCGGGAGCGACTGATGGACCAGCCGAACCTCTTCGAGCAGCGTGGTCCGGTCACGGAACGCCACCTCGTCGGTCGCGCAGAGGTCGAGGTGATCGACCTTGCGCTGTTGAATCTCCGAACTCATGCCTACCTCTTCCGGTGTCCTCTTATCGAAAAAGCTCCAGAAGCGCCACCGGCCGAGCGAACGAGATTGATACTCCGGCCGGTCCGTCGACCGACCCGCGAAACTAGGGTAGCGTTCCCGAGCCAGTTGGGGATTGGCTGGAAGTGGGCTCGAGGGTGGGCACGACGTCGACGGAGATCGCGGGGGTCGAGATCTGCTGGGACGCTGACAGCGGCTCGATGTCGTTCTACGGCATACCGGCCAGCACGTTCTGGTTGAACCCGTCGCTCCTGCGCATGCTGACGCCGCTCCGGGATGAGATGGGCAGCGACCTCTTCTCCCTGCTGATAGCCCAGAGCTCGAGCCTCGGGACGGACGAGGACTACCACACCATCGTGACGGTCCTCGGCGAGACCTTCGAGGAGGGTTTCCTCGCGTGGGGGCATGTGGTCGGTGCCGCAGGGTGGGGACGCTTCGAGCTGCCCCACTTCGACCGCGAGGCCTGTGAGGCAACGGTCGTGATTCGCTCTCCCTGGGAGCTGGTGATGCAGGAGTCGGTCGAGGACCCCTGGGGATGTCCGTTCCTCCGGGGCAAGATGATCGGACTCTTCAATCACGCCCTCGGCCACGGCTGCTGGGCGGACGAGCGCTCCTTCGAGGCGGACGACGGAGAGCAGGTCGTCGAGATCTCGATCTACGCCTCGGAGAAAACCATCGACGATGAGCTCGAGGGGCTGCGCGAGGAACTCGCCCGGGAGCGAGCCCGGGCTCTTCAGGACGAGGTCGCGCGCCTCGCCGAACAGCTCCAGCAGGCCCAAAAGATGGAGGCCATCGGGCAGCTGACCGGGGGCATCGCCCACGATTTCAACAACCTGCTGACCGTGATCCACGGGAACCTCGAGCTCATCGGAGCGAGCATCACCGACCAGCGAGCGACGGACGCGATGCAGCGCGCGCGGTCCGCCACCCGGAGTGCGGCAACCCTGACTCGCCGCCTCCTCGCCTTCTCCCGTAAGCAACCGCTCTCTCCCCAGTCCGTAGACCTCGCGGAGTTGGTCGTGCACATGGAGGGGCTGCTCAAGCGCAGCCTCACCGAGAGCATTCAGGTCAAGACGATCACCGGTCCCAGCCTCTGGGCGTGCCACGTCGATGCGGCCCAGCTCGAGGCGTCGATTCTGAACCTCGCGATCAACGCCAGGGACGCGATGCCCCTCGGAGGCACGCTCACCATCGAGGCCGCCAACGCGCGCCTGAACGAGGCCCACGCGGCGGAACACGGGATCCCGCCGGGGGACTACGTCATGCTCGCCGTGACCGATACCGGGTCCGGCATGGCGCCGGAGGTCCTCGAACAAGCGTTCGAACCGTTCTTCACGACCAAAGAGGTCGGTGAAGGGAGCGGCCTCGGGCTGAGCATGGTGTACGGCTTCGTCAACCAATCGAACGGGCACATCGACGTGCGCAGCCAGGTCGGCCACGGCACGTCGTTCGAGATATATCTTCCCCGGGGCACGTTCCCTCACGAAGCCGCGCGGCCAACTGAAGCCGACGACCACCTGCCCCTCGGCCAAGGCGAACGCATTCTCGTCGTCGAAGACTCTTCGCCGGTGAGGGCGGTGACCGTCGTATTCCTCGAACGCCTCGGCTACGTGGCCGTCGAGGCCGCGACGGCTGCGGAGGCGCTCAGCCTGCTGCGCGGGAACCAAGGCCTCGATGACGACGTGAATCGGGACGTCGCCCTCTTGCTCACCGATGTGATCCTTCCCGGCGGCGTCAGCGGTATCGAGCTCGCTCGAAAGATCCGCGGGAGCCACCCCGAGCTGCCGGTCCTTTACGTGTCGGGCTACGCCGGCAACGAGGCGAGCGAAGGTGCACGCCTCGACCCGGCGACGAACCTGCTCGCGAAACCCTTCACCGAACGCCAGCTCGCGCGGCGCGTCGCAGCGCTGCTTCGGCGCGGCGATTGAACGCGGCCACGGGCCGTCTCGAGACGCCGCGTTTCGGGGCGCCTACTGATTGCCGAAGGCCGACGCCAAAGCGGCGCCCATGAACATGGCGCCGGTAACAACACAGCAGAAGAGGACGATCACCAGGATCGCCAGGATGCCCTTGACCATGAAGTAGGCTTTGAGGGCGCTGAGGGCTGCGACCAGGTTCTCCTGGTCGCAGCCCTCAGCGCCCTCAAAGCCTACTTCATGGTCAAGGGCATCCTGGCGATCCTGCTGATCGTCCTCTTCTGCTGTGTTGTTACCGGCGCCATGT
>QMMC01000258.1 GCA_003647065.1 Deltaproteobacteria bacterium | reverse complement strand
TCTTCTTGGAGGATCTCCACGGCCCGCTGGGCTAAATCGCGGCGCTTCTCGATGTCGACGGGGCGGGCCATGAGCTGACAAACCGTCAACTAACATAGTCTGACGATTTGTCAGGTTACTTCTGTGAGAATTCGCTGAGGGAGGCCCTCGAACGCCCATACTCCCCGTCGATGACCCCCCTCCTCGTCGGCCTCGACTACTCCCCCTGGACCCAGCGCGCGGCCTGGGCCCTGCACCTCTCGGGGGTGCCGGCGCGCTTCGGCCAGTACACCCCGACCCTCGGTGAGCCCCGTCTGCGCCTTCACCTGCGCCGCCTCGGCGGGAGGGTCAGCGTGCCGGTCCTGCTGCGCACCCCGGGCGGTCCCATCGAGGACTCCTTCGACATCGCCCGGTGGGCTGCCGCCCATGCAACGCCTGCGGCGTCGGCGCCGAACCTCATCCCCGACGTCGCCGAGGCGCACCGCTGGAACGCCCTCGCTGACCGGGCCCTCGAGTACGGCCGCCTGCGCGCCGTCGGCGACATGATCGACAACGCGGGCCACCTCGACGAGGCGTCTTCCAAAGAGTTCCCGCCCGCCGTCGCTCCGCTGCTTCGGCCCGTCGCCCGCGCCATCGCCAAACGCACCCTCGGCAAGTACGCGTCGACCCCGCGGAGCGCCATGGTCGATGCCCTGGCCCAGCTCCGCGATGCCCTCGGCGCCGGTCCCTACGTGGTCGGCGACACCCTCAGCTATGCCGACATCGCCATGGCCACCATGCTCGAGATGGTGAGCCCGGGCCCCCAGGCCGAGCGCGGCCCAGAAGAGACGCGCGACTGGACCGACCCCGAGTTCGCCGACGAGTTCCGAGACCTTCTCGAATGGCGCGACGCGCTCCTCGACGAGACGAACTTCCGCGGCGTGCGTGAGTCTCTCAACTCCTGAACTCCTCGGCGAGGCGCCGGAGCAACCGCCGCTGCGGCGTCGAGAGCCCAATGCGCGGCCGCTTCTCGCGCAAGGCCCTCACGACCTCCCAGGGCTCCCGGGCATCCCCGCGCTTCAGCAGGATCGCCGCCGCCGTCATCGCCGACCGGGCGTGCCCCGCTGCGCAGTGCACATAGATGGGCCCCTCCGCCTCGGCAGCGCTCTCCACGAAAGTGCGGAAGTCCGCCGCCCGCGGCGCCGCACCGTCCAACGTAGGCAACGTTCGATAGTCGAACGCCTCGCGCACCCCCTCCGGCACGTCGAGCTCTGCCGTGAGGTCCAAGACCACCTTCGTGCCCTCGGGGATCTCGTGCACCTCCGCCCGGCGCCCGACATACAACCCCGGGCTCACCTCGTTGAAGCAATCTTCCCCGGACAGCCCGCGAACGAAGCGCATCGTGAGCCAAACCAAGAAGTAATAGGGCGCGAAGACCACCCGGTTCCAGCCCGGTCGCGTCCCATCTGGCCTCTTGCCGAGCATCCCGGCCCCGACCCCGAGGTACCCCGCGCCGATCACGAAGAAACACCCCGCCGGCCAAGCCAGTACCAACCACGGCCCGCCGTTCGCGGCGCCCAATGCGAAGTACGCCCCGAAGGCGAAGAATGCGGCGCCGTAGAGCACGAGGATTGAACGCTACACCTTCCCCGGGTCTTCCCCAACGTCCATGCCCATTCCGAAAGCCTAGGGCCGCAGCACGGTGAAGCGGATCACGCCCTCGAAGGCGCGGTCCCACCTCTCTCCGCGCCGGGCGTCGTCATAGGGGTCGCCGTTTGATGGAGTGAGCTCGGTTTCGTAGCGGCACTGGACGACGTAGTTACCGGGTACGGTGATATCGCCCCACCGGGAGAGTTGTTCACGAAATTCGAAGTGGCCCCCCGACTCCATGAGACTGAAACCGGCGGGACCCCCGCTGTCCATGGCCTCGATGGGTGCGACGCGTTGCCCATCTCGTTCGATGACGAAGATGAACTGATTGTTCCGCGGACCGCGCTGGCGGCCACCGACGAGAAGGCCCACTGCCGGCGCCCGGGGCCCGTTCCTGATCGTGAGGGTGATTCCGAGGTCGTCGCCGCTGCGGATGATTGCGGATGCCGGCACGAAGTCACCTCGGAGAGCCCGGCCGATGCTCCTTCGGTCCTGACGCGGGACACCGAAGTGCGCGGCGGCGAGGTCGGCGAGGGCCCGGTCGAGGCTGAAGCGCGCGCCGCAGAATTTCGGCGAAATGTGCTCGCTTCGGCTCCATCGGTGGGAGGCGCGGGCGTGGGCGCCGAGGCGCAGCACGACACGATCGCAGACTGGTCCCAGTGCATAGCGGACAGAGAGAAAATACTGAGTGTTGGCGTTGTCGGTCGCGTAGAGAACCGCACTGACGCCGCGGGCCCGTCGTGTCCTTACCCAGAGACGAGGCGTCCCCGCGGGCAGCTCCGAGGTGATCAAGATCGCGCCCCGTCTGGGATCGGTCGTGGTTGAAACGATCGTGTAGAGGCCGTCGGTGCGGGCTTGTGTCTGGCTCGCACTCGTCAGCAGAGACAGGGCCCCGACGATCACCAGCGCGATGGAGCAGCGAAGGGCCATGGCTCATCATACGCACCAAGGGCGCAAGTGATCCCCGTACTCGGGGTATGATCGCAGGTCATGGCCAAAATGACCGTCGAAGAAATCGAGCGCTTCATGGACGCCTCGGTTCCCCAAGCGCGATCGTTCGGGTGGGTCCTCGAGCGCGTGGGCGACATGTCGGCGCGGGTCCGCCTGCCCGTCGTCCGAGAGCACCTCCGCCCCGGCGACACCGCCTCCGGCCCGACCCTCTTTGCCCTCGTCGACACCGCGATGTACTTCGCCGTCCTCTCCGAGATCGGACCCCAGGCCCTCGCCCTCACGACCAACTGCAACATCAACTTCCTCCGGCGAGCCAAGGAGGGAGACGTCATCGCCGACGCCAAGCTGCTCAAACTCGGCCAACGCCTCGCCGTCGGCGAAGTCTTCGTACGCCGCGCCGAAGACGACGCCGTCATAGCCCACGCGACGCTCACCTATTCCATCCCGCCCGCCTAGTGCGGCCGGCGGTTCGACTGAAACCCGGGTCAGGCGAGCACGGCTTCGGCGGCCGTGATGGACGCGCGACAGGCCGTGAAACAACCGGCGCACTCGGCGTGGTGGTGGCTGTGGGGCTCGCATGCCGCAGCGCACGAGGTACAGACGGCATGGCATATCGCCGCGAGGGCCGCCACGTGCTCGGAGCCCGCCGCCGCGATGGGACCGACGGCACGGCAGATGGCGAGCATCGCGTGCACCGCCTTGGCACATTCGGCCATGGACTGATCGCCGTCGCTCAGCAGGCGAATGCAGTGGGCGAGGCAGATCTCCCCCTTGGCGACGCACTCGGCGCTCGCCTCGGCCCAGGCCGCGGTTGCACCTCCAGTAGCGGCGGCCGGTGTGGCGGTTCCGCCGGCCACCGGAGCCTGCGCCCCGCACCCAGCGATCGCCGTTCCTACCATCTGCGCGGCGGCTGCTGCGCCGCCGGCCATCACGAGTTCTCTTCGTCGCATGTCTGTTCTCCCGTCTGGAACGACGCTACCTCGGACAGCGCCGCGGCACCATCGACGCGTGATCGAGCTGAACACCTCCATCGTAAGGTGGGCGTGGGTGGATCATGGCGGACTCCTCGCGGCGCCTAGGAGCGAAACCTGGTATGGTCGGCGACCTCAGGGAGCGAAGATGAGCGGTCAGAAGAAGAAGCGTGCGGGCAAGGTACTCCACTTCGCGGTCACCACCGCGCTGCTCGCGACGGCGCCAGCGGTCGGCGCCTGCGGTGGAGATCAGGAGATGTCGGTCAACGAGGTCGAGCCCGAGCACCACGAGACCGTCAACGAGGTCGAGCCCGAGCCCGAACCGGATGTCGAGGCGACCGCGAATGAGGTCGAGCCCGAGCCCGAGCCCAGCCACCCGACCAACGAGCCGGCCCCGGCCCCCGAGTAGGGCGTGGGTGATGCGCCGGATCCGCTCGCCGGCAGTGGGCGCGGTCTCACCGCGATCCACGTCCAGCAAGTCCACCGCGATGACTGGCCGGACTTCGATGCGTTCGAGCTCGCGCGCTACCCCCTCGCTCTCCGAGTTCGCGCCGCCCGCCAGTGGATCCGCCGGGCCCGCGAGGAGCTCGGGTCCGTCTACGAGTTCACGGCCCTTGGCCACGCCCTCGCCGAGGCCCGAGCGCCGATCGAACTCCTCGGAGGCATCTCCCGGCTGGTGACCGACGAGGTGCGCCACGCCGAACTCTGCGGGCGCATGGCACACGTCACCTGGCCCGAGGCCGGTCCCGGCGACCTCGACTTCACCCGGCCGACGATGCCCTTCCCGGAGCCGCCCTCCTGCAAGGACACGCCAAACGACGCGGAGCCCCTGCTGCGCTGGGCCGCCGACGCCATCCTCTGTTCGTGCTGCATCGGCGAGACTCTCTCGCGACCCCTCTTCGAAGCGGTCGCGACGGTCTGCACCGACCCGGTCGGCGAGGCGGTGATCCGGCAGATCCTCCGTGATGAGCATCTGCACGCCACCTTCGGCTGGGAGGCCTTCACTGAGCTCTGGCCGAGGCTCACCGACGATTCTCGAAGCTGGCTGGGCCAACGCCTCTCGCAGCGCTTGGCGGGCTTTGAGCGGAGCGCGGCCCGCGGCGTCTCCCTCGAAGACCTCGCCGGGACCGAGATCACGATCGAACCCGGAGACCCGGCAGAACCCAACCTCGCGCTCCTGACCAAGGAGCAATACGCGACCATCTTCTACGCGACCATCGAGCACGAGATCCTGCCGCGCTTCGAGCAGATTGGCCTCGACGCCCGAGGCGCCTGGGCCCGCCGGCCGCAGAAGTGACTCGCAGGGCCGCCGAGAGATGCCGCGTCGACGACGACGCAGTTGCGTCCCTGCCCGCATGCTTTGAACCCGGCCCCCGAGACGTGACCCGTGACGACGCCCTCCGTGGTCTGGAAGGGCAGGGCAATGCTCCGGTTGTCGGCCACCGCCGCCATCCTCCGGACAACAGCCTGCGGTAAGGGTGCCGTGGCACGCAAGGAACCCTTCGCCGACTGCCCTTCGCCCTCAGCCCAAGCGCTCCCGTCCCTCCACCACCATCACCGGCGCCCGTCCGCGGCGCCCCAATTCCCACCGCGGCTTCGAAGCCACCGGCCGGACCTTCAAGCGCCCACCGTGCTCTCCCTCGAGGTGGCACCAGGCACAGACGCTGAGCACGTTCTCCCCCTCGTCACCGCCGCCAGCCGACCGATACATCAAGTGGTGCAGCGTCACGTCTCGCCGCCTGCACACCGGCGACGCGCATCGGTACCCATCGCGCCGGTAGATCACCTCCCACTTGTCACTGACCCCCAATGTGGGCCCCCACACCCACCAGAACGTCCGGCAGATGAACGACAGGAACTCCCCCGGAAGCCCCGAGCCACCAAACGCCACCTCCGCCATCCGAAACTGCACGAAGACATCCTCGGGTACCCGAAAGCGAACCTCCCGGCGGCCTCTTGGGCCATCGCCCTCCGCCCTCTTGCCGGCCAGGCTCGGCAACTGTTGACACATCCGGACGCCCCTCTCCGTCAGCGCCTCCTGCACCATCTCGCCGCTCAGCATCGCGCTCTCCAGCTCGAAGAACGCCGCGACCTCCTCGTCGCTCGGCGGCAACGCCGCTTCCGCGCGCGGCCCCTCGACCCGCTGCTGCGTCTCGACCAGTTCAACCTCTTCGCGTAGGTGCTTGTACGTCCGCTTCGACGCCCGCTCGAGCCACGCCTCCACGGTATGGGGAGCGGATACCCTCCGTCGCCAATCCAGCTCTGGTCGACTGGCGTCGCCCTTTCGCCTTCTTGTCGACTGCCACCAACATCGCCGCCTCTTGATCGACCGCCCCCCGGCGAAGCGCCTCGCCAATCTCCGGCAATCGCTCGGCTTCTCGCGCCAGCTTCATCTTCAAATACGCTGCACTCCGCCCAAGTCCCAGGCGCTCCCGCGTGTAGTGGTCGAAACTCGCGTAGCCCAACCGCGTATGCCCATCGGCCCGTCGAAAGCGCTCGAGCCCCCCGCCCAACCACGCGTCTGCGTTGTCGAGCCCTGCGCAGAGTTGGCGGAGCTCCGCATCGAGGCCTACCGGGTCCGTTGGCAACGGCCAGTCATCCAAGTCCCCGTCGAGCTCCAAGTCCCCGTCATTGGCCGTCCGCCCTTCGGCTTCCAACCGCTCCTCTGCGATTTCCTCGGCCTGCTCCCGCGCCGCCGTCTGCTCCCGGCGGCGCCCGAGCAACCGAGCGCAGTCCTCACCGACCCGCCCGATCCACGGGTCCACCCCGGCGTTCTGCATCGTCGACATCGCCTCGGCCAACACCGGCTCGATCCAACCCGCACCCAGGTCGCCTCCCTCGAGGTGCGCCACGATCCGCCGCGTCACCTCCGTGTCCCACAGCGTTCCGACCTCGACCTGCCGCACCACCGTGCACATGCGTTGCCCGTGTTCGTCCTCTTCGGCAGCCTCCCGCTGAAGCTCGCAATCGGCGAGCAGCGCTGTCATCTCGCGCACCGTGCTGCACCGGGCCGCCGCCAGGATGATCGCCTCGTCCTCCGGCGTTGCGTGCCGCCCGAGCAGGGCCGCCATCTTCCACGTGATGTTGCCCCGCGCGAGCGCCTCCTCGCAGCCCGGTAACTCTCTGAGCTTCACCGCCACGCGCCGTGACTCGTGCAGCCACGCCGCGCTGCGGCCGAGCCGCTCGTGCGTATAGCCGGTCACCGACGAGAACCCGAGCTCGCGATGCCCCGACTGCGTCAGCAACGCATCCGCCACATGCCCCACCCGAAGCCGCCTCCGTCCCTGCCCGCGAGCCACCCGCACATTCGCCACATCGAGCGCCTCGATGTCGATCTCGTCAGCTCTATGTATCGCCGCAACGTGAAGCCCTGCAGCACCCCGTCGCCCAGCATCTCTCAGAATCCCCACTGATCGCCCCCAAAGCGAAACCTCTCGCGATTGTTGGGGTATTCTGCACTTAGGCTGAACGGATGTCAAGTGCGTTTTTCGATGTGCTCCGATTGCGTCGTGGGCCCCCGGCCCGCGACAGAGCGGACGCGAAGCGACCGCGCGGCCCACCCACGTCGACGGTTACCGATGCGTCGCCGCGGGCGTGTCCGGTCACTCCTCGCCAACGGCGCCGGCCCCCTCGTCGCCAGCCAAAACACGGTTGCAGTCCATCTTCGCGCGGGCAGCGCAAGCAGCCGGCGTCTTCGCCTGTCTCTGGCCTCTTGGTTGCCCTCGGTGCGGCTGACATCAGGACAAGAGAAGAGCAGGGGGCTGAGGTGCCCTGGAAGGATCGCCGCCTTGTTCAGAGAGCGACGGTGCGCGAGCGAGTCCTGTAGGATGGGTCCGGTCCTGTAACGCAGCTGCGGCGAGGACGTCCAGGTGGGGAGTCGTTCGGCGCAGCGAGGGCACGTGCCAACGCGGCGCCCTCGACATCGGGAGCTCCGGGCGGGGCCCGGAGGGCAATCGGTGAGTGTAGTTTCAGACGCTAAACTCGACGAAGCCTGGTGCGCGTACCTGCGTGGCTGGCGGTGGGCTGGCTACGATGACTGGGGTGACCCTGCCAACTTGCCGGTCTTCCATCGGGAGAGTTCCGGGGGAAGGGCCGTGAGCGAGGACGCGGTCATGTGGTGGCCGCTACACGAGGTCGACGCCCGACGTGAGGGCCTGCTGGAGTGCGGCCACATCGGCAACCAGCACAAGGGGCTCCGTCATACGGCGGGGTTGCTCTGGGAGTGGAAGGGGAACGCGGCCGCGGCCGCAGGCGTCTTCGGTCTGGCGCTGATTCGAGACGTCGTTGACGACTGCCCGCTGGAGTGGGCAAGCGAGGTCCTGCCTCGGCTGGTCGATACAGGGAGCGCAATTTGCAGCGCACCCTCGAGCCCGTTCGTCGAGCCCGGTATCGAGTTGTGGGACAGGCGCTATCGTCGGGCGCTGCCGATGTCGTTACTCGGCGGCTCGATGCCCCAGTTCATCACTCCCAAGAGCCCAGAACACATTGGAGCACTCGCTGCCCTGTTGACGACTCTCGTCTTCAGCCGGTGGAAATTGATTCATATCGTCGATGACTTTTCGGGGCGTGGCGCGCCCTAGGGGAAGTACGCTCGCCCTCGTCGTCAGAACCACGCGGTCGTTCGCGTCAGGTACCTACCCGTTTGCCGACATGAATAGCTTCTCCGAAAAGGTAGCCTTCATCTGGTCCGTCGCCGACCTCCTGCGCGGCGACTACAAGCAGTCCGAGTACGGGCGCGTCATCCTCCCCTTCCTTGTCCTGCGGCGCCTCGACCAGGTCCTGGCCCCCACTCGCAAGGCGGTGCTCGCCGCTGACGCGAAGCACCCGGCCGACAAGACCCCGGAGGCACTCCGCCAGCGCATGCTGCTGAAGGCCTCGGGCGAGACATTCTACAACACGTCGAAGCTCGACTTTGGAGCGCTCCTCGACGACACGAACAATGCGGCGGCGAACCTGACCGGCTACGTGCATGGGTTCTCGAAGAACGTCCGGGACATCATGGAGAGGTTCCGCTTCGAGGAGCAGATCGCCCGCCTCGACGGGGCCAATCTGCTCTTCCTCGTGCTCCGCAAATACGTGGCGGTGGATCTCGACCCGTACCAGCGTCAGCCTGGCGGGAAGCCCCTCATCGGCGACGATGGCAAGCCTGTCAGCAACGTCAGCAACATCGAGATGGGCTACATCTTCGAGGAGCTGATCCGGAAGTTCTCCGAGCAGTCGAACGAGACGGCGGGCGAGCATTTCACTCCCCGTGAGGTCATCAAGTTCATGGTGACCCTTCTCTTCGCCGAGGACGACGAGGTCCTCCATAAGCCAGGCATCGTCCGGACCATGTACGACCCGGCCTGCGGGACGGGCGGGATGCTGTCGGTGGCCGAGGAACACCTGTCGAAGCTCAACCCCCAGGCCCGACTGAAGGTCTTCGGTCAGGAGCTGAACGGCGAGTCCTACGCCATGTGCAAGGCCGACATGCTCATCAAGGGGCAGCAGGCGAACAACATCAAGTATGGCAACTCCTTCACGGATGACGGGCTGCCCGAGCTGACGGCCGATTACCTGATCTGCAATCCGCCCTTCGGGGTGGACTGGTCCAAGGCCCAGGCGGCGGTGACGGCGGAGCACGAGCAGCAGCGCCACGCCGGGCGGTTCGGTCCCGGCTTGCCCCGGAAGAACGACGGGTCGCTGCTCTTCTTGCTGCACATGCTCAGCAAGATGAAGCCGGTAGACCAGGGCGGCAGCCGCCTGGCCATCGTCTTCAACGGCTCGCCCCTCTTCACGGGGGCGGCGGAGTCCGGGGAGTCGAACATCCGTCGCTGGGTCATCGAGAACGACTGGCTCGAAGCCATCGTCGCCCTGCCGGATCAGATGTTCTACAACACGGGCATCAGCACCTACATCTGGCTGGTGAGCAACCGGAAGCCGGCGCACCGCAAGGGCAAGGTGCAGCTCATCAACGGGGTGAGCTTCTTCCAGAAGATGCGGAAGAGCCTCGGCGACAAGCGCAAGGAGCTGAGCGACGACCACATCCGCGACCTGGCGAAGCTCTACGCGGAGTTCGAGGCCGGGGAGGACGTGAAAGTCTTCGACAACGCCGACTTCGGCTTCCACCGGATCACCGTCGAGCGTCCCCTCCAGCTGAACTTTCAGGCATCCGAGGAGCGCATTGCCCGGTTGGACGACGAGCGCGCGTGGCAGGGGCTCTTGAAGACGAAGAAGAAGGGTGAGAAGGGGAAGGCGGACATCGAGGAGGGGCGGGCGCTCCAGGAGGCCGTGCTGGGCGTGCTGGGGGCCTTGGATGGGAGCAAGGTCTACATGGCCCGGCCCGAGTTCGAGAAGGCTCTGAAGGCCGAGGCGAAGGCGCAGGCGGTGAAGATCCCCGGCCCGGTTCAGAAGGCGATCCTGAGCGCTCTGTCAGAGCGGGACGAGGCGGCCGAGGTTTGCAAGAAGAAGAGCGAGCCCGAGCCCGACTCTGACCTGCGGGACTACGAGAACGTGCCGCTGAAGGAGGACATCGACGAGTACGTGGCGCGCGAGGTGTTGCCCCACGTTGCCGACGCTTGGGTGGACGAGTCGAAGACGAAGGTGGGCTACGAGATCCTGTTCACGCGACACTTCTACGTGTACGAGCCGCCGCGGCCGTTGGAAGTGATCGAGAAGGAAATCCGGGACTTGGAGCAGGAGATCCAGGGGATGCTGGGCGAGGTGCTCGCGTGAACGGTCTGGTATCCGGTGACCGGCAAGCCCCTTGGTTGCGCGCTCTGTCGAGCACCTGGGAGCAGAAGCCGCTCAAGTGCGTGGCGTTGAGCAACCGGGAGTCCCTGGTGGACGCGACTCC
>QMMC01000257.1 GCA_003647065.1 Deltaproteobacteria bacterium | reverse complement strand
CTCACCTCAGAGCCTCCCACCTACACCATGGTTCACCAAGGCAGGTGCTCAGACGAGTTCCTCGGCGAGCTCCGCGAAGAACGCTTCGAGCCGATGGGTCCCGTAGTTCGGCGCCGCGGCGCCGTCCGTCGACATGGTGACGATGGCCTTCGTCAAGTCCGCGACCTGGGCGTTGAAGGGGCGGACGACTTTGGGCAGAGCACTGGCGATCCACCCCGGTACCCGGCGCAACTTGGGCCTCTTCCCGAGGGCCGCGAAGGCCAGGTTCAAGATTTCTTCGTAGCTCAACGTATCTGGGCCGCCGACGTCGAACTCCATATTGCGGGCGTCTATGTCACCCAGCTTCTCGACGACGAAGGCCGCGAGGTCCGCGCCGTGGATCGGCGACATCAGGGCCGTGCCGTCCCCGAGAACCCATCCCGTACCGCCCTTGGCCATGTTGAAGAAGTCCTGCATGTCGTTGAAGAACCCACTCGGGCGCAGCACGTTGTAGGTCAGTCCCGAGCTCTTGATTGCGTCCACCACACTCTCGCGCGCATCGGCGGCCTGGATGCCGAGCTTTCGGAGCTCCGGTCCGCCGACGACCGATATGAACGACACGTGCTGGACCCCACCGGCCACCGCCCGGTCGAGCAGGTTCATGTTGGCGCGGTAGTCGATATCCCACACGCTCGGCTTGGCCTTGAAGTCGTGCTTTCCGAGAGAACTGAAGAGAACTCCGGCGTCGCCCACCACGTCCGTGAGCGTCTCCGCCTTGGTGGCTTCGGCGACCACCACCTCAGCGCACATCTCCCGAACGTCGCCCAGGCGCCCTTCGTCACGCGCGAGAGCCCGCACCGGATACCCCGCGGCGTGGAGAGCAGCAATGACTTGCTTGCCCAGGTACCCGGTAGCACCCGCCACGAGAACTTTCGGTCGTGTCACGCGGTGAGCATGTTGTGAGACCAAGGCGCCGTAAAGCCTCCAGAGCCTAGGGCCCAGAGCCGGCCTGGCCCCCACGCCCACTCTGCGCCCTGACGCAACGATAGGCAGTTCGTCGCGAGCCAATGATTTGCTAACATGGACCCAGGAGGGGACGGATGCGGCGAATCTATGTCGTGCTGGCGATCGCTTTGCTCGCAGCTTGCGGCGGCGATGGCAACAATGGAGAAGGGCCTAGCGGAGGTCGCTTCATAGTCCAAGACGGGGGCAGCGGACCGGAGAACACCGACGCGCTGCTTCCTCTGCACAGCGGTTCGGTCTTCGGGCCGCGCAACGCCGTCGTCCGGGCGCCCGTCGAGATAGTGCCGGGGCGCGTCGCCCATCGCTACATCGCGCAGCCGAAAACGCTCGGCACCTCGCCAACCGCCGCGGCCCAGGCTGAGCTCTGGTACGAGCGAGGCGGCGACGGAATCTGGTTCGCGGGCTCCGCGAAGGACGGGTTGCTCGACTCACCGATCTTGCTGGTTCCATCAACGGTGCGTCTGGGCATGCGATGGCAAACGGGCTCGCAAGACACCGAACGGACCTATGAGGTGATCGCTCGCGACGAACTCGACTCCGAGCTAGGCGCGACGGTGTTCTGGACCGTCGAGCAACAGACGGAGGTGCCCATCTATCGAATCTACGCCGAGGGCTGGGGTCTCGTCAGTCTGGGCAGCGACGCCTCCGTACGCGCCGAGAACCTCGAGTTCTATGCTCCGCTGCGGGCGGTGAGCGGAAGCGAAGAGGCCACGCAACCCGACGGCCCAACGCTCACCCTCGAGCCAGCTTTGGACAGCACCGAAGCGGGCACGAACCTGCCCGAGCGCTTCGATTCGATACGCGCCGTGCTCCTCGACGACGGCGAGGTGCGAATCAACTTCGTCGGCGCGGGGCAGCGCACCATCACCCCGCCCATTCTGGGCATCACCGCCGGCAACCTCTCGTACCGAGATGGCGTCGTCAGGTCCGTCGGAACGATCTTCCCGCCCGAGGCGGACGTCACCAAGATCCCTCCATCGCTGCCGGGAATCGGCGCGACCGGCCAGAGCTACGAATTTCAAATGGACGCATTCTTCCCGATCGGAAACGTGGCGCATCTCGGCGGACGGGTCCTCTACAGCACCGAAGACCTGCTCATGTACGAGAACGAGCTCGGCGGGGTCTCCGCCGCAGTGATATCCGGCTTCGTTCAGAACGTGAACGACCGCTACGAGTTGCCGCTGATAGACCCCGGCTACGGGCCAGAGAATGGCCGCTCGGATCGGCCGATCTGGGGGGGGCTGCCGAAAAGCGGCCACCCCCGGCGGATCTTAATCGGGGACGGGGCGACTGCCGAGAGCGTGCCCTTCGCCCAGGTGTCCGGGCGCATGGGCGTGCTCCGATGGAGCCGACTGCGTTCGGTCCGCTACGGACGGGCCCTCGATGCCCCGGAATTCGTCGAGGCCTTCCCCGACGCCGTGGGCGCCGACCTGACAGGGAAGCGGGGACCGCTGGTCAGCACGACGAGCTCGGCCGCGGGACGCGTGCACCTCTTCACGACGCCCGGCGGCATGATCGACCGAATCGTCGTCGATGGGGACGGCGCCCGCCGAGAACGAATCGGACGCGCGGCGTTGCCGGCGGGGCACGTGCTGCGCGCGGCCATCGACCCGGGCGACGGCACGATCGTGGTCTTCACCTATGCGCCGGCCGACCATAGCGCGCACGTCTGGACGGCACGCTCGGCCACGCCGGCTCCGATCGCACCGGCGCCGTTCATCGCCGTGGAGTGGACCCAATGGGATGCGCGGGTCTGTTGGCCGCCGAGTACGGAGCCCTTGGACGCCGCGGGGTGGCGCCTCGGACCCGCCCGGGCCGCGGAGGTCATCCCCATCGCCGACAACTGTGCACTGGTGATTCGGGATCTCGAGGCCACGCCGATCCCAGACTCCTCGCTCGAGGCATTCCCTCGCGGTTGGGCCGTCTTCGAGGGTGACGTACCCGGGGCAGGACATGTGCGTGCGTTCGAACCCGGGGGCATCTACCACAGCATGTTTGCGCCGGCCGCAGGCGCGTGGCTACGGGGCGGCGGTGCCGTCGCACCCTTCGCGCCCGACCGGGATACGGGGATCGGACTGGAGTTCTCGGCGGGCGGCATCCCGCGCGGGACCGCGATCGGCCTCGAGCACCTATCTAGTTCGCCGGTGATCACCCCCGACGCGAGCGGGGCCGGATTGTGGGCCGCCTCTTTCAGTGCCGACTACCCCGATACCTGCGCGAGTCCCTGCTCTCCCGAGTCGACCTCCTGGGGCATCGCTCTCGGCGGGCCCGAGCCGGCGTTCTTTCCGACATTGGAGAGGCAGGAGTCGCCGCTCTTGCCCGTGCGAAGCGGCGGCGTCGTGGTTCCCCGCGGCCGGCTGACCGAGTCCGACCATCGCGGTCCCATGCACCTTCGGCCAGACGGCTCGTTCGTCGAGATCACTATTCCGGATCGCTACCGGATGGGCGGAACGACCCCAGTGGCCGCGGTGCGCGCCTCGGGCGAGGTGTGCGGCATGGGCGTCGACCTGGCCGGAGTCGAGTCGCGCTGGTGGTGCGCGCGGCCCGACGGGACAAGTGTCCGCGAGGGGGCGGTCGGTAGCGTCACGGGGGTTCTCGGCATGGTCGACGATAGTCATCTACTCGCCTCCGGCGGCGTCTGGGGCCCAGTCCTCGTCAATCTCGATGCCCTGACCGAGGCGCCCTACTCACCGGGAGAGCATGTGACCGTGTTGCCCATCGGCGCCGACGGAGTGCTCTACGGAACGTTCATTCCGGCCGGCGGAGAGCTCACTCTTGGGGCCTTCACCGTCGATGGCTTCGTGCCGCTCCAGGACATTTACGACGTCGATGCCCTCGGCGAGGGGGCAGAGCCCTCGGGCTTGCTGGTGACGGAGAACTTCGTCGCGTTGGCGTTCGACGAGCACACGGTGCGGATACCGAGGTCGCGGTGGAACCCCAGCGGGGCCTGCGAGGCAACCACGGCACCCGATCTCGACGCGGACAGAGACGGGTACGTCGCGGCCACCAGCTGCGGCGACGACTGCGACGACTCGGACGAGTCGGTGAACCCCGGCGTCATCGACGGCTGCGGCGACGGGGTCGACAACGACTGCAACGGTGTCACCGACACCGGCGGGCCATGCTGGGAAGACGCCGACGGGGACGGCTTCGCGCCGGATGCGGGCCCGACCATGAACGCATGCGCGTGCCCGGCAGGGTGGACGGATCGCGAGCCTTCCGGTGCCGACATCGACTGCTTCGACGGGGACCCCCGCATGTTCCCTCGCCAGACCGAGTACTTCTGGGCGGGTGCCATCGGCACGGCTGAGCCCTTCGACTTCGACTGCGATGGCACGGTCGACAAGCTCTACCCCGCGACGGGAGCCTGCACCCACGACGGCATGATGGGCTGCGACATCACGTCCGGCATGCTCCTCGACGTCGCGTGCGGCAACGGCGGTGAGTACGTCGGGTGCCTCGAGCCCGGCCGCTGTGGAGCCTGCGATTGGGGCCGGGACATATTTTCCGGCGTGATGGCCTGTATCGTCGCGCCCGGGGCCTCATCGACGGGTCTGCTCCTGACACAATCTTGCCGGTGACGTCACGCCGATGGCGCGGCGGTCACGGCTCGCAGCGGTACCCTGCCCCGTCCTCGCCCCGACACGTCAACCCGTGGCTGCAGGGCTCGTCGTCCAAGGGGTTGCACCCGGGATAGAGCTGTTCCTCGTCCCAGTTCAAGTCGATGTCCAGGTCGGCGTAGCCGGAGTAGTTCATCGCGAGCCCGCGGGCGTCGGGGTCGAGGAGGGTCACGGTCGCCTCTCCGCCAGCCGCGAGGGGGCCGCCGAAGTGCTTGAGGCCCTGGACCCGACCCGCGTCGCCGCGCCACGACACTGCAGCAAAGAAATAGGGCGGCGTCTCGATTCGCTCCGTGTCCAGGCTGAGCGGTTCGCCGATGACCGGGCCATTGGTGACGACCTCCACGGCGATGCTCCACCGCTCGACACCGTCCTGGTGCACACATCCTAGGACCTTGGTGAAGTGCACACCTTCGAGCCCGGAGTGTTCAACCGCGAAGCGCCACTCCCCAGCGGGGGGGGCCACCTCCAAGCGTCCTTCTGCGGGGTCCGGAGCCAGGCCGAGGTTCAGCAGGCCGGTCGCGTGATGCACCGGGACATTCGCCGCGAATGGGCCTGAGCATCGCGCTGTCTGGAAGACGCTATCGCCCTCCCCCACTTCGCTGGTGCAACCGACGCCGACGAGTTGAGCGAGCGCCAAGAGAGCCGCGACGCGCAGGCCGCCCGGGGCCGTGACGGTGTGCCCGGCGGGGCGTTCACGGTCGTCCCTGGTCGAGGACCCGTGATGGTTTGATCCGGAGATGGTGTGCAAAGCGCTCTCACTCTAACCGCTTGCGCGGATCCGAACGAGCTTCTGAACACCGTGGGACCACTCGGTCTCCTGGGTGACGACGACGAGGTCGCCGTCGGCGACGGTGGACTGCTTCAAATCGGTGCCGAACCAGGTGAAGTCGTAGCTCGCCCGGGTTCCAGATTCGTCCACGACTCCCGGCCCGACGAATGGCTCCCGCTTCCAGAACGTCGGCCACATGGTGCGGGTGCCACGGAGAACGAAGGACCGCCCGTCGGGGTCGAGCTCGATGAGCTCACGGCTGGTCAGCACGCCAAGGCCCAGCCAGCTGACCCGGGTCGTATGCACGACCAAGTCCACTTGGACGCTCTCCGGTCCTGAAGGGCAGACGACGCTGGTATCGAGATAGAAGCGTCCGAGCCACGAGGGCCACAGGACCAGGGAGAGCACGCGGAGGCGATTCAGCCATCCCATTCTGCATCGCCAAAACGCCGCGCGGTCGGTGATGGAGAAGTCCAGCGGGCAGCGCCAGGCCCCTTCGCAAGCTCGGTAGTAGTCGTCGTTGGGACGCGCCATTCACCCCACTTTACCCCCTCTTGGAGCTGGCGGCGGATGGGCCGACTCCGCTCTTCAGAAGCAAATGGCGACTCAGGTTCCGGGGTCGTCTTCACATGCGCACCGGAGCCGCTCTCCACTCGGGAGCGTCCTCGTCTCTCCACATCGAAACTCGACGGGTGCACTCGTACAGACGGGATTGCCTGACTCGTCGGGGTTACAGACGGAGATCATCTCGAGGCATCCCTCGAAGGGGTCTCCAATCGGGCGGATGATGCGCGGTTCACCGGCGGGCGTGGGCGGGGGTGGGGGCGGGGGCGCGGGTGTAGACGGCTCCGATGCGGGGGGCGCCGGAGGCGGAGCGGTCCGCTCTGGCGGCGCTTCGGGCCTTCCCTCGCACCCGAGAATCAGCAGGGCACTCGCTGCGGCGATGAGAGTCACGATGAGACGCATGGGCACCATGCTAACGCGACGGCCTCTTTCGTCGCGGCACATATTGCCTCAGTCGTCATCTCGGCGCTCGCGCGATATCGTAGGCGCCATGAACCTGCGCACCACCCTTGCCCTCGCGTCGCTGCTTTCCCTCGGCGCCCTCGCCCACCCCGCTTTCGTCCAGGCGGCGACGTATCATGTCAGCCCTTCGGGGTCAGATGCCGGCGATGGATCGAGCGCATCGCCCTGGGCCACGCTGCAATACGCGGCGGATCAGGTCGCGGCCGGGGACGAGGTCGTCGTCGCTGCCGGGAGTTACGCCGGGTTCTTTCTCGACACCGGAGGGGCGGCGGATTCGCGCGTAGTGTTTCGCGGCAATGGCGCCGTCGTCATCGACGAGGAGAGCGGCACCGAGGGCACCGGCATTCACCTCGACAACGTGAGCTATGTGACCATCGAGGGATTCCGAATCGTCGGGGTCTCGGGGCGAGGGGTTGCACACCGCGGGGCGACCGCAGACTCGCCGGTCGCGGGGCTCATCATCCGGGGCAACACGGTGGAGAACGTCGGCCGCGAAGGCATGTACCTATCGCAGGTCTCGGATTCGCTAATCGAAGGCAATACGATTCACGGCGCCGGCACATCGGGAGCGGATCGAACCCACGGGATCTACCTCTCCAACGCCGGCAGCGACGGGACGACCATCCGGGGCAATCACATCTACGAAAACGGAACCGCGGGCATTCACTTCAACGGCGACGCGTCGATCGGCGGAGACGGAATCATCAGCAACCTCGTGATCGAGAACAACATCATCCACGACAACGGCCAGAACGGCCTGAACATGGATGGGGTCCAGGACACGCTGGTCCAGAACAACGTCATCTACGGCAACACCCTCAACGGGATCCGCGCGTACGTCATCGACGGGTCCGAAGGGCCCCGCAACCTGACGATCGTCAACAATACGTTCCACGTCCCTACGGGCGGCGGCTGGTGCGTTCGCGTCACCGACTACCAGGGGCTCGTCGTCTTCAACAACATCCTCGCCAACGATGGAAGCAACGGCTCGATCGCCGTCGACGATACCGGCGAACTGACGAGTGACTACAACGCCGTGAGCGATACGTTCACACCGGATCGTGATTCGTCGTATCTCGACCTCTCCGAGTGGCAAGCGCTGGGCTTCGACGGCAACTCATTCATCGCGTCGATCACGGACCTCGTCGAAGACGCCGCCGGGGCCGACTACGAGCTCTCGTCGAGTTCCGGGGCGCTCGACGTCGGCGTCGCGATGCTGGGCGGCGCCAGCGCGCCGGCGGCCGACCTTCTCGGCAACACGCGGCCGGTCGGGAGCGCTCACGACCTGGGTGCGTATGAGCTCTGCACGGGCGCGGGGTGCATGAGCGCGCCCGATGCCGGCTCGACGCCCGACGCCGGTCCGACCCCGGACAGCGGGCCTTCTCCCGATGGCTCGCTCTCCGACGGCGGCAGTGCCAGCGACGGCGGCGCCGATGGAGGTGCGGGCTCATCCGACGGCGGTTGCGGCTGCGACCTGGGTGCATCGTCCACGCCGAGGGGAACATTTCCGGTGTTGGCGCTGGCAGCCATGGTGCTCGTCGGCCTTCGCCGTCGACGACGACGTTGACCGGATCGTTACGTCATCTCGATCAGCTCACGCACCGCGCGCACACAACGACCAGGCTCCTGTTCGGCGATCATGTGCCCGACGCCATCGATGGCGACGAAGCGTGCCGGCCGCCCCGCCCGCGCCATTCGCTCGTAGATGCCCCGCGCGTGGCGGATGGGGACTACGGGGTCCACCGCGCCGTGAACGAAGACGGTCGGGGTCTGGATGTCGTGGGCGCCCCCCTCGAGCACATCACAGGGTGACCCCTTGGTGACGCGCGCCATGTTCCTCAAGACGTGGGGGTGGGCCGAGAGGAGTGCGTGCTGGTATCGCACGGCTTCGAAGTCGACCCGGCTGGGGGCGTAGGTCTCGTTCATGAAGTAGCCCACCAGCCCCTCTCCAATCGGCCGAGGAAGGTGCGGGAGCAAGCGGCCCGCGGCGGCCAGCGCCGCCTCGACGCCAGGGAGCGGGAACACGCGATAGGTGAGGTGCGCGGGGGCGCCGAGGGTCGCCAGCAGGACGAGGCCACGAACCCTTCCATGCCAGCGCTGGGCGACGCGCTGGGCGACGCCGCCCCCGTGACTGTGGCCGATGAGGATCGCATCGGACCATCCCAGATGGTCGAGCATGCGCACGGCAAGCTCCGCGAGAGCGTCGAGGTCGAGGGCGCCTGAGTTATCGGGCGTGGGGCTACGACCGAAGCCAGGTGCATCGTAGGCCGCGACTTCGCCGAGGCTGCGCAAGGGCCCGAAGAGCGGCGTGAGGTCGAGCATCGAGCCCGGGTTGCCGTGGAGGAGGAGAAAACGATCGGGGCGGCTTCCCTCGGTGGCCAACGCGGTCACCTGCACCGGACCTGCGTCGGTCGTGAGCGAGAGCGGCGTCGCGCCCTCGTAGAGCTCCCCTTGCATTCAGAAGGGGGTCAGCGCGGGGCGGGTGGTGCCGGTGACGGTGGGTGCGCTGACGCCGACGCGACCGGCGCCGCCCGCGCCGCCTCCGACTCCGTCGGTGGCGCCGCAGCTCGAGAGCCCGCGGCCACCGCCGTCGGCGGTGATGGCATCGGTTCCGAGGGTCGCGCTGGCGCGCGCGACGAGACGAATCGTGCCGCCGCCGCCGCCGCCGCCGCCGCCCATGCCGCACCCGGTCCCGCCGCACCCCGGGTCGTTGCTCACGCCGTCTCTGCCCGACGACCCGTCGGCCGCCATCCGGCCGGTCACGATGAGTTCGGCGCCGCGGACTGCGATGATGCCGCCGCTGTAGCCGCCGGATCCGGGGCGCGCCCCCTCGCTATCGGTACCGCCCATTCCGCCGCCGCCGCCGAAGAAGAGCTCCGTGGCGATAGTCCCCGGGGAGATGAGGCCGCCCTCACCCCCGGGAATCGGGCACGAGTCATCACAGACCGCGAGCCCGGCGCAGACGCCGTCGGAGCCCGCCTGGCCCGCGGTCCCGTTGCCACCGCCGCCGCCCCCGGCGCCGTCGTCACCGACCCCGCCGGCCCCCCCGCCGCTGCCGTTCGCCATCGTCCACGAGCCACCAGGGCCGCGGTAGGACTCGCCCGTCGCGCCCGGGATGCACTGGAAGAGCGGACAGCTCTCCCCGTGACCATGGAATCCGCGACCGCTCATCATCAGCCGTCCACCGGACTCGATGGTGATCGTGCCCTGGGCGTCGAAGGCGAGGATCCCGCCCTGTTCTCCACGGTTGTTCCAGTTGGCGGCGTAGAGGTCGGCGGACACCGTGACGTTGCGATACTCGTGCACCTTGACCATCTGCGCCCGCGTCCGGCCCGTGCTTACGTAGCTGCGTGCGAGGGCGTGCTCGAAGGTGATGACGTCCCCGGTCACATCCGCGATGCGTGCGTACTCGAAGTACCCCGAATCGCCGGTCGTATGGCGAGTCTGATGCAAGATCACCTTGTCCCCGACGGCAAGCGTCCCGTTTTGTGTTGCGAGAGTGATGGTGGCGGTAAAGGCGCCTGCGGTCGCGGAGACCACTTGGGCCGAGACGAGGGGGATCGCGCCCCCCGAAGAGATGACGAGGTCGCCGTCGGTCCCGATGCCGAAGCCCGTCTCGATGACACACAGGGGGCTACAGCCGTCGTCTTCGAGGAGGTTGCCATCGTCGCATTCCTCGGCACCCTCCATCACTCCGTTGCCGCAGACCGGCCCGGCATCAGGGGTGCTTCCGTCAACCGACGCGTCGCCGCCACCGTCGGCACCGCCATCTTCGACACTACCGTCCATGCCGCCGTCCATGCCGCCGTCCATGCCGCCATCGGTGCCGCCATCGCCGGCGCTGCCATCGAGGCCGCCATCTTCGATGCCGCCATCGGTGCCCCCGTCCTCGACGCCGCCATCGGTGCCGCCGTCGTCGACGCCGCCATCGGTGCCCCCGTCCTCGACGCCGCTGTCGGTGCCCCCGTCCTCGACGCCGCTGTCGGTGCCCCCGTCCTCGACGCCGCTG
>QMMC01000256.1 GCA_003647065.1 Deltaproteobacteria bacterium | reverse complement strand
TCGGTGATGTGGACGATGGCCCGGAGCGAGTCGTCCCGGAAGCCGACCCCTCCGAGGTCTCCGCCCCCCGGGGCGCTGCGCCCGGAGTAGGCTTCGACGTAGCGGGTCCCGTTGGCGGTGAAGCCCTCGCCGGTCGCGATTTGATAGAGGGCTTCGGCGCTCGCCTCGGGGCCGTCGCCGCCGAAGCCGAGGGGGTCGTCGAGGCGGGCAATCGCTGCGCCGACCCGGGATTCGGAAGTGGTGATACCCGAGAGCAGGGTGAAGGGGGCATCGGTTGGGCTCCCATAAGGAAGCACGGGGAAGTCCTCGAAGCGACTCACGCCGATGCCGACGTCGCCCACCCGGTCCCGAATTGGCGGTAGCACCCGCTCGAGGAGCTCGCTCTGGATCCGGTCGATCTCCTGCGAAAAGCTCCCCGTCGTATCCACCGAGAGGTGGATATCGACCTTCGCAGCGTCCGCCGTGACGGTGAGGGACACCTCGGCTTCCGCCCCCTCGTAGGGCAGGGTGACCTCGATATCTGCTGGCGGGAGACGGGCTCCCCCATCGGGGCGGGGTGTCCCGCCGCCGCCGCTGTCCGTAGCGGCGTCGGGGTTGAAGATTCCGCTGTCGAGGACCGGCGGAAGGGGGGCAGGATCGTCGCCGCAGGCACCGAGGGCGGCCAGAAGCAGAAAAATGACGGCCCACGATGGGCTTTTCGAGGCGGCGTCGGGGGGGGCCACAGCAGGCAGAGTGGCACGAAGGTGTAGGGGTTTCGAGGCGGCCAAAGGCTTCGTCGATCAGAAGGGTCTATGCATGGACCATGAGTGATCGTGTAGGATGAGGCCCACGTGGGCGTTGACACCAGTCGGGGGGTCGATAACATCCTGCGACGGCGACCGTAAAACCGTGCGAGATTGGGTACATAGACGGGATGTTTAAGCTCGTCATATCGGATGATGAGGGCAAGACCACGGTCGTGCCGCTCGTCCGCGAAGAAGTCTCCATCGGACGGAAAGAGGGGAATACCATCCGCCTCACCGAGCGGAACGTCTCGCGCAAGCACGCCAAGCTGCTCAAGGCCAACGGTGCCTTCGTCGTCGAGGACCTGAACTCGTACAACGGCGTCAAGGTCAACGGCCGCAAGATCGACGGCCGGGTCAACCTCAAGGCCGGCGACCAGCTCGGCATCGGCGACTATCAACTCGCCCTCCAGTCCGACGCCATCGCGGAGGCCCCGACGGCGTCGGTGCCGACGGACGCCGCTGCTCCGGAAGCCGCGACGGCGATGATCGCTGCCCCCGATGAGCCGCGCCCCCCGGCGCGCCTCGTGATGTTGACGCCTCCGGCGCCGGGCGCCGAGTTCGCCCTCTCGCGTGAGCGTCAGCGTATCGGGCGCGCCGAAGATCTGCCCATCTGGGTGAACCACCGTTCCATTTCACGCGAGCACGCCGAGATCGTTCGCGAGGGAAATTCTTTCCGCCTCGTCGACCTCGGCAGCGCGAACGGCCTGCGCCTCAATGGCCAGGACATCGAAGAGGCTCCGCTCTCCCCCGGTGACGTCGTCGAACTTGGGCAGGTCAGCTTCCGTTACGTCGGAGAAGGCGAGACCTACGTCTTCGATCACGACGCGACGGTTCAGATGGAGTCGCTCGATCTCCCCGCGCCGGTTTCCAAGACACCGATCCTCGCTGCCGTTGGCATCATCGTCCTCGCGGTCGTGGTCGCAGGGGTCGTTGCCCTCAGCGGCGGCGACGAAGATACGACGACCCAAATCACCACCATCTCTGGCGACGGCATCGAGCCCGCGGCGGGTGCCGACATCGAGCGCAGCGTCGCCGAGTGCCGCTCGGCCATCGAGCGTCGTGACGCCGATGGCGCCCTCGCCCATGCGGGGGCGGCCGTCGAAGCCAGTCCCAGCGATCCCGCGGCGGCCAGCTGCCAGGAGGATGCCCAGAGGTTGAAGGACGAGTCCGACATCTTCGACCTGGGTCGCACGGCTCTCAACGAAAACAACATCGACGAAGCCGCCATGCAGTTCGGTGGCCTCGCGACCGACAGCCCCTTCCGGAGCGAGCCGGAGGTGGCCCGGGCCAATGACGCCTTCGCCCGACAGAAACTGCCTGAGGCCCGGGCGGCGCTGACCGCCGGCGATGCAAACGGCGCCACCAACCTCGCTTCGCTCGTGGACAATACCGAGGGCATGGCCCCTGAGCACCGCGAGGCCGCCCAACAGATCATGGCTCAGGCGGCCGCCGCAGGAGCGGCGCCCCCGGTGGTGGCCGTACAAACCCCGCGGGATCGCCCCCGTGACCGGAACCGCCCCCGCGGCATGATGAGCCCCGTGATGACGATGACTCCAGCGATGGTGGTCACGATGGCGGCGGGCATGAGCCTGGGCAATCCACTCCTCGATTGTGCGTCGGATAACAACTACAACGGATGCATCCTGCGCAATCTGCGCAATCCGCGGTCGCCCCGCGAATACGGCGCCGTTATCAACGCGTACCGGGAAACCCAGCAGCGCGGGCGAGCGTGCTCGCTGACCCGGGACCTCGTGAACCGTCATCCTTCCAGCCGCGAGGCCCGCATCTACGGGCAATACCTCGAGCGCCAGTGTCCTTGAGGGCGGCTCCCGGGCAGTCTCCATCGGGGGGCACTTCGTGTCTGGGCCCGTGCATCGACCGAGCCTCAACGTTGACCATGAATCCGGGTCCGTGGTAACTCGCGAGCAGCGGAAACGCTGAATTTTCCATGAGGAGACGAAGAATGTTCCGTCGGTTTGGCGCCCTGGGCGCCCTTGCCGTGACCATCGGCTGGTTGGCGATGTCGCCAGGTGCGGTACAGGCTCAGGCCACGAGCGCCCGCCTCAATGGGGATCGAGGCATGGACCTCCATCTCTTCCGCCCGGCCGTCGACAGCAAGGGGATCCTGAGTACCAACGGTACGGACATCCTCGGCCACCTCGACTTCAGCTTCGGCCTAGTCCTCGACGCCGGTTTCGGAATCTTGCCGGTCGACGGGTTCGTCAACGACGAGTCCGTGCCCATCGGTAGCGAAGAGCGCACCACCCACGTCGTCGATTCGTTCTTCACCGGCACGCTCCAGTTCAACCTGGGCTTGGCCAACTTCGCTGTGGTCGGCATGCAACTGCCCGTTCAGGTCATCAGCGGGCCGAACCAGTCGATCCCGGGAGGCACCGGCTTCAACACCGCCGATGACGGCGGCATGACCTACCAGGGCCTCGGGGACATCACCCTCCACGGTAAGTTCCGCTTCACCCGCGTCGAGCGTGACCCGATCGGTCTCGGCGGTTTGCTGCTCCTCGAGCTGCCGTCGGGGAGCCCCTCGGAGTTCGCTGGAGACGGCTTCGCCATCTGGCCGATCCTCGCCGCCGAGATGCGTCCGGTGCGGGCCATCCGCCTCGCCCTCAACCTCGGTCTTCGCCTCAACTTCACCGACGCCGCGACCGTCCCGGTCGGCGGCCGCACGGTTCCGACGGGCGACGGGATGGGCGGCATGAACGCTCTCGGCGCCATGATGGACCCGGCGCAGCCCGGCGTGGACACCGAGTACGGCCACCTGCTCACCTTCGGCTTCGGCGCCGGCTTCCGCGTCGCGAGCGCCGTCGAGATCGCCCTCGACATCTACGGCACTCAGTCCCTCAATGCTTTCCACGCTGAGGGCTTCAACCTCGAAGCCCTCCTCGGCCTCAAGATCTTCGTCGAGCGCAACAGCTACCTGGTCCTCGGCGGCGGTGTCGGCATCCCGAACATCGCCACCGACTCCGGCGGCTTCCAGACCGCCGACGTCCGAGCGATGCTCGGCTTCATCTTCGAGCCTTCGATCGGCGACCGCGATGGCGATGGCCTGAAGGACGACTTCGACCAGTGCCCGGATGAGCCCGAAGACTTCGACAACTTCGCCGACGAAGACGGCTGTCCCGACCCGGACAACGACCGCGACGGCATCCTCGACGTCGACGACGAGTGCCCCCTGGTCCCCGAGGACCGCGACGGCGACGCCGACGAAGACGGCTGCCCCGAGGGCAGCGAAGGCGACCGCGACGGCGACGGCATCCTCGACGAGGTCGACCAGTGCCCCGACGACCCCGAAGACCGTGACGGCTTCCAGGACGAGGACGGCTGCCCGGACCCGGACAACGACCAGGACGGCATCCTCGACGTCGACGACCTCTGCCCGAACGAGGCCGAAGACCGCGACAACTTCGAGGACGAGGACGGCTGCCCGGACCCAGACAACGACCAGGACCGCATCCTCGACGTCGACGACTCGTGCCCGAACGACCCCGAGACCTACAACGGCTTCGAGGACGAAGACGGCTGCCCGGACCGTGGTTCGGTCGTCATCGAAGAAAACCAGATCGTCATCCTCGAAAAGATCATGTTCGAGACCGACAGCGCGGTCATCCAGCAGCGCTCCTTCCCCATCATCGATGCGGTCGGGGCCACTCTCAACGGCAACCCACAGATCACCCTAATCGAGATTCAGGGTCACGCCGATGAGCGGTCGAGCGACGAGTACAACATTCGACTGACCCGCGACCGCGCGGCGTCGGTGGTCGAGGCCCTCGTCCAGCGTGGCGTTAGCCGCGAGCGCATGCGCTCCGGCGGCTACGGTGAGCGTTGCCCGGTCAACCCCCGCAGCAACGCGACGGCCTGGGAGCAGAACCGTCGCGTCGAGTTCAAGATCATCGAGTCCGAGGGCGGCCCGACGGGCGTCGAAGTCGCCTGTCCCGCCGGACGCGAACTGATTCCCCAATAGGTTACACTCCCGTAAACCACCCCAGACGAAGACGAGGCGATGGCTAAGGATAGGTTTCGAGAAGTGGTGAGCGAGGGAATTATCTCGCTACCGCAGGACATGAAGGCAGTTTTCCGGATCGTGGAGGATCCCGAGATCGATGAAGAGGGACGGGTGCTCCTAGCGGGGGCGCTCATCCACATCATCTCGGGGCACAACGCGATTCCTGGGCAACGCGGCATACTCGCCCACGTCGATGACGTGCTGGTGATGCGCCTCGCTCTCGAGCGGGTCGAGAAGACCAACCCGATTGCGATGGGCAAGCAGCGCGAGGACCAGCCCGAGCTCTTCGAGACCCTCGACGACCAACTCGCGGTCATCCGGGAGTATCTCGGCGAGCTGCTCACGGTCCTCGACCATGCGGTCGATGGCTGCTCGAAGCTGAACCACCAGGGCCACGAGCCCAAGGACAGCATCGAGGGAGACGGCGGGTATTGGCTCTACGGCGCTGTTCAGGAAGCCGTCACCGACTTCGAGCTCGATGACGACGACGTGTACCGCGAGACCAAGACCATCGATCGGATCTTGCCGCACCTCGAGAGCCGCGTGGCGGCGATGAAGGCGTGAAGCGGGCGCTCGCGCTCGCACTCGTCTTCTTTTCGTTGGCGCTCGTCGCCGGTTGCAGCATCGACACGGAGCTCGGCGTCGCCGCCGAGATTTCGAGCGCGACGGTCACGATCGCCGGCACCGGTGCGGACGCCGCGGCGTCGGTCATGGTCGAAGTCGACTTTCGGGTCGGGGACCACGCCCAGGGGGCGCGCACCTTCGAAGCGACGCGGGTCGAGATTCTCACGGCGGACCTCGGGCACCCGGTGAACCTCGACCGGCCCCCCGCCTTCGACGGCACCCTCAGCCCCGGGGAGAGCGAGTCGGTGACCTACATGGGCACGAGCCCCGCTGCGAACATCGACGCCGACGTATGTGGCCAGAGCGTCGTCACCGTGCGCCTGCCCTATGCTCACCGGGACGCGACGGACCCCTCGGGGTTTCCCGAAATGGACGCGGCGGTGTTCGAAACGTCCGACATCAACTGCCGGTGAGGATTCGCTGATGCGCGCTGAGGCCCGGGGGCGTTATCCCTACCTCGACGTCGTGCGGCCTTTTGGTTTCGCTCACCGCGGTGGGTCTGCGCTTCATCCGGAGAATACTCTCCTGGCCTTCGAGGCCGCGGTGCTCCTCGGCTTCGATCACATCGAGACCGATCTCCACCTCACCCGGGACGGCGTCTTCGTCATCTTCCACGACCCCGACGTCGGGCGCACGACGGACGGCGCGGGGGCGATCCGCGAGATGACCCTCGCCGAGGTCAAAGGCCTCGACGCGGGTCATCGATTCGTATCCCTCGGCGGCGGCCATCCGCACCGCGGTCGGGGCGTCGAGGTACCCACCCTCGACGAAGCCCTCGCGCGCTTCCCGGACACCTTCTTCAACCTCGAGATGAAGCACGAGATGGCGCGCCCGCTCTGGCGGTTCATCGAAGAACGGCAAATCCACGATCGCGTGCTGGTCGGGTGCGCGGATGACGGGCACGGACGAGCCTTTCGTGCCCTTGCCCGGGGCCGGGTGCCCACGAGCCCCGGCGTCCGGGGGGTCTTGGATTTCTGGCTCGCGAGCCGCGTTGGCCTCGACCGGGTGCGCAGCTACGACTTCGAAGCGCTCCAGGTTCCACCGCACCAGGGCCCCCTCACGGTCGTCGACCGCCGTTTCGTCGCCGCCGCCCGGCGCCACGGTATCCAGGTTCACGTCTGGACCATCGACGACCGGGCAGAGATGCGCCGCCTGTTCGGTCTGGGGGTCGATGCGGTCATGAGCGACCGGCCGGACCTGCTTCGATCGGTGCTCGCGGACGAAAATCCCCGCTGATCGCGAAGTTCTCGCGCCAGATCGACAGGCGTCTGCTCTTTGCCCGCATTTTGCTATCATGCGAGCCATGCCGCGCAGCTCCACCGCGGGGGCCGCCGAGTCGCCGACTTGGGACGCCAACGAATTCATTGGTACGGTCCTCGACGGGCGATATCGCATCGAGGACGTGCTCGGCACCGGAGGCGTGGGCGTCGTCTACCGGGCCGAACACCTCAAGCTCCAGCGGCCGGTGGCCGTCAAGGTCCTCCACGAACGCCTGGGCAACATCGATGAACTGCGCCGGCGCTTCGAGAGGGAGGGGCAGGCCCTCTCTGCCCTGAGCCACCCCAACGTGGTTTCCGTGAACGACTACGGCATCTCCGACGGCACACCGTACCTGGTGATGGAGCTCCTCGAAGGTCGCACTCTCGCCGACCTGATCGACGACGACGGTCCGCCGCCGATCGAAGACGCGATTGAGATCCAGCGGCAGATTCTCCGGGGCCTCGCCTTCGCTCACGACAAAGGCATCGTCCACCGGGACTTGAAAGCCGCGAACGTATTTCTCCAAGCGCTCCCCGACGCACCGAACCATGTGAAGATCCTCGACTTCGGCCTCGCCAAGATCTTCACCACCGGAGACGGCGTCGGGGAACCCACGCTGACCAAGAGCGGGACCATCCTCGGCACCCCGGCGTACATGCCTCCGGAGCAGGCGACCGGCGCGAGCGTCGATGTGCGAGCGGACGTGTACTCGGCCGGGGTCGTGCTCTTCGAGATTCTCACCGGGCGCTATCCCTTCGAGGCCTCCGCTCGGGCCGAGATGCTGCGCGCGCATTTGCTCACGCCGATGCCCGACCCGGAGGAGTGGCGCCCCGGGCTGAGCCTCAGCCCCGAGCTCAACGCCTTGCTCAACACCGCGATGCAAAAGGAGCGCAGCGACCGCTTCGCCGATGCGGCCGAGATGCTCGCGGCCCTCGACGCATTGCCGGAGACCCCGGCGACCTTCGACGCGGATCGGTCCTCGCGGGAGGTTTCTCGTCCTTCGTCTCCGCGAGACGAGCAGGTCACCATGGCCGCGGACGGCTCCGGCGAAGGGCCTTTGCGGGCCGGGCTTTCCCTCGAGCGCGTGCTTCCCATCGCGGCCGTGGGCCTCGGGGTCATTCTCCTCGGCTTCGCTGCGGTCTTGCTCTTCGGCTCTCCAGACGACGGCGCTGGCGAGACCGCCGAGGACGAGGCCGTCATCGACCCGGCGCTACCGATGCTCGAGGACCCCCGGAACCCCGGGGCAGATCCCGACCCGGCGCCGAGCCTGGACCCCGCGGCGAACGCCGGCGATGACATCGAGGACGATTTCGAAGATGACGGGCTAGACGACGACCCGGAGGCCCTCGTCGATGATGCGGATGCTTGGCCTCTCGCCCGAGACCCCTTTGACCAGCCCCTGCCCGAGGGGCTCCGCCGCTTCCATCGACGGGTGCGTCAGGGCCAGGGCCTGAGCGCCCGGGACCGCCGAAATGTCGGGCGGCTCCAGCGCACCATGCCAGGAGATGCTCGCGCGTCGCTCATCCTAGCCCACCACTTCGTCGACATCGCCTACTTCCGCGACGCGGTGGACCGCTATGAGCGCGTCGTGGCCATCGATCATTCGGCCCGAGGCGACCGGCGCATGCTTCCGGACCTCCTGCGCATGGCCCAGAGTCCGACCGTCGCTGAGCCCGCGGCGGATCTCATCGTGCATGCCTTCGGGTCCGAAGCAAGAACCGCCGTCGAGCTCGCGATGGAAGAGCAGACGGACCCCGAGAAGGTCGGCATGCTCACCCGGCTGCTCAGCCGACTGCCGGCCTCACGCGGCGACAGAGAGTGACTCGTCTGCGGCGGGGGCGGCGACCGCGCGCTCGCTGTTGATCGCGCAGTTGAGTCGCCGGAGCGGCGCCGTGACCTCGGGTCCCAGGTGCGCCAGGTGCACGAGACGAGTTCGTCGACCTTGGCCATCGTCACGGGCTTCCCCGAGATCGAGGCGCGAGGCGCGCCCCTCGGCCTCGGATCCGTCCTCGGTGACGATGAGCAGACCGAGGACGCTCTCGAATCCGCCGAGAGTGGGCGAGTCGACCATGACGAGTTCGTACCGGAGCAGCCCCTCGGGGGGACAGCTCGGGGCGATGCATAGCCGGGCGCCGTCGGGTGCCCACGAAAGAGAGAGCGCGGCCGGGCCGATGTCGCCGAGAGAGCAAGCGAGGGCCCGGAGCTCGAGGAGTTTGGCCCCGTCGGTCTTGGGCAAGTGCCAGCGGGTGGCGAGGGCGAACGGGAGGAGTATCAGGAAGAGCATACCGACGGTCGCCGGCGGGAGGCCCTGGGCTCCTTCGCCGAAGGTCACCGCCGCTGCGGCGAGGGCAAAGAAGAGCGCCGCGCCCCCGAACGTCGTGATGTCGAGGAGGGGCGAGCCGAGCACGTGGGCCCAACGTCCCGCGCGTCGGGCTGCGCGCACGTGGTCCGGGGCTACTGGCCCGAGGGCAGAGGCGACGGGGCCTTGCAATCGGACCGGCGTGCGCTGGAGGCTCAGCGCCGTACCGGCGGCGAGGAGCGCCAGGGTGACGGCGGGTTGGTCGATGGCGGCGCGGTGGGCTAGGGCGCCGAGGCCGAGCATCGCCGGGACCGCGAGCCACCCCGGGCCGGGAATCACCGGGCGGGGGACGAGACCCCTGCGGCGCGCCGCGGCATCGAAGGAGAGTCGGCTGCCGAGAGCCGCGAGGAGGGGGAGGGCGAGGAAGATGAAGGGGATCACCGGGCTCCCGGGTTCACCGTCGCCGAGACCGGCCGCCCGGTCCGGGCGAATCATCTGAGGGCCCCGGAGGGCGGGCGCCATCACCTCGGCGGGCAGCTCTACCGATACGGTCCAGGGGATCGTGCGTGGCAAGTGCAGCCGGCGAAAGACGTGGGTCGTCACGGCGCCCCCGTCGTGCTCGGTGATCTCGTCGGCGGCGTTGGCGCCTTCGCTCATCTCGGGGCCGGCGGATGCGCCGGCGGGCGTCGTGAGCGCGACGACGACGCTTTCGAGGCCCGAGCGCCACCCGGGGAGGCTCCACGAAATGCGCACACGCTCGTCTTCGATCGGCTGGGCGCCTCGGCCGCTGAGGTTCGTCGTATAGGCGAGGCTGATGCGGATGCGTCCCCTGCGCGGCGACGCGCGGCGAGGAAAGGAGAGCCGGAGCCCGCCGTCGTCCCGGGGCCTCGCTGTGAGACTCCACTTTTGATTCGGGTCGTCGACCGAGACGGCGGAAGGGGGTTTGTCCGCGATGAGGGCGATATCCGGGTCGAGGCCTTCGAGGTCGAGGCCCTCGAGCCAGCCGCCGTGGATGTGCACCGTGAGGACGAGGCCGACGAGGGCACTGCCGTTTTCATCGACGTCGACGTGGGCGGTGACGGCCTCGACGTTCGCCTCGGTCCAGGCCCGGGCCGGGGCCGGGGAGGCCAAGGCGCAGAGGGTCGCCAGGAGGGCGAGGGAGGGGGCGGCCGGGCGCATTGGGGGACGCTACCAAGGGGGGATCTCGTTGCGAAATTATTGGTGAATGTGAGCGGGGGAGGGGCTCAACAAGAAGGCGCCGCGTAGGCGGCCCGAGGCGGGAGCGCGCCGGAGGCGTGCAGAGCCGACAGGTCGACCGTAGCGGCGCCGGTAGTGCTGCGCCCTTCCCGTTCCCGTTCCCGTTCCCGTTCCCGTTCCCGTTCCCGTTCCCGTTCCCGTTCCCGTTCCCGTTCCCGTTCCCGTTTTCGTTCCCGTTCTCGTGT
>QMMC01000255.1 GCA_003647065.1 Deltaproteobacteria bacterium | reverse complement strand
CCGGCCTCCGTCAACGCACGGGAGGGGCCTGGCTTGTGGTATCTCGGAGGGGTGCGCCGCGCCCTTCCCGCTCTTCTCTGCCTGCTGACCCTCGGAGCCAGCTATAGCGCCGTCCCAGCCCCTCGGGCGGCGGCCTACGAGGGCCAGGCCACCCTCGGCGTCGAGGCTGGATATGGGGTCGTAGCCATCACGGATACCGATCTGCCCCAGCATGGAGCCCTCGTGGGCCTCGAGTTCGGGATAGGCCTCGGGGACCAATTCGCCCTCCGAGCCCACGCCGACTACGCCATCCATCCCGGGGACGACCCCATGCACGTGGGCCTCTTCGGCATCGAGGCCCTCTACCTCATCGATATCGTGCGCGTCGTCCCCTACTTCGGCCTCGGCATCGACGGCATCCTGACGGGCTACCAGGGCTCGGCGGGCCTCGAGCTCGGCTTCCACGTGACCGTCGGCGCCGAGTACCTCTTGAACCGATCTTGGCTCATCGGCCTCGACATCCGCCCCCACTTCCTCCCCATCACCCTCGCCGAGGGCCGGGTCGAGCCCGTCTACATCGCCACTACGCTCCGCGTGAGCTGGCTCTTCGATCTGTAGAGGGCGCCCTCGCAGGCGGCGGCCATAAGACAATTAAGCAACCTCGCGTCCCCGTCGGCGAGAAGGCGACAGGGCGACGTCAGTCGACCGGAGCCGGGATTGCCGGCGCCAAAGAAGAAGCCCCCGCCGCGTTTGCGGTGGGGGCTTTTCATACGGTGTGCGAAGCACCAGCTGACGCAAGTGGAGCTAATCGTGTCCACTTGCGTCAGTCGCCGAGCGCCCCCGCAGGCGCCGACTGAGGCGTACCAAAGGTACGTCGCAGGGAGGCGCCGAGGAGGTAAGCCGGCGAATGGCGTGAGTGGGCGCGATTAGTAGCAGGCGGGGCTGGGGTTGCCGGAGCTCCCCTCGGGCGGGTTGCAGCTGAACTCGGCGCAGTCGGCGAAGCCGTTGCCGTCGTTGTCGAGGCCGTCGGAGCAACGCTCGAAGCTGTTCTCGCAGACCGTGACGAAGGGGTTCTGGCTGCAGCTGAAGTCGCGGCAGTCGATGAAGGTGTTTCCGTTGTTGTCGATGCCATCGGAGCAGGTCGCGTCGGTGTTTTCACCGCCGCAGACGGTCACGTCGGGGTTCTGGCTGCAGCTGAAGTCGTCGCAGTCCGTGTGGTCGTCAGCGTCGTTGTCCACCGTGTCGCCGCACTCGGCGTCGGAGCGGGCGGCGTAGTCGCCGGGGGCGACGGTCACCGGGGTGGTCCCGTCACAAACGACGATTCCCTCGGCCTGGCAGCGCGTGTCGTCGCAGTCCGTGTCGCCGTCGCCGTCGTTGTCCATGCCGTCCGAGCAGGCCGCGTTGGACTGCTCGAGGGGCGTGTCGCCGCAGCTGGCGTCCCGGACCTTGCAGTCGTCGTCGAGGCAGTCGATGAAACCGTCGCTGTCGTCGTCCGTCATGTTCGAGCAAGAGTCCGCCGCGACGCAGGCTTCATCGTCGGCGCGCTCACAGCTGGGGTCCATGCAGACACGGAAGTCCATGCAGCCGTTGTCCATGCAGTCCGTGAATCCGTCGCCGTCGTTGTCGAGGCCGTCGGAGCAGGCGGGGTTCGAGTTCTCTGCGGGGGGGCAGCCCGTGGCGCCGGTGCAGCTGAAGTCCATGCAGTCGGCGAAGCCGTCGCAGTCGTCGTCGACGCTGTTGCCGCAGAGGTCGCCGCTCTCGGTGTCGGCGGTCGGCGTGCAGTCGCCCGCGTCCCGGGGGGGCATGCCCGTGTCGGTGCCGGGGCCCGAGTCTACCGGCGTGCCGGTGTCGGTGCCGGGGCCAGAGTCTGCCGGCGGGCGATCGGGATCGTCCGGACAACCGCTGAGCACCAAAGCGAGGGCGAGAAGTGAAGAAAACATACCAAAGCGCATGAAAAAGTCCTCCGAGGGGCGATGACCGCGATTGTGGGGGATAGCCGCCTGGAGGGCCCCACGCAAGGCCGATGGTTGGCGGTCCCGCCCGCGGCTCACTCTGAACGGCCGCCGACGGTGACCAGGGGCTCGATGCGGGCCCGGGTCCGGGGCCCCACGCCGCGGACCGCTTCGAGCCCCGCGACGGTCTGAAATGGCCCCTGGGCATCACGGTGGGCCACGATCCGCCCCGCGATGGCCGGCCCGATGCCCGGGAGCAGGGTCAAATCGGCCTCGGTGGCCGAGTTGAGGTCGAGGGCTTCGCCGTCCCGCAGCGCCGCGGCACCGGCCGAAGGCACCGACGGAATTTGCGCCGATCGGGCCGGCTCCCGCCCCGGAGCTCCCCGGTGGCGCCCGATGCCGACCGGCTCCGAGGTGTCTAGGTCGAGTTCCTGGGCCCCAACGTGGGCGAGGGCCAAGAGCGCGACGACTGTCGCCACCACGGCGAGGGCCCGCCCTCCCCGCTCCTCACGGGTGATCTTCGACCGAAAGCTATCGTGCACGGCCCCTTATCGGGGATCCGCTGCGCGGGTTGCGTCAGGTGCCCAGATCGAAGGCGTCGTGAAGGGCGCGGACGGCGAGCTCGGCGTACTTCGCCTCGATCAAACAGCTGACCTTGATCTCGCTGGTGGTGATCGCCTGGATGTTGATGCGCTCCTCGGCGAGGACCCGGAACATTTTGGCGGCGACGCCGGCGTGGCTGCGCATGCCGAGGCCGACGATGGAGACCTTGACCACGTCCTCGTCGACGATGACCGCCTTGGCCCCGAGCTCCGGGAGCATGCCCTCGACGATCTTCTTCGCGGCCGCGACGTCGCCTCCCTTCACGGTGAAGGTGAGGTCTGTCGTGCCTTCCTCGGAGACGTTCTGGATGATCATGTCGACGGAGATGCTCTCGGCCGCGAGGGGCTCGAAGATCCCCGCGACCATCCCCGGGGCGTCGGTCACCGAGCGCACGGTGACCTTCGTCTCGTTCTTGTCCGAGGTGACCCCGGCGACGACGACGGACTCGAGGGAGGTCTCTTCGCCGACGACCCAGGTGCCCTCGTCTTCTTTGAAGCTGGAACGAACGTGAATCGGCACGGCGTACTTCATAGCGACCTCCACACTGCGAATCTGCAGGACCTTTGCCCCGAGGGAGGCGAGCTCGAGCATCTCTTCGTAGCTGATGCGACTGATCTTCTTGGCGTTCGGGCAGACGTTCGGGTCCGCCGTGTAGACCCCGTCGACGTCGGTATAGATTTCACACGCCGTGGCCCGAGCGGCGGCGGCGATGGCGACGGCAGTGGTGTCGGACCCACCGCGGCCGAGGGTGGTGATGTTGCCGTCGGGGTCGATGCCTTGGAAACCCGCGACGACGGCAACCTGCCCCGCCGCGATGGTCTCGGCGAGCTTCGAACCTTCGATCGAGCGTATGCGCGCCTTCGTATGGGGCCCCTCGGTCATGATGCGGGCCTGGTGGCCCATCATGGACCGGGCCGGTGTGCCCATGTCGTTGAGGCAGATGGACAAGAGCGCGGCGCTCACCTGCTCGCCGGTCGACACCAGGACATCCATCTCGCGCTGGCTCGGCTCCGCCCCCGGCGCCGCCTCTCGGCCCAGCTCGAGCAAGCGGTCGGTCTCGCCGCCGATCGCGCTGACGACGACGATGACGTCGTTGCCCGCGGCCCGACTCGCCGCGACCCGGCGCGCGACGCGCATGATGCGCTCGAGGCTACCGACGCTGGTGCCCCCGTACTTCTGAACGAGCAATCCCATCGAGGGCGGGATACTACGTTACCCCGGTCCCGGGTCAATCGAAGGCTACGGGGGCTTCAGCCGCGCCGGCCGCTGCGGTTGCCATTCCGCCGGCGGTCGCCGTCCGGGTCGGCTTGGTCGCCGTCTTCTTGACCGTCGTCGTCGTCGTCGCCGTCCTCGTCCTCGTCGTCATCATCACCGCCCCGGCCCCGACGCCTGCGTTCGCGTCGGGGCCGCTCCGGCGGCGCTCCGAACTCGGCGCGCAGCTTGCGGTCGAGGCGGTCGAGGATGATCTGCTCGACGTAGGTGGGCATGGCCGGGATCTGTACGACCGTGCGCACGTATTCGACGCCCTCGACCTGAGTGCGGACCAGCTCGATGCTCCCCGGATAGGACTGTCCCCGGCTCTGGTACTGGAAGAGCACGTAACCTATCGAGGCGTCTTGGTCCTCGATGGGATAGCGCAGGTCGACCCGAACGAGGCGAACCGCCGCGCTCCAGACCTGCTCGTAGTGGTAGCGGTGATCCGTCTCTTTCCGCGCCTGGGCCGAGTTCGGAAGCACCGACATCGCCAGAAACAAAAGGCCGGCGAAGAAGACGGAAACGTGGGCAAACCGCCGCATGAATCGACGCTACGCCCGTCCCCCCTGGGAGCCAACTTTTCTACCCGTCCGCCGCCTGGTCCGGGACCTCTGGGACCGCGTCGGGGGTGACCTTCAGCAGCGCGCTCATCGGGATGTGCATCACGTAGAGGGGGATGATACCGACGCCGACGATGAAGATGGCCTGGATGCTGTAGAGCAGGAAGATGTAGACGGCCCCCTGCTCCCCGATGAGCTCGGCGGCGAAGTAGAGCTTCAGGGCGACCGAAACCGAGAGCTGGAAGTTGCCGAAGAGCCCCGGGCCCGCGGGCAAGAGGATGCCGATGGCGAGGATGCCCATCACCGCGACGGCGTGGGCGAAGGTCATCGGCAGGCCCGCGGCGACGCCGAGGAGCCACATGCCGGCGGCGTTCGTCCCCCAGTAGATGAGAGTCTCGATGGTGAACCCGGCGAAGAGCTTCGGCTCGCCGACGGAGCGCATCCCGTCGGCGATGCCCCCGACCTTCGACGCGAGGACCTCTCCGAGGCGCTTCGAAACCAGGCCGACGCCCCACTTGGTGAGCTTCGTCGCCAGCTCGCGCTGCCAGAGGAAGAGGCCGATGGCGATGAAAGCACTTATGAATACCGTGAGCGCCAGGTACCCGTAAAACGGCAGGGCCCTGGCGAGCTTGTCGTCGGTGGGCAGCATCGGCAGGGCAAAGAGCGCCCAGGCGACACAGATGCTGGTGACGAGGCCGTCGGTGACCCGCTCGACGGCGACGGTGCCAACGCCGGCGGAGATGCTGATCCCGCTGCGCATCTTGGTGAGCGCGGGGCGGGCGACCTCGCCGAGACGCAAGGGCAGCGCGAAGATGGCGAAGAACCCTATCCAGTTGAGGGCGATGACGTCTTTAAAGGGCACGTGTTTGACCGGGGCGATCAAGAAGCGCCAGCGGCTCGCCCGGAAGAAGTGGGTCACCGTGAGGAGGAGCGGATAGGCCGCGACCAGGGGCCAATCGACGGCCGCGAAGGCTGCCGCGGAGGGGATCAGGGGCACGCCCCCGCGGGAAACGAGCCACGCGAAGAGCGCGCCGAGGACCAGCGAGATAGCCAACTTGGGCAATATCTTGCGCGCGAGACTGGGCTCGTTCTCGGTACTTTGCTCTTGCTCCATCGTCTACTCCACCCGGCCTTCGAGGATCCGCCGCGGGTTGTCTCGGAGAAGCTCTTCCGCTTCTTCATCCCCGATGAGTTTGCGCAGGCGCTCGATGGCCTTCGCGACTTTTTCGACGTCCGACGGGCGGTGACTGTCGGAGCACGCGGCATAGTAGACGCCCTCGTCGACCATGCGCTCGGCGGCCTTCTTCGGCTTTCGTCCGTACTTGCCCGTGAGGGACATGAGGTCGAGGAGCGGTAACGCCCCAACGTCGAGGAGCGGGTCGATGTCGTCGCTCTTCTTGAAGAAGGCCTGGTAGCGCTCGGGATGAGCGAGGACCGGGCGAAGGCCTTTGACCATCATGCGAAAGAAGCGGTCGGTCACCCCCATGGGGATCGCGCGCTCGGGGAACTCGACCAGCGCCGCGGCCCCGCCGGGGTATGGGACCGCCTCGTCGGCCTGGAAGAGGGCCCAGACGATGTCGTCGAAGTGGTGCTCTGCTCCGAGGCCCAGGGTCGGCATACCTTCGAGGTCGCTCGCGCGACTGGCAAATTCCGAAAACGCCTTCTCGAGGCCCGCTTTTCGGTTTTCGAACATGGCGGTGCGGATGTGCGGCGTCGCGACGGCGGTCTCGTAGCCGATGCTCCGGAGACCTCGGCAGAGGGCGATGCCCTCTTCGGCGGTCTTCACCCCATCGTCGATGGCGGGGAGGTAATGGCAATGGAGATCCACGAAGCCGCTCACGGCTTTCCCTCTCTTGACTCTTGCAGCGCTCGGAGCTCGGCGGGGCCGAGGTCGTCGATGATCGCGAGGAGCCGGTCCCGGTCGTTGAGCGCGGGGTCCTCCGTGACCTGGTCGAGGAGCGCGCCGAGGACCCGGCCGATGACCGGCCCCCCGGGAACCCCGAGGCGCTCCATGACGTCCTTGCCGTTGACGAGGAGGTCCCGCGTCGAGAGCGCGGCCCCCGCGGCGAGCACGGCCTCGATGCGCCCCTCGAGCTCTGCCAGCGCCTTCATCTCTTCGTCGACCGGCCGTCCCTTACCGATGGCGTCGGCCCGGCCGAGGGCGAGGAGCCGGCCGACGTGGTCTGCCCCGACTCGGCGCAGGAAGCGCCGCACGGCGGCATCCGACCACTTGGGCGAGTAGCAGATGAGGTGATGACGGATGAGGTGCACCACGTCGGTGCGCTCTTCGTTCGAGAAGCGATACTTCCGCAGCCACCGGTCGGCCATCTTCGCGCCGACGCGCTCGTGGTTGTAAAAGGTCCAGTCGTTGGTCTTGTCCGAGTGGGCCCGGGTCTCGGGTTTGCCGATGTCGTGGAGCAGCGCGGCGATTCGGTCGATGGCTTTGCCATCGGACGCGTCGAGGGTCTCCATCGTGTGGCCCCAGACGTCGTGGTTGTGCCACTGGTTCTGCTCGCAGCCGACCTGTTCGAGGAGCGTCGGGCAGGTGACCCCGAGGATGCCGGTGCGCCGCATCGCCTCGAAGGCCCGGGAGGGCCTCTTCGCCTTCATCGTCTTGAGCCATTCGTCCCGGACCCGCTCTTTGCTGACCTTGGCGAAGGTATCGAGCTGCCCACCGATCGCCGCCTCGGTCGCCGGGTCGAGTTCGAACTCGAGGGTGGCGACGAAGCGCGCGGCTCGAAGCACCCGGAGCCCGTCTTCTCCGAAGCGCTCGGCGGGCTCTCCGACGGCTCGAATCACCCGTCGGTCGAGGTCCTCGAGGCCGCCGTAGGGGTCGACCAGGATCCCCTCGGTCGGGTCGAACGCGATGGCGTTGACCGTGAAGTCCCGGCGGGCGAGGTCCTCACCGATGTCGTCGACGAAGAACACCTCGTCCGGGCGCCGACCGTCGCTGTAGGCCCCCTCCCCCCGGAGCGTCGTCAGCTCGTAGGCGCCCCCGGCGTAGAGCACCGTCACCGTGCCGTGTTCGATGCCTGTCGGGATGACCCGGCGGAAGACGCCTTTGACATCTTTGGGCAGGGCGCTCGTGGCGATGTCCCAGTCGGAGACCTCTTTGCCGAGGAGCAGGTCCCGGAGGCAGCCGCCGACGACCCACGCGCGGAAGCCGGCGTCCCGAAGCTTCTGGACGATCTCGACCACCGGCTCGGGGATCTGGTCGCGCCTGAGCGTGCGAGACATGATGACGCCCTACTAGCCCCTCCGGCGCCCGCTGTCACGGGAACCGGCTCGAACTCACTCGGACTCGACGATCGTGGCCTCTCCCTCGAGGGGCGCCAGGTCGTAGTCTTCGCTGGCCCGGAGGCGCTCGCGAATTTCGTCGGCGCGACCGCGCATGGCCATCGCCTCGTGGGCGAGGACCGGATCCGTCGCCGCCTCGGGGTTGGACTCGAGGAAAGCCGCGTAGGATTCGGACGTATTCGCCAGCTCGACCTCGTTGCCGAGGTCTTCGAAGATGCGCAGGGACCTGTCCCAGCTCTCCTTGGCCAGGCGATGATCGTCGCCGCCCCACCCCGCCGCCGCCAGGATCTCGCCTTGAGTTCGGAGGGCCATGCCCAGGTAGGGTTTGCCCCGGGCCTGCTCGAAGAGCGCAACCGACCGGGCGACGTACTCCCGGGCGACCTTGATGTCGTGGACCAGCATGTGGGCCTTGGCGAGGCCCCGGAGGATCTCGCCTTCGAGGATTCGGTCGCCGAGGGTGGTCGAGATGTCTTCGGCCTGCTTCAGGACGTGAATCGCCTCGGCGGGTTTGCCGAGGTGGTATTCGCTCTCACCGAGGTTGGTCAGGATGACGGCCTCGCGCATGCGGTCGCCGACCTCGGATGCCACCAGGAGCGCTTCTCGATAGAGCTTCATCGCGCGCTGGTGGTCACCACTGTCCTGATGAATGGTGCCGAGGTTGTTGAGGGTCTGGGCGATGCCGGGTTTGTCCGCGATCTCCCGGCGCATCACGAGGGCTTCCTGGAACGCCACCTGGGCCTCCTGGAAGCGGCCGCTGTCCTGGTAGACCAGCCCGAGGTTGTTCTGGCTGAGGGCGATCGAACGCGCGTCCCCGAGCTTGCCGCGGACCTCGAGGGCCTGCTTCATGAAGCGCTCGGCGGCGTCGTAGTTGCCGCGCATCCAGTGGACCTTGCCGACGTCATCGAGGGAAGACGCGACGCCGGCCACGTCGCCCGCGGCCTCGAAGAGGGCGTGGCCGGTGCCCAGGTGGCGCATGGCTTCGTCGAGTTGGCCGATGGCGCGGTAGACCCGGCCGATGCGGTTGTGGGCCGCCCCGCCCTTGGCTTTCATGTCGAGATGGAAAGCGATTTCGAGCATGCCGCGGAAGGCCGAAAGGGCCTGGTCGTTCTCCCCGGCGAGCTGTAGGACGTCACCCCAGTGGTGCAGCGCGTCGATGCGCCGGGTGAGGTTCGTGTCTCCGAGGAGATCGAGGCCGCGCTCGTAGTACTCCGCAGCCTTCGCGTTGGCATAACGGCTGCGGGCCGTGTCCCCGGCGAGGAGGTAGTAGTGGGCCGCGCGGGCCGGAGACCCGCCGTCTTCGTAGTGCTGGGCGAGGAGCTCGCACTGATCTTCGGCGCGGTCGGCGAGGCGAAACTCGAGCCACTCGGCGACGACCTGATGGAAGCGCTTCTGCTCCGTGCGGTTCGTGAGCCGGTGGATAGTCTCGCGCTCGAGGTTGTGCTTGAACGCAAACTCGAAGTCTCCGGGGAGCGACGAGTCGGGCATCTGCAGGATGTAGTCACGGTCCACGAGGCTCTCGAGGCTGTCGACGAGGTGAGCGGTCAGGCTCTCGTGGCCGCCCCAGAGCTCCGGCGTCTGCTCCTTCGTGCGCCTGAGGGCAACGAGGGCCCCAAACCAGAAGACGCTGCCCATCGTCGATGCCATCTCGAGGAGGCGCCGTTCGTCCGCGCCGAGGGAGCTGATGCGAGCGCTGATCGCGTCTTCGATCGAGAGAGGGAGCTGCGCATCTTCGAAGCGCTCGAGGTTGACCTTCCACGAACCGTCGTCGTTGACCGTGAGGGTCTCGTTCTCGTGAAACGAACGAACGATCTGCTCGAGGAGGTACGGGCTGCCCCCGGCCATCTCGACCGAAGCATCGACGAGCTCGTCCGGTGGCTCGCCGGTCGGCTCGAGGAGATTCATCATGAGTGTCGCGGCGTCATCAGCAGCCAGGGGCGAGAGCTCGAGGCGGCTATGCCGGTCGCCGCCCACGTCCATCCAATCGGCCCGCTTCGCCAAGAGCTCCGGCCGGGCGACGTTGATCAGGAGAATCGGGGCGTTCGCTAGGCCCCCGATGAGATATTCGATGAGGTCGAGGGTGTCGGCGGGGGCCCAGTGCAGGTCCTCGAAGGTGAGGATCAGTGGGTGCTTCGCGGCGTCGACTTCGAAGAAGCGCCGGAGGACCGCCCGGCTCACCAGAGCAAACTGCTCCGGGTCCTCTTCGACCGCCTTGATGAACGGCGACTCGGGATACGAAAGGCCGATGAACGCACCGAGAAAGTGCAGGAACTCGGAGACTCGCTGGTCGCCGAGGGTTTCCGCGACGGCGGCACGGAAGATTTCCCGGGTCTGCTCGACCGGAGCGCCTTCGATGATGCCGAACCGGGCCCTGAGGATCCGCTGGACGACCCCGAAGGCGGGGCCGTTTTCGCGGCAGACGCCACGGTAGATGCGCACCCGGCGCTCCCGGCCCCGGACCTTGTCCAGGAAGCTGTGCAAGAGGCGGGTTTTTCCGATCCCCGGGCTGCCGATGATGGTGACCGTCTGGGGCTCCTTCTTCGACAGGGCCCGGCCGAGGCCTTCGTCGAGCTCACGGAGCTCGGGGCCGCGGCCGATGAGGGGCGCGCGCTTCGAGTTGGGGATGCCCGGGATTGGGTGCGGCCCGGTCTGGTCGGTGGTGCTCATGATGGCTTCTCGGGCGGGCGCTGCTGCCTATGCGGAGATCGAGGCGCCCCGGAACAACCCGATTCGCCCCCTATCCCACCTCTCCCTACACGTTCAAGCCCCCGTGTGAGGTTCCCCAAGATCACACAATT
>QMMC01000254.1 GCA_003647065.1 Deltaproteobacteria bacterium | reverse complement strand
TCGTCGACTGGGAGACCACCGTGTCCCCGGGCGTCGTGCCGTTCGTCGAGATGTAGATTCCGTAGTTCGCTTGATCCCAGATCACCGATTCGTCGATAGTCGCCGACGCCGCGTTGTTCACCCTCACCCCGTACTCCGTCTGGGTCGCCCGCAGTCGGGTGAGGGCGGGACTGCCCGCTTCGATTTCGACGCCACGCTCCGAGCAGCGCTCGACCGTGACGTCGGTGAGCATCTGCGTTCCCGACGAAGAAGCGAAAGAGACCGCGCGCCGCGCGTGCTGAACCGTCGCGTGGTCGACGGTAACGGACGCTGCATCGGACGCCGCGATGATGCCGTACCAGGTATTCGTCGCCGTTCCGGAGTTGGCGCGAAAGGTCACTGGCGACGCGAGGGTCCCGTTGACATCGAGGGTCCCGTGGACTTCGAGCTCGACCCGCGCGGCGTCTCGGCCCGAACCGAGGGCGTCGCTCGACGCAAAACGCACCTCGGCGCCGGCCTCGATGGTAAGCGTCCCGCCCGCCGGCACGATGGCATCGCCCTGGACGATGTAGGGGCTCCCCGCGGAGGTCCACGTGGCAGCGGCCCCGAGGGATCCCCCGGGGATCATCGTCTGAGCCGTAGCTAGGGACGGGAGCGCCATCAAGGCTGCCGTGAGCACCAGGAAACGCGCAGAAAGGACGAAGAACGAAGCGGGGGACAAGTTACGACGCATGGAAAGAACCTCTATTGGGCGACGACGGACGGGGGCGTCCGCATGTCCGTCCGGAAGGACATGCGGACCATCATACGCAGAACGGGGACAGGCCTACCCTCGGACGGAAAAATCGCCGGAAGCTTTGCGGAAGGCCGCGCTGGGCATACCTTCGCCTCATGCCCCGCACCATCGTTCGCCCCCTGTCGTTGATCGCTTTCGTCTCGCTGCTCGGGGTCTCGATGACCGCCGTAGCCCAAGAAGAGGAGACACCGGCCCCCGAAGGCACGGCCGCGGCACCGGCGGACTCGGCTGCCCCAGCCGCCCCAGCGAGCGGCGCCGCCGCCGAGGAGAACGAAGACGAGGCGGCGACCGGCGCGGCCGCCGGGGCGAGTACCGGCGCGGCCGCTACTACCGCCGAGGCCACCGCGGGTGCGACCACCGGCGCGGCAACCACCGGCACCGCCCCCGCCGCAGCGACGACCGGCGCGAGTACGACCTCCTTCGCGCCGGCCCCCGAAGAGACCGCCGCCGCCGCGCAACCACAGCCAGAAGAGGCCGCCGCGGCCGATGATTCTCGGGGAACCTTCGCCTTCAGCGGCGTGCGTCTCGGGGCGAGCCTCGGCGGCGGTTTCTTCGTCGGCTCGCTCTCTGGAGGCATGGGCGGAATCGGCGTCGGAATCGGCGCCCAGTTCGGTCCCCTCGGTTTCATGTACAAGTTCCACAGCTTCGCCGGCTACGCCGAGGCGGATCGCGTCGGCGACAACTTCTACGCGGTGTGGAATACGATCATCGTCGACTACAAGTTCCTTCGCATCTTCCAGCTCGGCATCGGCCCATCGATGGACTTCATCTGGGGCTGCGCCGCCCAGGCCTGCCGCGATTCGGGCCCCTACGCCGGCCTCGAGGCACGCTTCTCGGTCAAGCTCGGCCCCATCAAGGTCGGCCTCGGCGTCCACCCGACGTTCTTTCCGGGCGGGGCGCTCAACACGGTGTTCATCTACTTCGGGCTCTGAACCCGCTACCGGTAGTTCGCAAGCACGGCGTTCAGCGCCTCGCGGACCGGGTCGATCTCTGCCGGGTCCTGGGTTTCGAGGACGGATCGAAACACCGCGATCATCTCGCTCAACTCGGCGCGCGCGGCGCCATTGAGTTCGACGAAGAGCGCATCGGCACGAGCAAGGGTCGTGCGGTTGGGCAAGCTGTCTCGCGGATGAAACTTGATGCGCTTCATCTGCTCTCGGGCCGCTTGGATATCTTTCTTACTGAGGCTTCCGTCGCCGCGCTCGATGACCAGATGCTCGACGCGTTTTTCGCCAACGACTTCCATCTCGACCTCGAGGATGCCGTTCAGGTCGTAGGTGAGGCGCACGTCTACCCCGACCTCGCCGGCCGGTTTCCGCGGCAACCTCTTGACGACGTACTCACCGAGGGGAGCGTTGTCTTTGCAGAGAGAATGCTCGCCCTGGAAAATCTGGACCTTGAGCTCCCGCTGGTGAGCCTCGAGGGTGAAAAAACGCATGACCCGGCTGGTCGGGATCACCGTCCCACGATCGATGATCGGGCTGAAGAGCCCATCGACTACGCTGCGTCCCATCTTCGAGCCGGTGGCGATGCCGATGGTGAAGGGCGCGACGTCGGTGACGACGAGGTCCTCGACGGAGGCATCGTCGGCCTTGAGCCCGGCTTGGATGGCGGCCCCTTGGGCGACCGCTTCATCGGCATGCAGCACGGCGAGGGGCATCTTGCCGAAGAACTCGGCGGATAGTTTGGCGACGAGGGGCATGCGCGTCGCGCCCCCAACCAAGAGCACTTCACCGACATCCCCGGGGCTGATGCGGGCGTCGCGCAGAGCTCGGCGAATGGGGCCCCGCATCTTTTCGATCACTGGAGAAAAGAGCTCGGCGACGCTGTCCCCGTCGAGGTCGATGGACACGTCGTGCCGTGTGCCTCGGTCATCGGCGAGGGCCGGGAGCGCGACCGTCACGTTGGCCTCCGTCGAAAGGCGTCGTTTTGCCTGCTCCGCGGCTTCCCGGAGCCGGGCCCACGTTTTCGAACCCTCGGCGCCGAGGGGCGCGCCAATCGTCGATTGCACACGCTCCTTCAAGTGTCCGAGCAATACATCGCGGAAGTCGTCTCCCCCGAGATGTGCATCTCCCGCCGATGATTGAATCTCGATGACGCCCTCGATGCACTCGAGGACCGTCACGTCGAAGGTCCCGCCACCTAGGTCGAGGACGACGGCCTGAAGCTCTTTGTCCGGATGGTGCAGGCCATAGGCCATCGCGGCGGCGGTCGGCTCGTTGATGATGCGCTCGACGACGAGCCCCGCGATCTTCCCCGCGTCGCGGGTGGCTTGACGCTGGGCATCGCCGAAGTAGGCAGGGACCGTGATCACCGCTTCGCGAATCTCCACGCCGAGGGCCCGCTCGGCGTCCGCCTTCAACTCCCCAATCACCATCGCCGACAGCTCGACCGGCGTATAGGCCCGTTTGCCCAGCCGGTACTTCCGCGCCGTGCCCATGTCGCGTTTGAACGACATGACAGTATCACCGGGATGGGTCGCCGCCCGAGCCCGAGCCGGCGCGCCGAGCAAGAGCGATCCGTCGGCGTCGACGCTCACTGCGCTCGGAGTGAGTGTTTCCCCGAGGGCATTCGGCAAGAGGATCGGCTGCCCCCCCTGAAGAACGGAGACGAGCGAGTAGGTCGTGCCCAGGTCGATGCCGATGATGGGTGGCTCGTCGCTCATGGGGCGGTGCTCTCGAGGCAGTGTAACGAGATCGAAGCTACGACCTACCGACTATCAGCGCACCAGGTACCAAAAGAAGCGGAGAACCGCGAAGGCGGCCACCCAATACCACCAGATCGGCGTCGGTTTGCTCATCCGAGGCTGGAGCGGATCGGTGGTCAACGTGCCGCTCGGTGAGAGGCTGTCGTCGTAGAGCGCGTGGAGGGTCGGGGCGTAACGTTCGAGCGCCTTCCGCGCACGCCGGGCCGCCAACCGGGAACCCCGGGCCCAGGCGGCGATGTCGAAGGCGTAGATCAGCGGATCCCCTTCGTGCAAACCATCGAGCACCGCGCGGCGTACTGCAGCCGGAAGTTGTTCCCCGAGGACGGCGAGCTCCCCGACGAAGAGCAACCGCACCTTGTCGTATTCGCTGAGCTCGGCGCCCCGGGCGTGCACTTCGATTTCTCGCTCTAGGGCCCAATAGAGACGAGCCGCCTTTTCGCTCTGGTCGTGGCGGTAGAGGTCGACGGCGACGTCGAGGAGCAAGGTCGGTGGATCCGTAGAGACCACCTCGAGGGCACGGTCGAGGATCTCGTCATAGGCGCGGCGTTCGAAGAGGACCCGGCGCACCGAAGCGCCTTCGTATGGAAGTCCCCGGAGCGTCTCGAGCTGCTCGTCCGTCACCGACGCCGGCGCGACCTGAGCAATCTGTGAGATGAACACCGGGAAACCGGCATCGACCGCTTCCTCGAGCATCTGGAGCACCGCGGCATCGGCCTCTTCGCCGTCGGCCCCTTCGCCGTCGGCCTCCGAGAGAAGATCGAAGAGGTACCACCAAGGGTCGGCTCTCTCCGGATGAGCGTCGATCTCCTGCCGGACTCGAGCCAGCGCCTCGGGGATATCCAGCCCCTCGAGGTCCCGGTCGAGGGCCTCCCGGCTGGCGTCCTCGAGCTCCCACTGCGGCGTGGGGTACTCGCCGTAATTGGGGTCGGCCCCGAGCTCCTCGTCGGGTTCTTCACCGGCAACCGCTTCCGGGGCGACCGCACCTTCGGCGACGCCCTCCGATGAAGCCTCGACGGGTTTCTTCGGTGGCTCCTTTGCCGATTGATCGGAAAGGTCCACCGGACCCGCCAGCACCGGGGTCGGCAGAACGTCGCCATGGAGAGCCGGGTCGTAGCCGAAGTAACGAACCACCTCGTACGCTTCGCGAACACGCTGAAACCCTTCGGGATCGCGGTCCGGCTTGTGCTGCTTCACCTGGCGCAGGTAGGCGCGACGGATCTCTTTTCGCGTGGCGCCATCGGAGACGCCCAAGAGTTCCCACGCGTCCCCCGGTGTCACGTCAGTCCTGCTGGCGCCCGAGACGCTGACGACGCTGACGACGCACGAGCCCGAACGCGGCGAGGCCCGCGAACCAGAATGCGAAGGACCACGGCGAAGACCCACCCGCTCCGGCGGCGCTCCCCGACACACTGCATCCGCGGTCGCGCTCGCGTTCACCAGCGTCCGCCGCGGGGCCGCCGTCGGCAGAGGCGCCGCTGTCCCCGGCCCCGCCGTCGATGGCTCCGCCGTCGCCCGGCAGTCCTCCGTCGACGGGTTCCAGTTCGCCGAGATAGACCTGGAAGGTCGTCTCCTGGGGCGCGGTCACGGCGATGCCGTCGCTCACCCACGCGCGCCAGTAGTAGACGTCCTGGCCGAGGTCGCCAGGATACCAATAGGTAAGCCCGGGCATCTCCGGGAGGGGCCCGGACTCACGGAGCGCCGGCGAGTCGAAGGTGTCGACGGTGTCGAGCTCGAAGTAGTAGGTGAGGGGGTCGAGGTCTGCGTCGTCACCGTTCTGCACGACCAAGCGAGGCTCGCGCTCGGCGAGCACGACGCCGGCGATCGGATAGACGAGGCCCCCAGCCTCGGGCGCCACATTCGGTAAGACGGTCATCTCCCAGAGCTGGGTGGTCAGGCCACCATCGCCGTCCGACACCTCGAGTTCGATGCGCACGGTCTCGACGCCCATCGTCACGTCGGTCGCGTCTGGGGTCCAGGTGAACACCCCGGCAGCATCGACCGAGGCCCCGTCGGGGCCCTGGATCATCCGGTAGGTGAGGGGATCGGCGGCGCCCGCCGGGTCCGTGGCAACGAGGGCATAGCGGAGCTCCCCGCCGATGCCGGTCACCGCCGGCGCTTCGCTGGTGATGGTCGGGGCCACGTTCACGATGCGTAACGCCCGCGACCGTCGCGCGGTATTTCCGCTGGCATCCACGGCCTCGACCGCGAGGCGCAGGCTGTCGGGGCCGTCGGTGGTACTGGCGGCGATGGTGTAGCTCGTCATGCCGGCCATCTCTCCGAAGGTCCCGTCGTCGTCGAGGTCCCAAGAGAAGGTGTAGGAGTCGCCTTCGAGGTCGTCGATGGCGACGACGAGGGTGAGGGCCCCACCCTCGTCGAGGGAGGAAGGCCAGTCGAAGGTGATCTCCGGCGCGCCGGGATCGGCCGACGCGCTCTCCGCGGCCTGGGCGAAGTTGCGCAGCGCCGCGTTGTAGGCGCCGGCTCCCCCGGTCACCGTATTCGACCAGGAGGCGTGGGTCCCGGTGCTGTCACCGTTACTGACGTAGGCGATCTCGCCGCTGCCGAGGGGGCGGAGGACCCACTGGGACGTCGTGCTCGTCCCCGAGGACGCCATCACGCTCACCGTGGTCGCGGTGAGCCCGGTCAATCCGTCGCGGTCTCCCGACCCGCCGCTCGGGGTGACGCCGCGGATGTCGACCAAGCCGGTCGTGAGGCTGTTCTCGACCATGGCAACGGGCCCTGGCGAACCCGGCCCGTCAGTGGAGTTGCTGGCGCCGAGGAAGCTGATGAGCATGGGGTCGGCGGGGGAGGCGACGCTGTCATAACCGGCCACGAAGACCCGGCCTCCGCCCATCACGTAGCTGCTCAGGTTGGTGAAGACCGAGGCGTCATCGTGCCGCGACCCAGAGCCCGAACCGTTGGCGATCCAATAGACCACGTCGTAGGCCCCGAGGGGCGCCTTGAGGGCGACGTTGCCGAGGGCGAAGTCACCGGTCACCGACGTGACCGAGTGGCCATCGGCCATGAGCACGGCGGCGATCCCGCCCCCGGAGGACGAGTCCGATACGAGCAGCACGTCGGCCGCCGACACGGGACGCGCGACCACCAAGAACCCCAGAACGAGCGAGAAGAAGAACGAGATGTATCCGGTGCCGGACAAAGCGCGAGGCGAGAGTGCAATTCGAACCATGAAGACTCCTAAGCGAACCGAGGAGATCATAGCAGGCGGGAGCATCTCGCACAGGAGGCCGCGCCTTCCGAGCAGCGATCGGCGGCTATCAGCGGCTGTCAGCCGCGTGCTTCGCCGAGCAAGATGTCGAAGAGCCGGCCCGCATCGGCGAGCTCGAGCTCGAGGGTGCCAAACCAAACCCGATCGGTGACATTGAGGCTGACCCGCTCTCCGAGGTCGAGCTGCCTGCCGTTGTGCGTCGTGCCGTTCGCCGACTTCTGGTCGACGAGGTCTACGGTGCCGTCGTCCTGAGGGACGAAGTGGGCGTGCAGCTTCGAGATGAAGGGCAGGCGTATCGTGATGTCGCAGTTCGGGGCGCGGCCGATGCTCACGCGTTCGGGGAAGGGGTTGCCGGCCTTCTTGGTGATCGGCGCGATGCGCCACTGCCAGGCAAACCCCTCGTCGGTTGGATCCCCCGTTCCGATTAGCGACACGGCGGAGGCGGTCTCGAAGCCCATGGCTCCCCCGTCGGCGCCCGACTCGGCCTCCGGCGGCGGCAAGATCTCCGGGCGCTTCACCAGGTAGAAGCCCGGATGGGCCCGCGCGAACTCTTGCCGAGACATGCGGATCGCGCTCAGCTGCCACTCTTCGATCGTCTGCACCGGATCTCCATTCTACGTGGAGGGCGCGCTCCTGTGGGATCTGTGATCCCGGGCTGAACGATCGGTCAGGCGGCGTGGGCTTTCATTTCCCGGTGGGCGGCGAAGGCGGCCGCGGCGCTCAAGCCGGCGAGGGTCAGGCGTGCCTTGGTGGCGTCGACGAGGCCCTTGCCCTCGAGGTGCAGCAGCGCCTCGGCGACCCGCGTCGGGCTCGTCCCGATGCGCCGAGCGATGGCCGAAGCGTCGACTTCGGCGTTCACACCGTGGAGAACGAAGAGGGAATCGAGGGTGCTGAGAATGAGTGTTTCGTGGGTCATGCACCGAACCTCGCACTTACCTGATCACGCGTCCAGTTTTCGACGTTCAGTGGTGAACGATCTCTCAGTCCTTGGTGATATGCCGGGTGATATGTAGGGCGATTCATCAATGATTCCAGTTGCGCAGGACGGATCGAAGACCTATGGGCAAGCCATGAGCGACCAAGAATTGCCCGCGTGCGGCCTCTACCGAACCACCCGTGAAGTCGCCGGCGTGCCGGAAGGGCGCCTCGTCTACTTCCACAACCACGGCGACCCGGGCCCCGGCATCTACCTGCCGTCGGGATGGAAGGGCAATCGCGCGACCTGGGAAGAACGCGGTCACACCCTCCCCGATCCGAACGACGGGTCGGGCCTCGAGACGGTCACCGCCGAGGGCTTCTACCGAGTGACGGAGGCCTTTCACTGCTGTGAAAAGCACTGCCGCCTCTTCGAGTCCGAGTTCCTAGTGCAGCTCGGCTACAACGGCAGCGCCGAGCCGATCCTCTTCACCCCGGAGATCGCGGACGGCGTCTTCGGGATCCCCGAGCGCGGCACGCGCATCGACCACGACCGGATCGCGAAGCTCAGCCCCCTCAAAGTCGCCATGAGGAAAGACTCGGCGCCCCAGGAGGGCCCGAGCAACGGCATCCTGCACTGAGCGGTGCCCGAGGCCGCTCGGTCAGAGCCCGATCACAAACCTGCGCCGTAGCAACGCTCGGCCTCGGCGGCACCGCCGACGTCATTCAAGTCGAGCTGCACGCAACGTGAAGGCTGGATGACCGCGAGGTCGTCGTCTCCGTCGCCGTCCCAGTCGCCCACGAGGAATACGTCCGAGGGGTTCCCGAAACAGACGGTGCGCTCGGGCACGCCGTTGCGTGTCTCGTCGATGAGCACGCAAGCATCCCGGAGCGCCGCCGCGTCATCGTCACCGTCGCCGTTCCAGTCGCCGATGAGGTAGCGCTCCCCAGGGTTTCCGAGGCAGTGGGTGAACTCGGCGCCGCCGCCGCGGTTGGTGTCCATGAGCAGGCAGGCGTCGCGCTCGACGGCGATGTCGCCGTCACCGTCGGCATCCCAGTCCCCGGCAAAGTAGGTGTCCCCGGGGTTGCCAAAACAATAGGGGGAGCCGTCCGCCGTCCCGTCGAAGTTGGTGTCGAGGTAGACGCAGTCACTGCGCAATGCGCCGAGGTTGTCGCGGCCGTCGCCATCCCAATCGCCGACGAGGTAGATATCCCCGGGGTTGCCGAAGCATTGGCGGATGTCGTGGCGCGTATCCTCGTCGACGTCCATCCAGACGCACTGGCCGTAGCGGACCGCTAGGTTGTCGTCGCCGTCGCCGTCCCAATCGCCAACCAAGTACTCATCGGCAGGCCCACTCGGAGGGTCCGGCGGACGCACGCAGGTGCCGGCGGTACAGCTCCACCCGAGGATGCAGGCGCGGTCGCAGGCCCCGCACATCGACGTCGTGGTGAGGTCGAAGTCTTCGTCGACGGTGCCGTCGCAATCGTCGTCGAGGCCGTTGCAGACCTCGGCGGTCGGCGCACACATCATCCCGGTGTCGACGGCGGCACCCGTGTCGGCAGGCGTAGCGGTGTCGACGGATGCGTCGGAGACCCCGGAGTCCGCGATGCGCGCTTCGACGCAGCCGAGGTCGAGGTCACAACGCTCGCCGGTCGCGCAGCCATCGGTGCGCTGCACTTCGAGACATCGCCCAGCGCTGCAACGCCCCTCGGCGCAGGCCACCGTCGCCGAACAGTCATCGCTCGATACGCACTCTATCGGGGCGCAGGCCGCGAGGTCATCGTCGCCGCAACCGGGCGAGACGCAGACGCCGCCTTCGCAGGTCGACAGGCTCGGGTCACCGCCAGCCTCGGGACACATCACCCCGCGACAATTGCGCGTCAGCAATACGAGGTTGGCCAGGTTCTCTCTGAGACGCACGATGAGGTTCCGGGCGACGACCTCGGTTCCGTCTCTGGCGATGAGCACCGCGTGCAGCTCGTAGACCCCCGGCGCGACCCCCGAGAGCTCAGCGATGCGGACCCCCCTCAGGTAGTCCGCGGATGGCATGGCGTCGACGACGAGCACCGAAATCGGCTCCCCCGCCCTGGTGCGATCGTCGGGGTGCAGCGGTGTGACCTCGATGCGCACGCGCGCGAACTCTTCGCCCGGGGCCAGGTCGGTCCTGAGGTCGATGATCCAGTCGTAGCCGTCATCGGTGCATCCAACGGGGAAAAGCGACGACAAAATCAAAGGGACCAAGAGGATCACGTTCGACAGAGACAGACTCGAACCGATGCTCGCGTTTCTTTCGGGTCCGGCGGTCACGTATAGAGAGTGTACGATCGCGCCCCCTCCGGGCCAGACGATTGAGCGACGACGACCTTCGGCTGAAGTCCGACGACGTGCTGGACCGCCCAGAAACTGAACGCCACCCGGCCGCTCGCGCACAGCAAACCGAGCCCCTTTGACTCGATCCAGAGCGCGATCTCGAACAATTCGTGGGCGTTGCCCGTGGCATGGGCGCTGCAACGTACATGGCCCATGGGACGACCACTGCAGCCTCTTCTCTTCATCTGCGTCGCAGCCTTCGTGTGCCTCGGCTCGGCCGCCTGTGCCTACGACGCGCCCGCTCCCGTCGAAACGGAGAGCCACGCCTTTGCCCTCGACGCGATCGAGGCGGACGGGGTCGTCCTCGCCGGGGCCTACGTGCCCGAGTGGGAGTCCGCCGCGAGCCTCGACGCCCTCGGGGCCTGGGGCGGCGGGCGCATGACCTTCGACGGCACCTTCCACCAGATCTACGAGCTCGATGGCTCGACCCACCACCTCCTCGAAGAAGCCTGGCGCGCGCATTCGACTCCCTTCGCCAACGTCATGATCGACGACTCGGC
>QMMC01000253.1 GCA_003647065.1 Deltaproteobacteria bacterium | reverse complement strand
TCAGGGAGAAGAAGACGAAGGTCCTGAGGTGGGTGTCGCTGCCATCCTCGAAGGTCATGGCGCCGCCGGGGGCACTGATGACCGGGACGTCGACGGGGGCAAGGTTCCGCCCCATGTTCCACTGGGCGAGGTAGGTCGTGCTGAAGCTGAGCTCGGGGATGGGGGACAGCGCCAGCGCGGCGCCGAGCTGACCGGAGACCACGGCGTTCGAGAGGCCGCCGGTCTGGCCATTGAAGCCGCCGGGGCCGGGCACGGCGGGCTGACCGTAGGCGTCACCGCCCTCGAGGGAGCAGACGTTCTTGCTGTGCACGTTGCCGCGGAAGGAGCCGAAGCCCTGCATCGTCAGGCCAGTCATGACGTCGGGGAAGACCTTGGTCAGGGAGAAGGTGCCCTGGAAGCCCGCGATCATGTTGCAGTTGCGGCTGAGGATGGAGACCGGGGCAAAGGCCGTGACCCCGCCGCCCAAGGCGACGCCGCCGGGGAGGGTGGCGATGCCCGTGTCGAAGAGCGCGAGGGAGAGGTCGCTGAACCACGCACTGTTGTTGAAGAGGTCGTTGTGGGTCAGCTCCCAGTTGAGGTCCTCGCGCAGACGAATCGAGATCGAGTCGGCGAGATACCACCGGGGCCGGAGGCTGAAAGTCTGGATGTAGGTGGGGTTGTAGCTGCGCCGGGCGCCGACGACGAAGGTGTCGAGGGACACACTGTTGTTCCAGACGAAGAGAGAGTTCCGCCAGGGGAGGGGCTCGACGTCTTCGACCCAGCGGCCGGTCTCCATGTCGTAGCGGAGGCCTTCGCGCTCGCCCTCGGCCTCGCCTTCCTCGCCGGCGGTGGACTCGCCCTGGCTCACGTCGTGGGCGGGGTGCCAGCCCTCTTCCTCGACCTCGGGGTCCCCCTGGGGATCACCGGTCTCGGCGGCGGTCTCACTGGAGTCACCGGAGGTCGCGGAGACCTCGGGTTCGGGCTGGGGCTCGGGCTCGGCAGCGGCCTCTTCGGCAGGTGCCTCGTCGGCGGCGCCGTCATCAGCGTCCGCGGCGGCGTCTTCGCCAGCCTCTTCGGTTGCGCCTTCGGCCGGGTCGGCCGGCGCAACTTCCGCCGCCGGCGCGGGATCCGCGGCGGCGTCGCCCTCTGCGTCAGCGTCCTGCGCCGACGCCACGAGGGGCGCCGAGAGCATCAGCCCGAGCAGAAATGAAAGATATTGGAGCTTCACTGCGTTGATCTCCCGTGCGTCCGCCAGTTGGCGTTCACCGAAATCGGCAAATTTTCTCGGAATAAAACCACTGGCACCTACATAGACCCACGTAGTCTGGTCCCGAAGTGGGGGTTTCTGGCCCATGGGGTAGTCGCTGTCAATGTGTCTCGTTCCAACCCCAACAATCCGTCAGTGTGAGATTTGCGACGACGGAAGAGGTCCTCGCGGGGTTGGGCGGGGCCTAGGGCAACGCCCATGCCACCTTTGAACACATGGGCCAAAGCCTCGAGATCATTGGCAAATGCCCACAACGTGCCCACACGGTCCGGTGGATCCCATTTCGTGACAACCTGTCACGCCGTCACTGACTGCACCCCGATGGGGATGGATCACCCGTGATTTCTCGGGTCGCCCGGCCCCGTCAGTGATGTAACGGCAAGAGAAAGCAGGAGAAAATTGAGGGATCCCGGGGGGTTCTTCGTACGATTCGGCGTGATCTCCCGCGCCCTCCCGGAAGACCAGCTGCATCCGTTTCTTCGCCGCCGGCGTCGCAGGCGGGCGGGCACCGAGGAGCCCCTCAGCCAGTTTCTCGCCGAAACCCTCGACCTGACGGCACGGCTGGTCCCGTCCGAGGCCGGATCGCTGCTCCTCGACGACCCGACTGTCCCCCGGTCCCGGTCCCCCCTCACCTTCGTCGCCGCGTTCGGTGCGGCGGCTCCCCAGTTGGTGGGCATGCGGGTGCCTCGAGGCCACGGAATCGCCGGCCATGTCTACGAATCGGGACAGCTCTACACCACCGCAGGTCCCAAACATGATCCCCACTTCTTCGAGCAGGTCGATGCCGAGGCGGGCTTCCATACCCGCAGCCTCGTCGCGACCCCGGTGCGCCTCGAGCATCAGGTCTGTGGGGTCTTCGAGCTGGTCAACCGCCGCGGCCGGGCCACCTTCAGCGCCCGGGACATCGAGGTGGTCGAGCTCCTGGGTAGCTACATATCACGCGCGATCCTGAACTCCGTCGACATGCTGAAGCAGAGCGAGCTCGCCCTCCGGGACGAGCTGACCGGCCTCGGCAATGTGCGCGGCCTGCACCCCGACCTAGAGGACGCGGTGCGTCGGGCGAAGAAGAGCCGCGAAGACCTCGCGGTGCTCTTCGTCGACGTCGATCGCCTGAAGGCCCTCAACGACCGCCGGGGCCACCGCGCTGGCAGCGAGGCCCTCCGGCGTATCGGCGCGATCCTCGACACGACCATCCAGACGACCACCGGGGCCGACGGCCTCGCCTATCGATTCGGGGGCGATGAGTTCGTCGTGATCCTGCCAGGCCACGACGTCGAAAGCGGGACGAAGATGGCGGACCGCATCCGCAGGGCCGTCGCCAAGGGGGTCCGGGGGCCCATGCGCCACGGGGGTACGATCCCGAAGCTGACGGTATCGGTCGGCGTCGCGACCCTCGACGCGGCCCTCACCCCGGGGCGGGCCACCGCCACCAAGAAGGCGGCCCGGTTGCTCGCCGCCGCCGACCACGCGCTCTACCGGGCCAAGCGCCAGGGTCGGGACCGGAGCGCACGGGCCACCCGCCGCGACGACAAGTTGAGGTGACCGACGGGTCCTTCCGTGGATCTTGCCGCGGATCTTGCCGTGGATCGCGCGTTGCGCGCTCGGTACGGGTCCGCGATGATGCGGCCATGCGTTTTGGCGACCTCTCGGTGCAGCTCAGCGGGGGCGAGGACCGCGCCGGAGGAGGCGACGGGCCCCTCATCGTGCTCTTCCACGGCTACGGAGCGCCGGGGGAAGACCTGGTGCCCCTCGGCCGGGTCATGGACGTGCCCCGGGGAACCCGCTTTGCATTCCCGGCGGCACCGATCGCGCTGCCGATGGGCTTCGGGGCCCGGGCCTGGTGGCAGATCGACATGGCCGCCCTCGAAGAGGCCATCTCCCGGGGCGAGTACCGGGACCGGCGCCACACCGTGCCCGACGGACTCCCAGAGGCACGTCGCCTCGCCGAGGAAACGGTAAACGCCCTCGTCGCCGAACTCGGGCCGACCAAGCTAGTGCTCGGGGGATTCTCCCAGGGAGCGATGCTCGCCCTCGACCTCGCCCTCCACGGCGACTTCGGTGATACGCCCCTCAGCGGGGTCGTACTCCTGAGCGGCACCCTCATCGCCGAAGACGAGTGGCGCCCGCGCCTCGAGAGGCGAAAGGGCCTGCCGGTCTTCCAGAGCCACGGGCAGTCCGACCCCTTGCTGAGCTTCGAGGCCGCCGAGGGGCTTCGGGACATGCTCGGCGAGGCGGGGCTCCCGGTGACCTTCGTGCCCTTCCGAGGCGCCCACGAGATCCCCCAGCCGGTCCTGACCGGCGCCGAGGCCTTCCTGAAAGACGTGGTCGGCTGAGCGCCCCCCCCCGGCCCTGATCCCCCTGCCCCCCCTGCTCCCCCTGGCCGCTCGCCGGTGGCGAGGACCTCCGGGGCCAGCTAAACCCCGCGAGTGGTCGGCCCGTCCCAGCCCTTGCCCCGCCTCTTCGGCATGCTTCCGGAGGAGCTCTGTGCCCACCTCCAGGACCACGGAGTCCGGGCCAACGAGGGCGAAGCGCGGCGGTACCTCGCCCATTGGATCTCCCACGGGCAGACCGGCGTGCCCCGGAAGCCTCCGTCCCGAAAGTTCCTCGACGGCGCCCGGGACCTGGTCGACCACGGCCACCTCGAAGTCGTCGAACGGGTCACCGACCCAACGGACGGGTTCACCAAGTATCTCTTCCGATCCCCCGACGGGGCGCTCTCCGAAGCGGTGCGCATCCCCCTTGCCAAGGAGGGGTGCTTCACCGTCTGCCTCTCATCCCAGGTCGGCTGCGCCATGCAGTGCGACTTCTGCGCCACCGGGCGCCTCGGCCTGACGCGCAACCTCGCGCCCTGGGAGATCGTCTCGGCCTTCTGCACGGTGCGCGACGAAGCGCCGGGGCGCGTGACCGGCGCCGTCTTCATGGGCCAGGGCGAGCCCTTCCACAACTACGACGCGGTCATCCAGGCGGCGCGCATCCTCAGTGATCCCTGCGGCGGCCGCATCGCGAAGAAAGCCATCACGATCTCGACCGTGGGCCTGGTGCCGCAGATCCGCCGCTTTGCCGCGGAACGCCACGGCTACCGCTTGATCGTCTCCCTCACTTCGGCCCTCCCGGAGCGCCGCCGGGCGCTCCTGCCGGTCGCGGGGCGCTTCGAGATGGAGGACCTCGCCGCGGCGATCCGCGAATACTCCGAGGTCGCCAAGGGCCTGGTCACCGTCGCCTGGGTCCTCCTCGGCGGGGTGAATCACGACCAGGCCGAGGTCGACGCCATCCGGGCCCTCCTCGGCGATGTGCCCCTCCGGGTGAATCTGATCGACGTCAATGACGCCCGCGAAGAAGCCGAAGGCGGGTACCGCCGGGCGACGGAGGTCGAGCGCAATCTCTTCTTCGACGCCCTCCAGGCCCTCGAGGTGCCGATCGTCCGGCGCTACTCCGGGGGCGGAAACGAAAAAGCCGCCTGCGGGATGCTCGCAGCATCCCACGGCGCGACCGCGAGTCCGGCTACTCGGGCCGAGTGAACTCGACGAAGAACTGATACTCGATGAACGTGTGCTCGCGGTGCAGCACCAGGCCCGCAGCGACGGCTTCGGCGATGACCCGCTCCCGGGCGATGCGATGCCGGGAGCCCGCGACGGACTCAGGCACGTGATCGCCCGGGGGGAAGTCGACGATGGCGATGCGGCCCCCCGGCGCGAGGGCGTCACCGAGGCTGCGCAGGAAGGGCCCCGTCTCGGGCACGTGGTGGTAGACGTCGACGAGGAGGATCACGTCGAAGGTCCCGGCGGCGAGGCCCGGATCGTCCGGGTCGCCGAGGAGGGTCTCGACGTTCGTGAAGCCCTCGCGCTCGATGCGCGCTTCGAGCACCTCGATGTGCTCTTCGTCGATGTCCTGGGCGACGACCCGCCCGGTGGGCCCCGCCGCGTCGGCGAGGAAAGGCAGGAAATACCCGGACCCGGACCCGACGTCGGCGATCGATTGGCCGGCGGAGATCTCGAGAGCGGCGACGAGCTCTGCCGGCTTCTGCCATTCGACCCGGCCGTCGCCCTCGAGCATGGCGACGTAGCGTTCGACGCTGCGCTGGCGGGGGATCCGGTCCCGGGGTTGGGCGCCGCCGCAGGCGCCCAGCAAAACTCCGAGCAGGAGGAAGAGACTCCCGACCGCCTGCCACCTCGGGCTCGGCGATCTGCTTCGTCGTGTCGTCATTTGCCGCCGGACTGTCGCACAAAAGCCAATCCGAGTGGCGGTGGGGGCGCTTATGCCCTACCCCCTTCTCCGTATGCGGGTCGCTGAATCGACGGGGAAGTCCCCCTCCTCCTTCTTGTCCGCTCTGAGCCTCTTGGCCCCCTGGGCTCTCGCCGCCCTCGTCGTGCCCATCGCTCTCGGCTGCGCCGGGTCGGCGGGCATGGATGCCGGGGTGCCGCCGACCGACGCGGGAACCGGATGCTTCGGCGCGCCGGCGATGGGTCTCAGCGATCGCTCGGACGCCGTGGGCGCCGCCCGGCAAGCCCTCACCATCGACAGCCTCGTCGCGTCGGGGTGCACGACGACCGTCGTCTCCGGCCTCAGCGAGCAGCTCATCGGCGAGCTCGAGTGCCTGATGCCCGGTCAGATGGCGCGCATCGATGGCGATCCGGGCCTCGCCCTCGGCAGCGCGGTCTTCCCGTGGCTCCAGCGCCCCGCCGCCGAGGCCCTCATCCGGGCGACCGCGGGCGGCGGCACCCTGCGCCTCAATTCGGGGCTGCGCACTCTGCCCCAGCAGTACCTGCTCTACCGCTGGTACCAGGCCGGACGCTGCGGCATCTCCCTCGCCGCGACCCCCGGGACCAGCAACCACGAATCCGGAGTCGCCATCGACGTCTCGGACTACGCCACCTGGCAAGGACGCCTCGAGGCTGAGGGCTTTGCGTGGTTCGGCGCCGGGGACGCCGTGCACTTCGACTACCGCGGGGCCGGGGCGACGGATCTCCGGGGGCTTTCGGTCCTCGCGTTCCAGCGCCTGTGGAACCGCAACCACCCCGACGACCTGATCGACGACGACGGGCTCTACGGCCCGCAAACGGAGTCACGCCTCGCGCTCTCCCCGGCCGAGGGCTTTCTGATGGGTGCCACCTGCACGCCGCCGGACCCGATGCCCGACCCCGATCCCATGCCCGACCCGACCGAGCCGACCCTGGGTCTCGAGTGGAGCGCCGACCGAGACGGGGTCTACACCTTCACCACCCTCGCGACGGACGAGGTCGAACGGGTCCTCTACAGCATCGACGGCGTCGCCGTGGGCACGGCGGCCAAGGCCGACGGGGTCGACTTCACGGTCACCATCGCCGGATGTTTCGACGACTCGATTCACGAAATCACAGCCCGAGCGGTCGATATCGAAGGCAACCTCATCGGGGACCTGGTCGGCTGGTTCGAAGCCCAGGAGAGCAACGCCCTGGCCGTGCGTCCCCTCGGGCCCGGGACCTGGGAGTTTGGCCTCGACGGCCCGAGCGCCGACACCGGCGCCATCCTCATCCTCGTCGACGGCTTCCCGGTGACCGATCTGGTCAGCGATACGTCCCGGTCGACCCGCCTCGCGGTCCTGTCCCGGGTAGACCCCCTCGGCACCCGGGAGATCACCCTCCGCCGCTACGACGGGGCGGACACCCTCACCGACACGCAGTCTTTCACCATCACCTTCCGGTGAGGCAGCGGCTAGGCTCGGGGCGATGATCGACTTCGAGGACGTCGCCGCCGCCGCCCGACGCATCGCGCCCCATGCCCACGAGACGCCGGTGTTCACCTGCCGAGCGCTCTCCGACCTGGCCGACGCCGAGCTCTTCTTCAAGTGCGAGAACTTCCAGCGGGTGGGAGCCTTCAAGTTCCGGGGTGCGGTAAATGCGGTGCTCTCCCTCGGCGAAGACGAAGCCCGACCCGGCGTCGCGACCCACTCATCGGGCAACCACGCCCAGGCCGTCGCCCTCGCGGCGCGCATCCGCGGCGTCACGGCCCACATCGTCATGCCCGAAAACGCGCCGGCGGTGAAGGTCGCCGCGGTGCGCGACTACGGCGGCACCATCACCTTCTGTGAGCCGACCCTCGCGTCCCGCGAATCGACCCTCAGAGAGGTCGTCGCCGAAACCGGGGCCGCGGTCGTGCACCCCTACGACGACGACCGGGTCATTGCCGGCCAGGGCACCGCCGCCCTCGAGCTCCTCGGCCAAGTCGATGGCCTCGACGTCGTGTGTGCGCCGGTGGGCGGGGGGGGCCTCATCTCGGGAACCGCGATCACGGTGAAGGCCCTGCTTCCCGAAGCCCGCGTCGTCGCGGCGGAGCCGGAGGCTGCCGACGATGCCTTCCGTTCGATGAAGGCCGGACGCATCGTGCCCTCGGTCGATCCCCAGACGATCTCCGACGGCCTCCGCACGTCCCTCGGACAACGCAACTTCGCCATCATGCGGGCCCACGACGTCGAGGTGGTGACCGTCTCCGAGGCCGAAACCGCCCGAGCCCTGCGACTGGTCCTCGAGCGCATGAAGCTGCTCATCGAGCCGAGCTCGGCGGTCCCGGTCGCCGCCGCCCTCGCCGGGCGCCTCTCCCGAGGCGCACGGAAGGCGCGCATCGGGATCATCCTGACCGGGGGCAACGTCGACATCGAGCGCCTCGGCGCCATCCTCGAGGCGAACGAAGGCAGCCGATGAGCCGCTTCCTCGTGGCCGCGCTGGGGGCCCTCGCCACGACCGCGGGCGACCTGTCGATGCTCTATGTGGTCAACGCCCAGCGTCCCGAAATGGGCCTCGAGGCGGCGGCCCCGTGGCTGCTCCCGCTCTCGTTCTATCTCGGCGTCCTGGGCGTCCCGTTCTACGCCGTCGGCTACGCGGCGTTGGCTTCTCGGCTGGCCCCGGAGACACCGCGGGCGAGCCGCGTCATTCTCGTCGCGGGCACCATCGTGGGGGTCCTCGGTGCCGTACTGCACGGGGTGATCGGAGTTTCGAACGAAGCTCAGCTCCGCGCCGGCGCGGAGTTTCCCGGGCCGATCGAAGACCTCCTCGTCTATGGCGAATACATCGTGCCCCTCGCCGTCGCGGTAATGCTGGCCGGCGCCGTGGCTGCGAGCACCTACGTCTACGTGGTAGCCCGCGGAAAATCGTCGCTTCCCCGGTGGGCCGCCGCCGTCAATCCCCTGTCGGTGATGGTGGTCCTCGTCATCGCGTCGTCCGGCTCTACGTACCTCGAAGCGTTTCTGGGCCCGGCATCGCCGAACCTCGCTCACTTGGTGTTCTTTCTCTTCCTCGCCAGGAGCGCAGGCCCGGCGAAGCAAACGCGATGAAGAACGCCAAGGCCGCCCAGAAGTGCAGCGAGCCGAGGGTTACCGAAAGCGCTCCCGAGGGCTGACCGAGGACGAGGGCGTGGGTAGGGACCAGGGCGAGGACCGCACCCACCGCGAGCCAGGGACGCGACGCATCGCGCCAACCGACGAGCATCATCGGGAAGGCGAGGGGCAGGTAGTAGACCCACCCGAGGGGGCTCGCGAGGTTCGCCGCGAGGGTGAGCAGCAAGACGCTGTGGTCCGTATCGAGATGCCCGCGGCCGCCGAAGCCGGTCGTGACGAGCAGCGCGAAGGCAGAGAATCCGGCGAGGCCTAGGAGCCCCAGGGGCAGGACGAGGCCGGGGACCGGGCGAAGAGGAGCGAAGAGCCACGGCTCGCCCAGGGCCCGGTCGACCACTCCGTAGAACGACGCATTCAGGGGCTGATGATGCCAGTTCACGGCCCCCAGGGCTTCGAACCACGCCGCGTAGGACTCGGTTCCGAAGACCACGACTCCGATGCCGACGAGGGCGCCCGCGGCCACGAGCCCCGCCGCCAGGGGCCGGAGGCCGCCGCGGAGGAGCAACCAAGGCCCGAAGAGCAGCAAGAACGGTTTGATCGACGCGAGCAGACCCCAGACGACAGCGGCGCCGACCCACCGCTCGCGCCGCGCCAGGGACCAGAAGAGAACCAGCCCACCGGCCAGGTGAAAGGTGAGCTGTCCGGTCAGGAACACGCCGCCGGTTCCGGCGTTTGCCACCAGCCAGGCCAGGAGCAGCGGAACCCACGCCGCCGGGACCGGTGCCGGGGCAGCGCGCCAGGCCCAGGAGAGCGCCGCGATGTAGATCACGAGGCCGACCGACATCCAGATGAACGCCGCCACCGGCGTGGACAGCGCCCCCAGGGCGAGCATCGGCAGATGAAAGTGCGGTGGGTTGAGATTGGTCAGCTCGACGAACTCGCCCGAGGGCAGCGCGAGGCGCGTCGCCGCGCTCGGCAGATACATGGACTCGCCGTCGAGAAAGCGCGCTGCATCGAGGTGAAACTTGCCGAAGTCGTTGCCCCCGAGGCGCAGCATCATCCTAGAGAGCAGAGCGTCCCAGAGGAGGCCCGCAGATCCCAGTAGGACCGCCGGAACGACAAGACGCAGTTGCAGACGCTGGTGGATGTCAGAGCTCCGGCGAGACCCTCGTCAGTCGATGAAGGTGATCACCCAGTCGAAGAAGAGCGTCACCGCCAGGACCCCCGGAACCAAGCCGAGGGCAGAGCCGACGAGGTAGTGGCGGAAGCGCACATTGGTCATCGCGAGGGCGTAGTTCAGGGGCGGGGCGAGGAAGAGGAACATGCGCAAGAGGAACACGGTGCGGATCGGCCGGTCCTCGAGGCGGGCGAGAATGCGCCGGATGAAGGGGCGATCGAGGGCCGCGAGGGCTTTGCCGCCGATGGCGCGCACCACGAAGAAGCTGATGCTCACGGAGATGACCGACCCGAGGAATACGATCGGGAAGCCGAGGGTCCGGCCCCAAGAGAGCAAACCGGCGACGAGGAAGACGACGCCGGGGATGTGAAAGAGCTCTCCGATGGCGAAGACAGCAAAGAAGGCCAGGACGCCGAGGGCCCCGGCTTCGCGGACGGTGCTGCGAATCCTCTCGACGTCGAAGTCGTCGACGATGCCCGTGTAATGGCCGTAGAGCGCGATGCCCACCGTGAACACGGTGAGCGCTGCGATGCGCCACCAGTTGACGCCGGGGCGGGCGGCCGCGGGTGCTTCGGCGGGCGGGTCGGGGAGCTCTTCGGTGGAGGGTTCGTCGTCCATGGGGAGCACAGCGGCCGCTAGTGTGTGATTCATGGTCACGGGAGGGAGTATCGCGACGGACCGCGGTTTCCCCGCAAGGAAGGAAGCCGAAGGAAATGCACCGCATTTTCGAGGTTTCCTGACGCCGCGGGGGAGCCGTGGGACGAGCGAGAAACCTTCCGTGACCGTGGATCGCGCACTAG
>QMMC01000252.1 GCA_003647065.1 Deltaproteobacteria bacterium | reverse complement strand
TCGTCTTCGTCGTCTTGGTCGTCGTCTTCTTCGTCTTCGTCGTCGTCGAAATCTTCAGCTACGGCTTCATCGTCCTGGTCGACCCAACCTTCGTCATCCAAGGCCATCGCCTCGTCGTCGATCTCTTCTTCCTCTTCGTCCTCTTCTTCGGGCTCGAGGAGCTGGTCGGAGCCGTCGATGACCTCCTCTTCGAAGAGCACGAAGTAGCCCGAGCCGGTGCTGCGCCACTTCTGGCGTACCACCGTCCGGTGGAGGTTCATCGTGTCGTAGTCATACCAACCGAAGGCGACGGTCACCGTCGCGGAGTCCTCGTCCTCCGCCATTTCGAGGCGCAGGATGTCGAGGTCGGCCATCTGGATGCCGTCACCCCAATCGTAGTGGCGGCGGGAATAGTCGCGCACGTACTCCGGGGCGATGCGCTCGTAGGCGATATCCATGCGACCCCAGCGGGCCCCTTCGTTGCCCGCCTCGACGCTATCGCGGAGCTTCGTGGCCGGGCTCATGTTCTGGTAGAGGCAGCCGCCGAGGAACGAGGCGGCGACCACGAGGGCCGTGACGATGCGCATGGCCCGACGCTGCCAGGGCCCAGCGAGGGCGGCAAGAAAACGACACGTGTGGTAAGGACCGCACCATGGAACCGAGGCCGTTCATCATCGGGATCGCTGGGGGAACCGGGTCGGGAAAGACCACCATCGCCCATCGCGTGGCAGCAGCGGCGCCGGCGTCGAGCGTCACCATGCTCGAATACGACAGCTACTACCGGGACCTGCCCGATTTGACCGACGCCGAGCTCGCGGCGCTCAACTTCGACCATCCCGACTCCCTCGATACGGCCTTGCTCATCACGCACCTCGAGCAGCTCAAGAAGGGCCAGGAGGTCGATGTTCCGCTCTACGACTTCACGACCCACCGGCGCCAAGTTGAGACGACGCTGGCGAGGCCCACCCCGGTGATCGTCGTCGAGGGCATCCTGACCTTCGTCGATGACCGGCTCCGGAACCTCTTCGACCTCAAGATCTTCGTCGACACCGACGCCGACATCCGAGTCTTCCGGCGGATCCGCCGCGACATCGAGCAGCGCGGCCGCGACTTCGCGTCGATCCGCAAGCAGTACTACGAGACCGTCCGCCCGATGCACCTGCGCTTCGTCGAGCCATCCAAACGCTGGGCCGACATCATCTTGCCCGAAGGCGGCAACAACGAGGTCGCCCTCGACCTCATCGTCGGCAAGGTCCGCAGCCTCCTGGGCATGGGCTCGATCGTGCCCCCGCCCCTCGAATGACCCCGGCTCAAATGAGCAGCGTGGCGCAGCCGAAGGCTATTTCGATGCGGCCCGTCATGTCGGTCTCGATGGCGGTGCAGCTGTTCGGGCAGATGAGCACGACGGCGGCGTCGGCGTTCTCGTAATACCAGCCGCCGGCGCTGCAGTCGGGCTCGGTGCCCGGGGTCCCGCCGACGTAGGGCAGCACCTGCTCGACGCCCGCGCCGGAGGTGTACACGACGTTGACCCGGAACGGGTCGAGGGACATCTCCCCCGGAGCCGGGGGCACCGCGTAGCGACAGGGCAATGCCCGGGGGATGGCGATGGCCGCGGTCAGGTTGGTGAAGAGCCCGGCCCATTCTTCGGCTGGGGTGCAGATGGAGAAGGTCAGGCCCCCGGTCGTGCGCGCCAGGGCATAGTACTCGAGCCCGGGAGAGGCCGCGCCCTCAGGCGGAAAGCCGGTCGAGGTCTGGCACGCCCCATCGGGGTTCGTGAAGGAAGTCGGGCCCATCTCCGACGCTACCGCGTGGAAGGTGAAGTTGCGCATGAGGTTGATGCGCATCTGGGTGAGAAACGAGTCGGCGGGCAGGCTCGATTCGTCGTCGGTCACCACCACGAAGTGGGTGATCGCGGACCGACGCAGGAAGCTCGAGTAGGTGGGAAACTCGTCGAGGAGAGCCTGGAGAGACTCGCTGGAGTTGACCGGCCGGTCGATGAGCATGTAGCGGTCGCTCCCGCCGAGGGGCGGCGGCACGGAGACGAAGGAGCTCGTCGTGATCATGACCACTCGGTAGTCGAGGTCGAGGGTGCCGAGGGCCGTGCTGAAGGCGTTCATGTTCTCCTGAACGCGCTCTGCCTCGTTCGACATGCTGCCCGAGGAGTCGACGATGTAGATGATGTCGATGGGGGCGAAGCCCTCCATCACCTCGGCGTTGCTGGTCGTACAGGCCGCGAGGTTGGCGTCGGGGATGGCGCGCACGCCGGTATCTCCCGTCATCATCACGGACGAGTCGAAGCCCACGCCCCCGTCTTCGATGGGCGTGCCCTTCGACGCACAACCGGCCAAAACGAGCACGCTCAGCGCCAAGAAAAGCCTTCGATTCATCCCCCATTGTGTTCCGCAGGGGGTCCCCAGAGTCAACCGGGCCCCTCCATCCCCCTTACGGGACAGGCTCGAAGAGGGCCTCAGTGGCAGCGGCGGCGCCGGATCACCCGGCCGAGCTGCGCCGTGATGCCGGCGAGGGCCTCGGTGAACGTCGCATCACAGATGGAGCGCACGGTAGCGCTGTCTCCGAGCCCCTCGGCGACGGCGAGGATGCGGGTTGCGGGCTCGGCGTAGCCAATGCCCACGACATCGCAGGCCGCCGCGAGGCGTTCGGGGTTCTCCGAATCCAGCCGTCGCGCCATGCGCGGGTCGGCGCGCAGGGCGTCGTAATCAATAGAGGCCGGGTCCGTGACCATGTCGAGGGGCACGCCGGTGATCGCGGCGAAGAAGAAGCTGTCGGGGTCACCGTCTTTGAAGCGTTGAAACCCTTCGACGTAGCGGTCGGTGGAGGTGAGCGCCTCCGGGTACGCGAAACAGCGGGGGCTCGGGGCCATCGGGTCGTAGGGGTAGCGCGCGCTCTCGAGGTCGAAGAGCCCCGGGTCGGCGACCGAGCAGTCATCTTCATCGGTGATGACTACGACCGCGAGGATCGCGTCGTCTCGAACGAACCCCGCGTTCTCACCGTCGCGGTGCCCCGCCCCGTCGAGGAAAGTGATGTCCGACGTCGATGGCGTGAGGGCCCGGAGGGCGGCTTCGAGGGGCTGCTCGTAGCCGCAACCCGTGGTGCCGACCTGAGCGACACACGAGAAATCCTGGACAAACTGCTCGGCCCCCGTGCCGCCCGCGTGGAACTCGAGAAACTGCGGATAATCGCGGTCGCACTCTTCGCGCCAGAAGTAGCCATGCCTCCGGAGAACACCGTTGTCACCGTCGAGCCTCGAGGGCGTGCATCCGGGAACGTCGATGTCGCCGGTCGTGAGCTCGGTGGTGATCACGGCGACCCGTAGATCCGTCACGGGCTCGAACTCCGGCCGACCGTCCTCGTCGAGGTCGCCGGTCGCGAGCATGCGAACCATGCGCGGGAATTCCCGAGCCAGGGCGCGCTGCTCCTCGGACATCGAGCCGGAGCTGTCGACCACGAAGACCATGTCGACCATGAGCTCCAGCCCTGGCTCGATCGGCCCGGCATCGCAGACCCCCGTATCGACCACGTCGGCGGGAGCGTCGGCCGGCGCGTCGGCCGCGGCATCGATGGGTGCGTCGACGAAAGCGTCGATGGGCGCGTCAACACCCGCGTCGGCCATCGCGTCCGGAGCCATGCGTTCTTCGTGGGAGAGGTAGCAGCCACTTCCCAGGCACGGGATCAGCACAGCCAGGGCGAGGAGGTCGACGCGCACGCGCCTATGCCAAGCACGGATCGCGCCAACGATCGGTGGCACGCCTTGACACGATCGCCAGCCGCCCACCGATGGCCATCATGCGGGAAATTACTCGCGGAGGGCTTCGAGGCGCCGGAGCGCCCCGGGGTGGTTTGGCTCCTGAGCGATCACGCGTCCATAGGCCTGCCGGGCCGCCTCGACGTCCCCGGCGAGCTCGTTCGCTTCACCGAGGAGCATTCGGTAGCTGGTCCGTCGGGCGCGCTTGCGGCAAGCCGCCGCTGCCATCTCGACGGCCCGGGGACCATCGCCCTGGGCGACGTAAACGCGGGCGAGGCCCGCGAGCACGTGGTTATCGTCGGGGTCGAGCTCGTAGGCCCGCTCGAGGAGGGGGCCCGCCGCATCGAAGTCGTCCCGGCGAATCAGGCGCTCGCCCTCAGCGGTGAGCGACCGGGCGGAGCGCGACGGATCGATACCGGCCGGCGCGCCGTCGTCTGCGGTGCCGTCGTCTGCGGTGCCGTCGTCTGCAGTGCCGTCGTCTGCGGTGCCGTCGTCCTCAGTACCGTCATCCTCAGTACCGTCATCCTCGGTACCGTCGTCTTCGGTACCGTCGTCTTCGGTGCCGTTATCGGCAGCCGCTCCGGCGTCGACCGTGGAAGGAATGGCCAAGGCACCGTCACCGGCATCGGCGGCTACCCCGCCGTCGACGGATGAGTCGAGAGCAGCGGAACCGGCGTCTTCGATGGACGCGTCATCCGATGCCGCAATGGGCGTCCCAGCACCCGAACCGGGATCGGCCGCCGTGGCCACGACGTCAGGATAGCCGAGGGCGTCGCGAACCTCGGGTACGAAGATCCAGACCGCGACCGAGGCTCCGACGAGGAGCGAAAGAAGCAAGAACACCAACGCGACGGAGTTCGTTCGACGAGGAGGCTCGGCATCGGGGCGCTCGGTCGAGATGCCCCGATTCGATGAAGCTTTCGACGCGCCGTCGTCCGCTGAGGAAAGCTCGGTCCCCGGCGGCGTCACCGCCGGCGATCCGTCGGGTGGGTCGACGATGGTGGGGTCGCCCCGGGGCACGGGGGACGTCGAGGGCAGCGCCCCGAGCTCTTCGGGCACCAGGCTCGGGGGAGGACGCACCGTCTCGAGGTCCCCGGCGAAGAGATCGAGTTCGTCGACGATGAGGCCCGAAGCGCCCCCCTCGGTTGCGAAGGGCACGGTCCCGTCGTCGGCCCTTTTCGAGGGTTTTTCGTCGTGGTCACCGAGGACCGGGGGGATCGGAACCTTCGGCGTGAGACGGTCGAGCATCTCTTCCCGAACCGCGATGCGCGGGGTCGGGGGCGGGGTGATCGGAGCGGCGCCGATGCCCATCATCGTCCGGGCGGCCGCCCGGCTGACGCCCCGGGGCGGCGTGGGCCCGCCCATGGCCCCGTCCAGGGGTGGGGACGGGGGATCGCTGTCGAGAGTCGGCAGGTCCGCGAATTCTTCCGGCATCGGCGGCGGAGGAGCCGTCGGGGGATCCGAAGGGGGAATCGAGGGCGTCAAGGGGGAGCCCTCGTTCCAGGCGGCGGCGAGGGCCTCGTCGACCGGCGTCATGATGTTCGCGACGCTCGGGTTCATCTTGTGCTCGACCCGGACCCGCCCCGACGACATCGAGAGCAAGCTCGCCACGGCGGCCGCCCCTTCGACGGCTCCCCCTTCGGTCAGGGTGCCAATGGCGCCGACGAGGAGCCCCTGGCTCAGGTCGACTTCGATGGACGCCTTGTTGCTGACGACGGTCACGTGGAGCGTGCGCTTCGACTTGCTGAGGGCGCGAATGAGACGCGAGGGCCCGGTGGTCTCGAGGCGCGTGTCGAAGAGCTCTTCCTTCGCCGCCCGGCTCGAGAGCTCGTGGTCTTGACTGATGAGGGGGGCGATCTTCGCCGTCAAGAGCCGCAGGTCGGGGCCGCCGGCGGCGTGGGGCCAGAGCTCGTCCCAGCTGACGATGAGTATCGACGACCAGCGCAGGCGCACGTCTTTGCGCAGGCTGCGCACCAGCTGAAAGGCGGGGCCTTCGATGTCGGCGCCGTCGATGATCAGAACCTCGGGCTCGAGGGCCTGGGCTTTTTCGAGGCCGCGTTCGCTGACCTCGGTGACCCCGACCTTCGCGGCGTGCTCGCGGAGCTGCTGGGCCAGGGCGTCGGCGCGACCGGGATCGCTGTCCATGACGAGGATGCGAACCCCCGCGAGGATGGATGGGTCTTCTTGGGGCAGGTTCAGCAAGCCCGAATGCTCGAGGAGTTGGAGGCGCCCGCCGCTCTCTTCGAGGAGCTCGTACTTGAGGGGCTCGGCCTCGGCGACGAGGGGCTTGAGCTTTTCGACGAACTCCTTGAGGGCATCGGCGACCGGACGTCCGGCCCCGAGGACGAGGCGGACCGCGTCTTCGTCGCCCTCCTTGCCCACCGAAAGAATGCCCGACCGCAGCTCGCGCTTGAGGAGGTCGACGAACTCGTCGAGGGTCGCCTCGCCTATCTCGCCAGTCGCTTCGCCGGGGCGGTCGGGGAGCTCCTTGGCGAGGTCGGCGACCCGCCGGCCGATCGCATCGGCGCTCGCCGAGCGCTGGACGACCGCGACGGCGCCGTAGCGAAACGCCTTCAGCTTGTCGTCGAGGGACGCGTCGTCGGTGAGGATGGCGATCGGGACGACGTTGGTCGCGGGGTTGAGGCCCAGCAGGCGCAATACGTCCTGCCCCCCGGAAGCCGCCGCGTCGCCGATGAGCAGGACGAGGTCGGGAGCGGCCGCGAGAACCGAGGCCGAGACGTCGGCGAGGCCGCAGGTTTCGACCTGGAGACGGTAGCGGGTGACCGCAGCCCGGATCGCCGCCCCCATCGGGTCGATACCCACCATGAGGAGGGTCGGCCGACCGGGTTTCGCCGGGGGCGGTTTCCGCAGCGGTTTTCGCAGCGGTTTTCGCGGTGGTTTTCGGACAGCCACGGATCGAGTCGAATGGTCGCCCATCGGGCACTGAAGCACCAAATCTGCCACAACAAACCTACCACTTGGCTGTAAGTTTCTTGTCCGGGTGGCGAATTTCTCGGCCGGGTACACCTACAGGAGGGTACGATAGCGGAGACTGGAGGCGCCGATGCGCAGCTTGCTTTGGATTGCGGTCTCGATGGCGTTGGTGGCGGCTGCCTTTGCGGCCCCGGCCCCGGCCTCGGCCCAGACGGCGGTGAAACCGTACTTCCTGGTCATCTTCGACAACTCCGGGTCGATGGACGCGAGCACGGGGAGCGGCACCAACAACTGCGGCATGCCGCACACCCGCATGAACGACGCCAAGTGCGTGTTCCAAGACGTCATCAATGGCTTCGGGGACGTCACCTTTGGCCTGATGCGGTTCGAGGTGGATCATACGGACGGGACGACCTGCGACACCGATACGGATCCCACCACGAGCGAGTGCACCCGCAGTGGCGACAACGACTGCGATTGCCAAAGCTACGACCTGCGCCTGACGTGCGGCAGTTGCAACGAGAGCAACGGTAGCGGCTGTCCAGCCGAAGGGAACGACGCACGCCAGGGCCAGTTGGTCGTCCCGATCCAAGACGGGAACCAGGCACAGATCCTCGAGTTCGTCGACTACAGCTGCGACTTCTGTGACATCGGCGAGGCGACGAATCCCGAACTGGTCGCCAATACGTGGACGCCGATCTCCGGCGCTCTCCGGGGAGCGCGGCGGTACTTCGAGGGAAGCGACCCCACCTACGCCAGCCCCATCGCGTCGGATCCCTACGCCGGTTGCCGTCCCTACTTCGTAATCCTGCTGACCGACGGTCGCGAGACTTGCTCGCGCTACGTGGATACGAACGCCGCGGCGACCGAGCTGCGAACGACCACCTTCGGCGTCACGAACTACGACATCCGGACCCACGTCGTGGCCTTCGGCTTCGGCTCGCCTCCCGATACCACCACCGACAACATCGCCTCCGCCGGCGGTACCACCGCCGCCCACTATGCCCAGAACGAGGAGCAGCTCGCCCTCGCTTTCTCGCAGATCGTCGCCGACTCCCTGCTCATCGAGGTCTGCAACAACCTCGACGACAACTGCAACGGGCTCATCGACGAAGGCTTCACCAAATACTGCTCCGACCCCGCTTTTCCCGCTGTTCTGGACCTGTGCGTGGACCCCGGGGAAACCGCCTGCGACTTGGTCGATGACAACTGCAACGGCCTCATCGACGAGGGCGTTTTGAACCTCTGCGGCGTCTGCGGCCCGGAGCCCACCGAGGTGTGCAACGGCGTGGACGACGACTGCGACGGGATCATCGACGAGGGCGTCTGCGGGGGTTGCACGCCAACGCCCGAGATCTGCGACAACCTCGACAACGACTGCGACGGCTTCATCGACAACGGCATCACCCGTCCCTGCGGCACCAACGTCGGGGCCTGCACCATCGGCACCCAGACCTGCGCCGCCGGCGCCTTCGGCGCCTGCACCGGCCAGGGCCCGGTCGCGGAGTCCTGCGACGGCGTCGACAACGACTGCGACGGCGTCATCGACGGCATGTCCCGGGCCTGCGGCTCGTCGACCGGGACATGCGTCCCGGGGACCGAGATCTGCACGGCCGGCGCCTACGGCAGCTGCACCGGTCAGGTCGGCCCCACGGCCGAGCTATGCGACACCCTCGACAACGACTGCGACGGGACCGCCGACGAGGGCAACCCCGGCGGCGGAGGCTCCTGCGGCAGCTCCATCGGCGCCTGCTCCCCGGGTAGCCTCACGTGCAGCGCCACGGGCACCCTCGTCTGCACCGGCGGCGTTCTGCCAGTGGCAGAGACCTGCAACAGCACCGACGATGACTGCAACGGCGTCGTCGACGACGGCGTGCCCACCGGGGGCTCCTGCGGCTCGAGCACCGGCGAGTGCAGCCTCGGCGTTTTGAGCTGCTCCGGCGGCTCGTTCACCTGCATCGGCGACGTCGGCCCCTCGGCCGAGGTCTGCGACGGACGGGACAACGACTGCGACGGCACCGACGACGAGGGCAACCCCGACGGCGGCGCCTCCTGCGGAAGCTCCACCGGCGCCTGCTCCCCGGGCAGCCTCACCTGCACCGGCGGCACCCTGACCTGCACCGGCGGCGTTCTGCCAGTAGCAGAGACCTGCAACAGCATCGACGACAACTGCAACGGCCTCATCGATGACGGCGTCCCGACCGACGGATCCTGCGGCGTGGACACGGGCGAGTGCAGCTTTGGCGTCCGAACCTGCAGCGGCGGGACCTACACCTGCATCGGCGATGTCGGCCCCGTGGCGGAGATCTGCGACGGCCGGGACAACGACTGCGACGGCACCGACGACGAGGGCAACCCCGACGGCGGCGCCTCCTGTGGAAGCTCCACCGGCGCCTGCTCCCCCGGCAGCCTCACCTGCACCAGCGGTTCCCTGACCTGCACCGGCGGCGTTCTGCCCGTAGCAGAGACCTGCAACAGCATCGACGACAACTGCAACGGCCTCGTCGACGACGGCGTGCCCACCGGGGGCTCCTGCGGCTCGAGCACCGGCGAGTGCGACCTCGGCGTCCTGACCTGCTCCGGCGGCGCGTTCACCTGCGTCGGCGACATCGGCCCCTCGGTCGAGGTCTGCGACGGGCGGGACAACGACTGCGACGGGACCGACGACGAAGGCAACCCCGGCGGCGGCCTCGCCTGCGGCTCGTCGACCGGCATCTGCACGCCCGGCGCGAGCGCGTGCGTCTCCGGTGCCCTGACCTGCTCCGGCGGCACCCTCCCCGGCGTCGAGATCTGCAACGGCCTCGACGACGACTGCGATGGGCTCATCGACGAGGGCAACCCCGGCGGCGGTGGGGCCTGTGGCGCGAGCGACGTCGGCGTCTGCGAGTTTGGCGCCCTGGCCTGCACCATGGGCACCCTCGTCTGCGTCGGCGAAACGGGCCCGACGATGGAAACGTGCAACGGCCTCGATGACAACTGCGACGGCGCCATCGACGAGGGCAACCCCGAAGGGGGCGCGGCCTGCGGCGACGACACCGGCGAATGCATGGCGGGGACGACGCTCTGCACCGGCGGCATGCTGACCTGCGACGGCGGCACCGGGCCGACGATGGAGATCTGCGACGGCCTCGACAACGACTGCGACGGCGTCGAAGACGAAGGCCTCGGAGTCGGCGCACCCTGCGGCACCGACGTCGGCGAGTGTTCGCCGGGGGTCAACATCTGCATGGATGGCGGCCTGGTCTGCACCGGCGAGATCGGCCCGACGGAGGAGATCTGCAACCTCCTCGACGACGACTGTGACGGCATGGTCGACGAGCTCGCCCTCGGCGGGTCCTGCGGCACCGACGAAGGCCTCTGCGTGGCGGGTAACGAGCAGTGCATCACCGGCGCCATCATCTGCGTGGGCGCCGTCGACGCGGCCCCCGAGGTCTGCGACTGCAGCGACAACGACTGCAACGGCATGACAGACGAGGGCGACGACATCTGCCCGGGGGCTTCGGCATGCCGCGACTGCGGCTGCGCCGACCCCTGCGTCGCGTCGGAGTTCGGCTTCACTTGCCCGACCGGGACCACGGCCCAGACCGAGACCGCCATGGATGGAAGCACTGCGTGCTACTGCGTGGCGCCCCGCTGTGATAGCGCGATGTGCGCGACGGAAACCGTCGAGCGTGACGGCGACACGCTCTGCACCCCGGACAGCACCGGCGTCTCCAACTGCGTCTGCAAGAACAACGCGTGCACCTTCCCCTGCGAAGGCGTGGTCTGCGAAGCGGGCCTGGCCTGCGACCCCCGGGACCCCGAGGGCCGGTGCGTGCCGGACAACTGCACGGGCCTCGGCTGCCCCGATGGCGAGGTCTGCAACCGCACCACC
>QMMC01000251.1 GCA_003647065.1 Deltaproteobacteria bacterium | reverse complement strand
CGCCGCCCATGATCAGCTCGGCGGCGATCTCCGCCCGGGTGCCGAGGCTGCCGACGCCGATGTAGCCCCGGGAGAGCTCCTCGGTGACCACGCACATCGCGACCTTGGACATGCCGAGGCCGTCGTACTCTTCGGGGATCGTCAGGCCGAACACCCCGAGCTCGCTCATCTGGGTGACGAGCTTCATCGGAATCAGCTCGTCCTTCCGGTGGATGTCTTGTGCGAGGGGGAGCACCTCGGCGTCGACGAACTTCGCGAACTGCTTTTGAACCTCGTCGAGCATGGGGTCGCCCATGCCTCTATTCGGCTGGCCGTCGTCGCGGGCGCGGCGGGCGATGTCGAGGTAGGCGTCGCCTCCTCCGTGCTCGGCGATGAAGGTGAGCACTTGCTCCCTGCGGATCGTCTTGGCGACGTCCTCGTCGGTGAGCCCGAGCTCGCCGAGGCTGACGTTTTCGCAGGGGCCGAGGTCGATGCCGCCCGCCAGGGTCCGGGCCACCTCGGCGACGTAGGCCTTCGCGATGCCGGTCGCCTGGTCGCCGCCGACCCGGTCGGCCCACGCCGAAAGCTGCCGACAGGCCTCGAGTTCGGTAGCGAGGTACGCCAGGCCGTGGCCCGCGAGCTGGGCCTCGTTGAGTTTTCTTCCGCTCGGCCGGTCCCCCTCGAGGACGCGTTCGCGCACCTCATCGAGGGCCCGCGCGTAGAGCGCTTCGATGGCTTCGATGACGTTTTTCATAGGCATGTCCTTACCAGGTATGCACGGGGTCGTCCTGGGTCCATATTGACGAATTAACTTTCCCGGCGGGGGCGCGTGACTAGGTATTCACACGTCGCCGCTTGCACACCCGCTGGAGATCCGATGGCAGACCGAGACCGACCGTGGATCATGCGTACCTACGCCGGCCATTCCTCGGCCAAGGCGTCGAATGCGCTCTACCGCACGAACCTCGACAAGGGGCAGACGGGCCTCTCGGTCGCCTTCGACCTGCCGACCCAAACCGGGTACGACCCAGACCACCCCCTCGCCCGCGGTGAGGTCGGCAAGGTCGGCGTCCCGGTCACCCACCTGGGGCACGTGCGCGCCCTCTTCGACGGCATCCCCCTCGAGCGCATGAATACGTCCCTGACCATCAACGCCACCGCGCCCTGGCTTCTCGCGCTCTACCTCGCCCACGCCGAGGAGCGCGGCATCGACCCGGCTGCTCTCGCGGGTACGACCCAGAACGACGTCCTCAAGGAGTACCTCTCCCGCGGGACCTACATCTTCCCGCCCGCTGCCTCGATGCGCCTGACGACCGACGTCATCACCCACACGGTGGCCCAGGTGCCGCGGTGGAACCCGATCAACATCTGCAGCTATCACCTCCAGGAAGCCGGAGCGACGCCGGTCCAGGAGCTCGCCTATGCCCTGGCCAGCGCCATCGCGGTGCTCGACGCGGTCAAAGAGACGGGGCGCGTAAGCGACGAAGACTTCGGCCGCGTCGTCGGGCGCATCAGCTTTTTCGTCAACGCGGGCATCCGCTTCGTCGATGAGCTGTGCAAAATGCGCGCGTTCGTCGAACTCTGGGACCGAATCACCCGGGACCGCTACGGCGTCACGGACCCGAAGCATCGTCGCTTTCGCTACGGCATCCAGGTTAACTCCCTCGGCCTCACCGAACAGCAGCCCGAAAACAACATCGTCCGCATCGTCCTCGAGATGCTCGCGGTGACCCTCAGCAAGGACGCCCGGGCTCGGGCCGTCCAGCTCCCGGCGTGGAACGAAGCCCTGGGCTTGCCGCGGCCCTGGGACCAGCAGTGGAGCCTTCGGGCCCAGCAGATCCTCGCCTACGAGACCGACCTCCTCGAACACGGCGACCTCTTCGAAGGCAGCGTCGTCGTCACCAAGCGCACCGAGGCCCTCATCGACGCCGCCTGGGCCGAGGTCGAAGAAGTGCTTCGCCGCGGCGGGGCGGTGGCGGCCATCGACACGGGCTACGTGAAGCAGCGCCTGGTCGAGTCGAACGCGGCCCGCCTCAACGCCATCGAGTCGGGCGAGCAGGTCGTTGTCGGCGTGAACCGCTACGTCGAGTCCGAGCCGTCTCCGTTGACCGAAAACCTCGACGCGGCGATCCTCACCGTCGACCCCGAGGTTGAAGTCGCGCTCCTCGCCGACCTCGAGGCGTGGCGCGGTGCGCGAGACTCGGCCGCTGCAGCGAAGGCTCTCGCGGACCTAACGGCCGCGGCCGTTGCTGGCGACAACATCATGCCGGTGTCGATAGCGGCGGCCCACGCCGGGGTCACTACCGGCGAATGGGCAGGGGCACTCCGCGGCGTCTTCGGCGAGTACCGGGCCCCGACGGGCGTTGCCGGCGCCCGGATCACCCACGCCGGCGACGACGCTCGGGTCAATGCTTTGCGCGCCGAGGTCAGCGAGCTCGCCGAGGTCCTCGGCCGGCGGCCCCGCATCCTGGTCGGCAAACCCGGTCTCGATGGGCACAGCAACGGCGCCGAGCAAATCGCGATCAAGGCCCGAGACGTCGGGTTCGACGTCATCTACGAGGGCATTCGCGTCACACCGGAGCAGCTCGTTGCGTCGGCCCTCGAAGAGGGCGTCCACCTCGTCGGCTTGAGCGTGCTGAGTGGCTCCCACGCTTCCCTCGTTCCGGAGGTCGTCGATGCCCTCCGCGAGGCGGGCCTCGGCGCGGTGCCCGTCGTCGTCGGTGGCATCATCCCCGAGGCCGACGCGAAGGCCCTCGAAGAGGCCGGCGTCGCGGCGGTCTTCACGCCGAAGGACTTCGAGCTCGACCGAATCATGCAGTGTCTCGTTGGCCTCGTGCGTGACGCGGGCAGCTGAACGGTGGCCGACGACTTCAGCGCGGGGGTCCTCGCCGGTGACAAGGCGGCGGTCGCGGCGGCCTTGAACCTCGTCGAGGATCGCCGGCCGGAGGCCCGGGAGAAGGTCTCGACGCTGCTCGATGCCCTGGCCCGGGCGCCCGGGAGAATCGGCGGGGCCGGTCACCGCATCGGAATCACCGGCCCTCCGGGGGTCGGCAAAAGCACGCTCTGCGCCGCCCTGGGTCGGCAGCTTCGTGCCGCGGGTCGGCGGGTCGGCGTCGTCGCCGTCGACCCCTCGAGCGTGCGCAGCGGTGGGGCGTTGCTCGGGGACCGAACGCGCATGACCTTCGATCCTGCGGACGATGGTTTCTTCGTCCGTTCGCTCTCGACCGGCGGCGAAGCTGGTGGCCTCTCCTGGGCGGCGAACGCCGCCGTGCGGGTCCTCGGCGCGGCGTACGACGTGGTCCTCGTAGAGACCACCGGCGTGGGTCAGACCGAGACCGACATCGTGAACGTCGCCGACACCGTGGTCTTCGTCGTCCAACCGGGGTCCGGGGACGCGCTTCAATTCCTGAAGGCGGGCATCATGGAGATCCCCGACATCTTCGTCGTCAACAAGAGTGACCTCGGGGGTTTGGCCGACCGGGCCCTCAGCGATCTATCGGCCGCCCTGCACGCCCTCGGTGCGGCCGGCGTTGGGGATGGGGCGACGCCCGTCCTCGCCGTGAGCTCCGTGGACGGCAAAGGCTTCGACGCCTTGATGGCGGCTTTGGACCAACACGCCGGAACCCTCGGCTTCGACGGCATCGCGGCCCGGCGTGCCCAGGGCGCTCGCGCCTGGGTCCGCCGTCTCCTGATGCGTCGCTACGGCGAGCTCGGCATCGCCACCCTCGGCGGCTTCCCAGACCTCGACGCCCGCATCGCCGCCGAACTGTCGGGAGGATCCAGTCCCCCCGCCATCGCCGCCACCCTAGGCGCCGAGATCGAACAAGCCCTGCGTTTGGGGACGGTATAAACTTTCTTACTTTTGCTTCGCAAAAGTAAGAAAGTTTATACCGTCCCCGGGATCAGCAGAGGGTCTCTTTCCAGTCGGCTTCTTTGAAGCCGATCAGGGCGACGCCGTCGCCGAGGAGCAGGGGCCGCTTGATCAACTTGCCGTCGGCGGCGAGGGCGGCGAAGGCCTCATCGTCGGTCATCGCGGGGAGCTTCGCCTTGAAGCCCCCCTGACGGTAGGACTGCCCCGAGGTGTTGAAGAGCTTGGTGATGGGCACGCCGGCGAGCTTCTGAACCTTCTTCAGCGTCGCCTTCGACGGGGGCGCGGTCACGATGTCGATCGACTCGTGGTCGATGCCGTTTGCGACGAGCCACTTGGTCGCCTTCCGGCAGGTGCTGCACTTCGCGTACTGGTAGATCTTGGTTTTCGTTCGCATCTTGGCCACGGCGGGCCTCTTAGCACGCCCCGAGGTCAGAGGTCCGGCACCTTCAATAGAGGAAGGTCGTGCCCACGTTCACGGTGGGCGGCTGACCGTTATCGGTCACCCGCGAGTCGAAGCCGGCGTCGATCTGCATGCGCGGGAGGACCAAGTAGGTGAGGCCGCCGCCGAGGACGACCGAGAGGTCGTGGCGCTCGGTCGACTTGACGTAGGATTGGATGAACACCGAGAGCCGGTCAGTCGGCGTGACCATGAACGCCAGGCCTGCGAGACCGGCAGCGAAACGCACCGTGTCCATGACCGTCTCGTCGTAGGTCGCTCGCACCCGAGCGATGGCGTTTGCGGTGACCGTCATCCAACTCGTGACCGCGTAGTCGATGACGAGTTCGATCGAGGGCACCGCCTCGGGCGCCCCGAAACCGTCCGTCGCCGTCGGCAGCCGCACCTCGATGACCGAGGCGATCGCGAGTCCGTCGATGGGAGAGCCGCCGAACTTCGTTCCCAGGCGAAGGTTCGAGATCCCGAAGTCCGTGCCCACCGTGTCGTCGAAGCTGAATACGGCATCCATGCCCCCGAGGCGCACCTCGAGCCAGGGCAGGGCGCCGAGGCGCAGCGAGGCGTTGGGCAGGGTGAGGCCGATGGGGGTGTCGAAGGTCGCCGCGACCCCGAGTTCGGTCGTGAGGCGGCCCGCCGGGGAGGTGGCGGTCGTGCTCGCGAAGGTAGGCCGGTCCGAGCTGAGCTCGGCCCCGCCATCGGGCCCCTGGGCCTCAGCGGGACGCCCGCCCGCCAGCACGGTGAGGGCGGTCAGCAATGCGAAGAGGCGAGGCACGGCGCAAAGCTACCCTCTAGCCAGCCTCTTTGGCCAAATAGAGCAGGTCGCCGCCGACCGCGGCCCCTTCGTTGGGCAAGATGGCCCAGCGGGTCTTTTCGAGGCGGAAGTCGATGGTGCCGTCGGTGCCGACGAGCTCCCCCGCGTCGAGGCGCTCCATGCCCAAGAGCGGCCGGGCAAAGCGAAAGGCCGGGCTCGGCTTCTTGAGGATCTCTTCGACTTCGAGCTCGATGACCTCGGTAAGCGCCGGCTCCTCCCCTTCGAGAGCGCCGACGTAGCGCAGAAAGCGCTCGGTGATGTCGAGGGCCCGCGCGTTGGTTTGCGGGTCGTGGTGCTGGCCGCACTCGACGGAGATGCCCGGCCTTTCGCCGCGCTGGAGCACGCCGATGGTCACCTTCGGAGAGAGCTCGCCCCAGGAGTGCACCACGAACCCGACGCCGAGGCGTTTGGCGACTTCGAGGGATCTCGGCACGGCGTTGACGATGCCGAAGGCCGGCGTCTCTTTGCTCGCCGAGTGCAGGTCCAAGAGTACATCGACGTCTTCGAGGACCGGCCGGAGGGCGACGGCGCGATGGTGCTCCGAGGTCCACTGGTCCCGGGGGAGGGTCGTGACCCAGTCGAAGTCGAGGATGCGGTTGATGTCGGCGCCGCCCTCGGTGGACCGGGTGCCGAGGGCGCTCGCCTCGGGGTTGCCGTGGATGAGCACCATGGTCCCGACGCCGAGGGCGAGCTCTCCCGCTTCGCCCCGCCGCAGCAGGTCCCGAATGGCCTCGACGCCGCACTCTTCGTCCCCGTGGACCGAGCCGAGGACGCCGATGTGGGGGCGCGGGAGGGCCGGGTCCCGGCTCAGGTAGGTGACGCCGGGGATGTCCGAATTCGGGGACGTATGGCCGGGGGACATGGCCCCAAGGCTATAGTCCCCCGAAGCCGTCGGGGCCAGCTCTGCAGCCCGATGCCGTAGGTGCCTCTAGGGCGTGATGACGATGTCGTCGACCCCGAAGCCCTCGGCTTCGACCGCTCCATCGGTGAACGTCACGAAGCGGAAGCGCACATGGGTTGCCCCGGCGGTCCCGTCCATGGGGTGCGAGGCCGTGCGCCACGCGGCGGGGGCCCCCGATGCCCCGTTCCACCAGTCGAGGATCGTGTCGTCGTACCAGTTCGTGCCGCCGCCGGCCCGTCCCAGCTTGTTCCACGAGGATCCCCCGTCGGTCGAGACCTCGACCCACCCATGGTCGCAGCACGCTTCGGTCTCGTAGATGTGCGCGAAGGAAATGCTCGGATCGACCGCGAGGGCGCTGAAGTCGAAGCACGGCGAAGTGAGGGTGGAGAACTCGCTCGCGTTGTAGTCGGTCGACAAGCCAGTCACCCAGGCGTTGACTCCCGAGGCCGGGCCGGAGATGAAGGTGCCGGAGGGGGCACCGAGCTCCCAGCTCGAGTTGGTTCCGCCGGCCGTGAAGCCGCCGTCGTCCGTGTCGAAGTCTTGGGCGTAGCCGCCCGTGAGCGGGATCGAGAGCATGATGCTGTCGGAGTCGTTCGAGGCGTCGACGTCGCCCGGGACTTCGACCCGAGCGGCGGCTGTGCCGATCGCGGTCACCGGGTAGGTCGCGGTCGCTCCGGGAGCGATCGGGTCGATGATGGTGCGGCGCGTATCGACCCCGTCCGAACTCAGCGTGAGCGCGTAGGCACCCACGGTGGCTGTCCCGACGTTCTCGACGATCGCGTTGGCGGAGGCGCAGCTGGCCGTCCGCTCCATGGTGACCTGCAGGTCCGGCATGCCCCCCGCTGAGATCTCCACGGTGTCGAAACCGAAGCCCTCGTCCGTAATGCTGCTGTCGGAGTCGACGTGCAGGCGGACTCGAACGCCCGGTTTGCCAGCCGTCGAGGGCAGGGAGGCCGAGACCATGCCCCAGCCGCCGCTGCTGCCGGCCCAACCGTCACTGGTACTGTACCAGTTCATCCCCGCCGTGACGCGATCCCAGTTGCGGCCGCCGTCGACCGAGTAGTCCACGGTGAGTTCGTCGCAGCACGACTCGCTCTCGTAGGTGAGCGCGAAACCGAAGACCAGATCCGAGGTCGAGGCGCTCGCGTCGATGCACGGCGAGACCAACAGTGAGGCCTCCCCGGTGCGGTAGTCGCCATCGAGGTCGGTGACCCAGGCGAAGGTGCCGGAGTCCGCGTCGCTGATCTCCGTGTTTGTCGGCACGCCCCACTCCCAGGTGGAGTTGACCCCGCCCGGGGCCCATCCGCCATTGCTGGCCTCGAAGTCTTCGACGTAAGGGCTGGCGGTGCCGACGAGGACCGTGTTGAGGACGAGGGTCGCGCTAGCGGCGTCATCGGTGGGGTTGGCGTCGAGGGCGCCACTCACCGAGGCGGAGATGACCGAGCCGTCGTCTCCGAAGAGCGTGCGTGTCTCGACGGAGCCAGGCGCCATGTCGATGAAGGTCTCGGTGCTCGACGAGCCGTCCACGCCGTAGGTGAAGTCGGCCGAGGCGACGATCGTCTCGCCAGTGTTGGCCAGGGTGACCACGGCACCGCCGCAGATGTCCGGTACGGCCTCGACGGTCACCGTCAGGTTCGGAATCGGCGCCCGGATGACGACGTCATCGATTGCGAATCCTTCCCTCTGGCCGCTGGAGTCACTCGAGAAGACCATTCGAACCTGGACGGTCGCTTCGCCCGCGGTTCCGGTGAGGAGATGGCTCGCGACGATCCATCCCGTCGAGGCCCCGTCCCACTCGTCGGAGGAGTTCGAGTACCAGTTCGTTCCGCCCCCGAAGGACCCCAGCCGTGTCCAGGTCGTCCCATCGGTGGTGACCTCGACCCAGCCCTCGTCATAGTAGGCCTCGGTGACGTATTCGAGGGCGAAGATGAACGCAGGGTCCTCGCTCGCTGCGCTCAGGTCGATGACCGGTGACGTGATGAAGGAATCTTCGCTGGCATTGTAGTCACCCGTGAGGTTGGTGACCCACGCACCCGTCCCGCTGTGTGCCGCATCGAGCACCGTGTTGGCAGGCGTTCCGTATTCCCAACTCGAGCTGGTTCCCCCGGTAGTCCAACCGCCGTCGCCTCCCTCGAAGTCCTCGGAGTAGAACTCCGCCGGTCCATCGCAGACGCTCCCGGCGAGGCAGTCGCCGAAGGAGCAGTCCTCGTCGACCACGCAGCTCTCGCCCGCCGCGCATCCGCCACAGACCACGCCGCCGCAGTCGATGTCGGTCTCCGCGCCGCTCTGGACGCCGTCGCTGCAGCTGGTGCAGACGCTGCCCTCGCATCGACCGGAGAGGCAGTCCACCGGGGCGGTGCAGGCCGTGCCGTCCGAACATCCCGGGCAATCCCCGCCGCAGTCGACGCCGATCTCGGTGCCGTCCATCATCCCGTTCGTGCACGCCGCAGGCACACAGACCCCGGTCGCGCCGCAGATCCCAGAGGCGCAGTCGCGGGGGAGGGCGCAGGTGTCACCGTCACTGCAGGGCGCGCAGGTGCCGCCGCCGCAGTCGACCGCAGTTTCGGTCCCGTCCATCAGCATGTTCGCGCAGCTTCCCGGCTGGCAGTAGCCGCCGGTGCACAGAGAATCCACATCGAGGCAGTCGTCCATGCCGGTACACATGCGGCCGTTGGGGCAGCCCGCGCAGGTTGCGCCGCCGCAGTCACGGTCCGACTCGTCGCCGTTTGCGATCCCGTCGGTGCAGCTCGCGGCGATGCAGGAACCGCCGATGCAAACGGAGCTCGTGCAGTCGAGGTTGACCCCGCACATCAGCGCGTCGCCGCAGGCGTTGGGGCAGGTCGGTCCGCCGCAGTCGATGTCCGTCTCATCGCCGTTCCAGATTCCGTCGTCACATGCGGGGACAACGGTGCTGTCCATCTCGGCATCCGACCCGGCATCTCCCGCGTCTACGTCTGCGTCCGGCGTCGTCGAGTCCATCGGGAGGTCGCCGGAATCCATGGGCAGGTCGCCGGAATCCATGGGCAGGTCGCCGGTATCCGTGGCGGCATCGCTCGGCCCGGTGTCCGGAGAGGTGTCATCGCCGCAACCGACGACGCCGACCAGCGCGAGGACGTTGAGAAGGAGAAGAAGAGATCGAAGTGGGCGATGTGATGTCATGAGAGCCTCCTCGTACGAGCGCCTGCGGGACTATCTCCGGCCTCGATACGACCTTGCCGGGGTACAAGGCCGCGGAGCGGAATAGAAGGGCCGGAACTCTCCTTTGGTGAGATGGATCACGGTGTTCGAGGTGTGCACACGCGAGACGGTGCACAACCTCCACGCGGACGGGCCCGCCATTGCTGGGCGCTTACAGTCCCGCGAAGCCGTCGGGGCCAGCGGTGGCCTCGTCGAGGATCTGGGTCGTATTGTCGAAGTGAGCCTGGGCCTCGGCTTCGGAGGCGCCGTAGGCCGTGACGCCGAGCTTTCCGAACTGCGAGAGGGCCCCGAGGAGGTGGAAGACCGTACCGTCGTCGGTCCACGGCCGGTAGTGAAGCCCGTGCACCGCCGCGATGTCGAGGGCGTCTTCGACCGAGAGGCCCCGATAGGTCGGCGCCGAGAGCGTGTCGGTGCACACGTAGTAGCGGGGCTGGCCGAGGCCGCTCAAGAAGAGCCCCGTCTTCGGGTCGTAGGTGCCCGCGTTGAGCATCTTCATGATCATCAAGGGGTGGGTCGTCCCGCTCATGCGCAGGTTGATCTCGATGGCGACCCGGTCCCAGGTGCCCGGTTCCTTCGGCCGCTCGACGGCCATGAAGTCGACGGCGACCCGGCCGAGCACGCCGCGCTCGGTCAATACCCGGCCAACCTTCAACGCGTCCGATTGGATCTCCATTCGGTATTCGTCGTCCGCGGGGAAACGTGCGCCGGCGTAGGTCTGACCGTCCGGGCCGCCGAGGATCTGGTCGTGGGTGCTCACGCACTCGAGTTCGCCCCGGGGGTCGATGCGCAGCTGTCCGCTCGGGCTGCGCACGTTCTTTCCCTCGACGAAGGCCTCGACGATGCCGCCCATCTCGGCGAACTCGTCGCGAAACGGCTCCCACGAGGTCGTCGTGCACGCGAAGCGCATCCGGGGAAGCTCTTGAAGGATTCGATCGACGCGTCCCCCCCGGGAGGCGGCGTCCGGCGCACCCGGGGCGACGGCGCCCAACGGCCCGAGGTCGAGGACGGCGTTGCCCTCGCCGCTGAAGCCGTGGTCCTTCTTGACCACCACCTTCGTGGTCTGGAGCGCTTCTTCCCAGATGTCCGCGACGGCGTTGGCGATCTCCCCGGGGCTCTTCACCCCTTCGGTGCCGATGGGCATCGGCACCCCCGCCTCCCGGAATACCCGCCGGGAACCGCTCTTGGTTCCCAGCTCGAGGTGCGCGGGGGCGACGCCGTAGAGGGGGATGCCGAGGCGCACGGCGAGGGTGCGCTCGAGGCGCGAGACCGTGAAGCACGACATGTGGGCGCGGTCCGGGTCGATGGCCCGGAGGATTCGGCGCATCAGCCGGGGGCGTTCGAGGATCTTCGCCGTTAGGGGCCGGGGCGAGCTGT
>QMMC01000250.1 GCA_003647065.1 Deltaproteobacteria bacterium | reverse complement strand
TTCCCGGTTCCGCTTCCGTTCCCGTTCCCGTTCCCGTTCCCGTTCCCGTTCCCGTTCCCGTTCCCGTTCCCGTTCCCGTTCCCGGTTCCGCTTCCGTGTCTGTTCCCGGAGGCCCCTGGGGCCTTTCCCACCATCGCCCCTGGGCGCTCGCGCCCGTCGCCGGACCGCCGATCGCGGCCAGCAAGATGAACGAGATGAAAAAGGTGTAGAGGCTGCGGGACACGCTGCGCGACTTCGATCGCGCCCCCCGTCAGGGGGAGGTCACGTCGAGGCGGAGAGTGTACCCGTTCATGGCGCCGCTCGGGCTCCAAACCCGAAGCTTGTATTCGCCTGATTCCGTCGCCGTATGGGTGACGAATTCGTCATCGGTGGTGCTGGTCGAGGAGTCGATCACCGTCGAGCGATCGAGGCCTCGGAGCTCGAGGTCGATATTGCCCGAGGCGTGGCTGAAGAAGAGGCTCGCGTTGATCGTGTCGCCGGCCCGGGCGTAGACGCCGTAGTAATCCTCGTTGCCGCCGCAAAGCGACAGCCCCTCGTAGCGTCCGGGGTCGAGGCGCGGGGCGTCCGTATCGTCGTTGGGCTCGAAGATGTCGTCGATGCAGTCGAAGCACGCGGGGTCGTAGTCATCGACGAGGCCGTTGCAGTCGTCGTCGCGGGTATTGTCGCAGATCTCGACCGCCCCGGCGCACCCCTCCGGGCTCATGCCGCTGCAGGTGGTGAGGCCCGGGACCGGCGGAGAAGCCGGGTCGAACTCGACCTCGACCGTCCTGGTGCCTTCCGAGAAGACGCCGTCGTCGCTCTGGCTAGTGACGTTGAGTACGTAGACACCGGGGTTCCGCATCGGGACGTCGATGCAGAACTCTTCGCCGAGGACGGTCGTGACGAGGGGGTTTTCACCCCCTTCGACGAGGATGCGCCGAGCGTCCGGGGCCCGACCCCGGAGGGTGGCCACGGGATAGGGCACCGGGGTCGCGACGTCGTCGAGGGTCGGCGTGGGGGGTGGCGGCCCGGCGTCGACGGGGCCGATGCCGACGTCCCGGGCGGTGACGTTCGGGTCACACGCGGCCAGCATCGAGACGCCGATGACGGCGAGGGCCCAGGTGCTTGGGGAAGAGAAAAGGAAAGTCACGGAGGAAGTGTAGCCCCGAAAGGTCTCACTCGCCCGCGCAGGGAGAGACGATGCACTCCGCCGGCGGAAGGTTGCTGATGGGCAATGGCGGGCACTCGCTGCCGAGGGCGAGGTCCGGGGACCAGGTCCAGTCGGTGAAGTCGAGGTCGCCGACGACCTTGGCTGCGCCGCACTGGTTGTAGGCGACCAGGACGCCGCGGCGCATGAGGCGGAGGGTCTGACGGTAGAAGACCCCGAAGGTGCCGGCGATGATCTGGCCCTCGAAGCCGCGCCCGATGGTCTCGGTGGAGCTCACGGACCAGGCGAAGGTTTCGCCCATGCTGTTGCTGTTGCTCTCGGTGGTCGACTCGGTGTCGGTGGTCGTCGAGGCTTCGTTGAGGCCCGTGGTCCGGTCGACGTCGTTGGTGACGGCGCGGTTCGTCTCGCCAGCGATACCGAAGGTGGCCTTGACCGCGAGGGAGGCGAGCTTGCCGATGCCGATGGTGCCCCCGACCTCGCCGCCGACGTTCCAGCGGAAGGCTTCGCCGTCGGTGGTAGCAAAGCCGACGCCGTTGGATTCCGAGAGCCCGACGGTGTTGGCGCTGGCGGAACCGACCGTGTGGCTCGAGAGCCAGCTTTCGTCCCAGGAGACGCTCATGCTGCGGTCTCGGGTCTCGGACATGGACTCGGAGTAGCTCGCGGACCGTCCGTTGATGCCGCCAGGGATGCAGGCGCTGACCGGGGCCGGGGCCATGACCTCGGCGACGGTCACGTTGCCGTTGTAGAAGAACTCGAGGGGGCGGTGGACGTCGATGGAGAAGGCTGACGCGTAGCCGCGGCCTTCGGTGTCGGTCGCCTGGACGGTCAGGATGGCGCCGTAGGAGAGCACGTCTTCGGGGACATCCGCGAAGATGAAGTCGCCGTGTTCACCGACGTCGTCGAAGCGGCCCGTCGCCGCGTGGCGGATGGAGAGGGGCTCGAGGGTCGTGCCCGGGGCGGAGATGGTGTAGGTGAAGGAGGTGGGGTTGAAGCCGAGGGCCTCGACGCGCAGGCGATAGGACGCGCCGCCGAGGGCGCGCTCGACCGGGGCGCCGCAGTTGGCGCTCAGGGGTTGGAGCTCGTGGACCAGGAGGGAGGGCTTCACCCGGAAGGAGACCTCAAGGGGCTCCGTGCCTTCGGTGACCGTGCCGTCGTCGGCGATGGTGCGGGCGAAGACGATGCCGAAGAACTCGCCGGTCTGGTTGCCGCTCGGGCCGAAGGGCACGCGGTAGGGGCCGAAGCTGCCCCAGCGCAGCGTCCCGCGATCGATGACCGTGGCCTCGAACTCTTCGTCGATGGGGTGCACGGAGCCGTCGTCGGCCTCGAAGTTGCCCTGGAACGCCAGCACCACCCGTCCTTCGGAGCGGTAGGGGAAGTTCTCGCCGTAGACCTCGACCAGGGTGCCGATGCTCGCCTCGTAGGTGGACAGGGCGACGACCTCGGGGGCGCTCAAACCTTCGCCAGTACTCCCAGGACCGGGACCATTCGATGCGCAGCCCAGAAGGCTGGCAGCGATCAGGCCGGTGAGGGCCACCACGGGGGAGAGGGTGCGGGTTGGGGGAAGGGTAGGCATCACGGTGCACTATTATTGCACGACTCATACCGACCGGCGAACGCCCTGTAAGGAAGCGTCGACCTAGGAATCATGAGTGATCTTGGCCGTCAATGGCGTACCCGGGTGGCGACGGGGTGGCTACTGGAGCTGCCACTGGGTGGCTCCGGCGCCCCGCAGTGGGCCATGGGACGGCCGGTGAGCTATGTTTGAGGCAATGCGCTCCTTAGCTTTGGTTGGCTCCTTGGTTGTCTCTTTGCTCTTTGTGGTCGCCTGCGGCGATGACCTCGCCCCGCCCCTCGACGGGGGCGGCGATACGGGCACGCCGGGGAGCTGTGAAGTCCCCGAGGAGCTCTGCGGGACCCGCTGCATCAATACGCAGAACGACGGCCGCAACTGCGGCGGCTGCGGGATGGAATGCGCCGCGGGCAGCTTCTGTTCCGCCGGAGTGTGCAGCCGCAGCTGCCCCGGGGGCACCATGGCGTGCGGTGGTTCGTGCGCGGATCTCGCGACGGATCGTGACCACTGCGGCGGCTGCGACAACGCCTGCGCCGAGGACGAAGCCTGCCGCGGCGGTGCGTGCCTTTGTCCCGAGGGTTACACCGAATGCGGCGGGACCTGCATCAACCCGGACGGCGACATGGACAACTGCGGCGTCTGCGACCGAAGCTGCGACGCGGATCAGATCTGCAGCATGGGCATGTGCACCTGCGCGGCGGGGGGACGCGAGACGGAGTGTACCGATGAGGTCGACGACGATTGTGATGGCCTCGTCGACTGCGCTGACCCGGACTGCGCCGAGGCGACGCGGGCCTGCATGGGCATCTGCGGGACCGGGGCCGAGACCTGTGATGGTGCCGGCACCTGGGGCGTTTGCGAGGGCGGCTCCGGCGAAGCCGAGATCTGCGGCGACGGAATCGACCAAGATTGCGACGGTGTCGACCCGCGCAACCCCGACCCCTACGAGGACAATAACTCGTGCAGCAGTTGCGCTCTGCTCTCTCCGATGACGGACCCCATGTTGACGATCAATGCGCGCTTCGATTCGGTCGATGACGGCGTCGACTGCTTCCGCTTCATCGCCGATGACGGCCTGAGCCGGGAGCGCGTCCAGATCGATCTCACCAACATCCCCGAGGGACACGACTACGACGTCTACCTCTACCGAAACTTCGACGATTGCGTCGCCCGCAACCCCTTGGTCTCCGGCGTCAATACGGAGAACGCCGACGAGAGCCTGACCTACTGGGAGCGCTTCGCCCTCGACGACGGCGGGACCTACTACATCAGGGTGGTTCGCTTCCGCGGTCACAGTTGCGAGATGAACTACGAGCTCTCGGTTGACGGTCTGAACCCGCTGTAGTTCAAGCGGGGAAGGGCACGAACGCCAGCATCGAACTCGGGTGCTTGTCGGTGACGACGAGGAAGCCGAGGTCGTCCATGCGTACGATGCCTTCCCAGTTGCGCCCGGACCCTCGACCGAGTTCGAGTTGTACCGGCGCGGTGTCGGTCGGCTCGATCCCATCCGCCCCGAGTTGGAGTTCGATGAAGCGCTCGACGGTGCGCTGGCCGCGATGGCTGCGGCCGACGCCGAAGCGTTCTCGGATGGGGCAGCTCCCGGTCTTCCAGCAGTCGCCATCGTAGTAGTAGTTGGCCGCCCAGAAGCGGCCGTTCTCATCGACTGCCGTCGTGTCAGTCAGGCGATACTCGACGCGGCTCAGAGCGAGGGGAGCCATTCGCTCGAGGTCGCGGTCGAAGCACTCGGCCTGGGCCGTCGGGTTCGCTGCACCGTTGGCCTCGTAGAAGACGTAAATGCGCCCGTCGTGGATGGAGAGGGCCTCGTAGGCGAGATTGCCTATCGGCGACTGGGCGTCGAGCATGACGCGGCTTTCGACGTCGAGTTCGATGGCCGACAGCCCCTCCCGAACACGCCCCTTCACCAAGTAGCCGTGGGTGCCCGACGCTGAGTCTGCTTCGACCGTGACGAAGACCTCGGAGCCCAGGAAGGCTATCGCTTCGAAACCCTCGAAGCCCTCGATGGTGTCCTCGAAGCCCTCGGCGATGAAAGGGACTCGGCGCGGCTCGACCTCTGTCCGGTCTTCGATCGCTCTTTCGATGTCGGCGCGACCGAGAATGAAAACACCCCCTCCTTCGGCCGTCGGGAAGCGGTCTGGGTATTGGGGAAGCAGCACCAAGTCGTCGCCGAGCCACGCCAATCCCGAGAGCTCTGCATCGCCCCTCTCGGGCCCGCCGACCATCGGCAGCTCCTGGATTTGCACTTCGGCCCCTTCAGCTATCGGCGTATTGGCAGGCAGCAAGAGAGCCGCACCACCGACGGTGAGAGCGAAGAACAGCTTCTTGTACCGGACCTTCATCGATTGGTGCTGCGCTCCGGGGCAGGGGGCGCCGCGCAATTATGCGAGCTTTGTTCGGTCGGGGAAAGGCGCCGGCGAGTCAGCGCGGTTCAGACTCGACCAAACCAATGATTTCGCGGGCTTCGTCGTAGTCCGCGTCCGTCGCGGGGGTCAGCCCACGGAGGTCTCCGTCACCGAAAACCTCCCGGGCGGTGCTGGAGTCGGGGTCGAGAGAGAGCAGGGCCTCGGAGACCGCGCGGGAGTCCTCGTCGCTCACGCCGGGAGCGATTACGTAGGCGTCGTTGGGGATGCGCTGGGTCGAGGCGATCTGGTGAAAGCTCTGCACCCGAAAACCGGCCTCGGCGATGGCGGCCGGATAGACCGCCGCGCCGTCGCAATCCCCGGCGGCGAGGGCCCGGAGCGTCGCCGAGTGGTCGCCTTGGTGAAAGTTCATCGACCGGAAGGCCGTCTCGGGGTCGATATCGGCGCCGCGGAAGAGGGCCGCCGGGTAGAGGTAACCGCTCGTCGAATCTCGGCTCGGGAAACACATGACCTTGCCGATCAGGTCGTCGAGGGCTTCGATCCCGGAGTCCGGCTGGACCAGGATGATGCCGGAGTAAGAAGAGCCGCCGGGGTTCACGCCAGTGGCCACGAGCACCATGGACGGGTGGGCTCCGCGCTGTTCGATGTAACGCTGGGCGGAGAGCGCCGCGAATGTCAGCTCGCCGTTTTCGAGGGCGGCGTCGAGCTGGGAGTCTTCGACGATGCTGAGCTCGACGGGGCGCCCCAGGTGGTCCTCGAGGAATGTGACGAGGGGATCGTGGGTCGAGTGGATCGACTCGATGTCGGTGTAGCGGCTCACCCCGTAGACGATGGGAGTTCCGGTCAGGACCGCCGCGCCGGCTTGGGCGTCTTGGCCTTCTGTTCCGGGCCCTGCGTCCGCCATCGTGTTCGCGGCCCCATTCGAGCGGGCGTTGTAGATCAGGGCGATGCCCCCGGCGAGCAGCACCACCGCCAGCAGCCCTAGGAGCAGGCCGTTTGGTTTTGGTCCGGGTGCGGTCCCACCGCCTTGTTCCGGCTCGGGCACGCGCCCCGTCGTCGCTTGCGACGAGGGCCCCCGACTGCCCCGGGCATCTCGGGTTGGGCTGGAGTCGGTGTCTATCCCCGACGGGGGGAAGATGGACCCCCCGGACGAACTCCGGGTGATGACCGGCAAGGGGCCCGTCGATTCCATGTCGGGCATCGCGCCCCGGAGTTCCTCGAAGAACTCCTCCGCGGTGGCGTAGCGTTCGGACTTGCGCAGGGACATCGCCTTCATCACGACGGCCACGAGGGCGTCGGGGACGCTTGGCTGAAGCGTCTGAATCGGCTTGGGGTCGCCCTTCAGAATCTTGTCGTAGATCTGCCGCGGCTTCTTCGCCGCAAAAGGAAGGCGCCCGGTGAGCATCCGGTAGAGCATCACGCCGACGGCGTAGAGGTCGGCGCGTTGGTCCACATCGGAGCGACCCTTCACCTGCTCCGGGGACATGTAGGCCGGCGTGCCGATGACCGCGCCCTCGGCGGTCATGTTCACGTTGGTGAGGTCCGACGAGAACTTCGAGATGCCGAAGTCGAGGACCTTCGTCCGCTGGTGCCCGTCTTCGGTCTGCGTGAGGAAGACGTTGGCGGGTTTCAGGTCTCGGTGGATGATGCCCTTCTTGTGGGCCGCCGCGAGGCCCGCGAGGACCTGGCCTGCGATGTCGGTCGCCGCGGGCGCCGTCAGGACCTTCTCTCGGCGAATCACCGACGCGAGGGGTTCGCCCTCGAGGAGCTCCATGACGATGAAGGGGATCCCGTCTTCGTCTTCTCCCGTGTCCATGACCTGAACTACGTTGTCGTGGGTCACGGCGGCCATGGCCCGCGCTTCACGGCGGAAGCGCTTCACGAAGATCTCGTCTTCGGCGTAGTTCTCCGAGAGCAGCTTGATAGCGACTCTCTTCGCGAGGCCCACGTGCTCGGCTTCGTAGACGGAGCCCATGCCGCCCTCGCCGAGCATGCGGCCGAGCTGGTATTTGCCCCCGAGGGTCTTGGCAGGCGGCACGACGAGAGTCGGCTCGATCCCGGGCCCTTCCGGGTTGTCCTCCCCGCCGGTCATTTCATCTTACTTGATACCTGTCGGCACGGCTTCTTGTCGAGCCCGGAAAGCGAACCGGGCCAAGAACCGGGCCAGGAGCCGGGCCAAGAGCCGGGCCAGGAACCCGGGCCAGGAACCGGCGCAGACCCCGACACGGATCAATCCCCCAACGACCAGGCATCCATCAACCACCCGAGGAGCTCGGATTCGCCATCGGCGATCCCGTCCACGGCGGCGATTCCCAAGAGCACGCCGTACATCCATTCCCGTATCTCGGGCCGGGCCACTTCGCCGACGATCGCCGTCAGGTCGCCCACCTCCATGGTTTGGACCTCTGACATCGAGGCCCAAAAGCGGGCCGCACCCAGGTCCCGAGCGAGGCCCGAGAGCGCCTGCACCTCTTCTCGGCTGAATTCTCCGTCCACGTGGACCATCAACCGGACCAGGCCCATGAGGGCGATGCGCTCCCCTTCCTCGAGGTCGTCGAAGGTCACGGCGCGATGGTAGCTCACCCGGGAGCGGGGAGGGGCATCGTCGCGCCAGCGTCCGCCGGACCTGCATCGCGGCCCCGAAAGAGTAGACTCCCGCCGTGTTCGTACACCTCTTCGTCGCAATATCGTTTGCGTCACTGCTCACGGCGATGCTCGCTTTCCGCTTCGAGCTGGGAAAGAGGCCCGTGCTCCTCGCGAGCTATTTTACGTTTTTCGCCTCCCTCGAGATGGCCGCCGAGACCTACGTGCTCCCCCCCGAGGTCTTCGGCCCGGAGGTCGGCATCGTCCTCACCGTCCTCACCGCGCTCTTCATCGCCGCAACCTTCGGCGCCCGCCGAGTCTTTCGTGATGGGGACGCGTGATTGCTTAATTGCATTACCCCGGAGGCCGGCCACCGATTGCCGGCAAAGGGGTTGGCCGGGTAATGCAATTAAGCAATCACGCGTCCCCTCTTCACGCGTAATGCAATTAAGCAATCACGCGTCCCCACCTTCTTCGACTTCGTCGCCTGAGGTGTCGGCGTCGTCGCAGCCGGGGCTTGGGGTGTCGCCGGAGAGGCCCATGCGGTCGGTGAAGGCGTTGGCGAAGGTGTCGTGGGGGTTGAAGCGTCGGTACTGAGCCTTCCATCGCTCCCAGCGCTCGCCGTACATCGCCTCGGCTCGGGCGTCGGTCATCCAGTTTCGCTGTCCCCAATGGGGCCGGCCCCCGTAGCGATCACAGGTGAGCTCCTCTTCGAGCTCGCGCATCATCCGGTCGCGGTACTGGTTGTGCAGCGCCCGGGCCCGGGGGCCTTCGGAGATGTCGTAGAGGAGTGGGATCTCGATGGAGACCCGGGGACCATCGTAGGACGGGGCGATCAGCGCCCGGGATTGGCCAACGAAGCGGATGCCCAGGGGCGAGGTGTGCCACCACTCCTCCCAGAGCGGTTCGTCGCCGTCGGTGCCGCGCTCCCGGGCGAGTTCGATGATGCGGTCGATGGCCGCGGCGGCCTTGTCGAGGGGCACCCAGATGTCGATCGACGTCGCGTCGAACTCCGGGGCGAGGCTGTTGATGAGCACGACATCGCTCCGCGATGCGTAATCCGGCGCCTCGGCCCTTTCGCGAAAGGTCTTTTCGATGGCCCGAAGAGCGCTGTCAGGGTTGCTCAGGCTGATGTTCTCGAGCATGCCGGAGCTGAAGATGCGGGCGAGCATGCGCCCCATGTCTTCTCGGTTCCTCGGCCGGTCCGCGGGCTCGGTGCCCGGCGAGGGGAGGGCGCGGCGAATCGTCTCGAGGTAGATGACCTTTCCGCCCTGGGTATCGCTCGGCATCGCGTGGGGCTCGATGGTGAGCTGGAGGAACTCGCGGTTCTCCTCCGCGAGGGCTGCCAGATCTGGCAGGGCGTCCGGGTCCCAGATGCGCAGCTCTTCTTCTTCTTGGAGCCAGAAGGGCGGCCGCGTTTCGACGGTGACGGCGACGATGATCCCAAAACAACCGAGGTTGATCAGCGCGGCGTCGAAGGCTTCGTCGCCCTGCTCGAGCATCATGACTCGGACCGGATCCCCAGCGTCGCCGAAGGAGCCGTGGCCCGTTGCAAAGGACGCCGCGTCAGTGATGCCGTTTTCGGGTTCGAGGCGCAGGAGCCGCTGCACCCGCTCCCCGGTCACCGGGTGGGCCTCGTCGGTGACCAGCTCGATCGCCACGATGCGTTCGGTCAAGGGGCCGTGGTCGAAGCCCGAGCCGTGGGTCCCCGTGGAGAACGCCCCGGCGATGGTCTGCTGGTCGTAGTTGCCCATGTTGAAGAGCGCCCGGGGCGGGGTTCGCGTAGCCAGGTGCGCGTTGATCTCTTCGATGGTCGTTCCGGCGCCGATGCGTACGTAGCGCTCGGGGTGGGTCCGGTAGAAACTCCACGGCATCTCCCCGTCGAGGTCGCCCACATCGACGAAGTCGTGGCCAGCGCTGGGCTGGGCCACCTCCGACGACGAGTGGCCGCTTCCGACCGCGCGGATCCGTCGCCCTTCGGCAGCCGCCGCCTGCACCAGGGCGAGGACTTCGAGGGCGTCCCCCGGGCGACGGCGCTCGGCGTTGACCGCGTGATCTTCGAGGTAGTTCTCCCACCCCGAGCCCCCGCAGCCGGCCCCGAAAACAATGGCCAGAGCGAGCAGCCCCCCCGGACCCCGTGCGAATCGTCGTCTCCCCATCGCTTCCCTCCGGCGGCGCAACTACCACGGGGCTACCCTTCGGCGTGAGAGGAGTTGTGCGGGTGCTTACGTTTTACTGCGCGTCGTCGTCGAGGGCTTCGAGGGGCAGGCTGAGGCGGAAGGTCGAACCCGCGCCCACCTCGGAGTCGAGCTCGATGGTGCCGCCCATGCGCTGGGCCAGGTTCTTCGAGATGGACAGGCCGAGGCCGGTGCCGCCTTCGTCGCGAGACCGGCCCTTGTCGACTCGATAGAACCGCTCGAAAATTCGCTGGTGATATTTGTTCGGGATCCCTGGCCCGTGGTCGGCGACTTCGAACTGCACTTGTTCCTCGGTAGACCGAACCCCAACCGTCACTACGCTGCCCGCAGGTGAGTACTTGATCGCGTTTTCGACGAGGTTGACGAGCACGTGGTCGAGGCCCCGGGCGGAGAGCGTGACGATGAGGGGCTCGTCTGGCAGCAGCATCTCGACGGTGATGCCCTTCTTGCGCGCGAAGGACTCGAGGCTCGATACGCTGTCTCGGCACACGGCGCCGACGTCCGTGGGGGACTCTACCCAGTCGTGCTGGGGCGATTCCACCTGGGAGAGCGTCGTGAGGTCTTGCGCGAGGCGCTGGAGTCGGATCGTGTGACGAAAAATGGCGTCGAGGAACCGAGAGCGCGCTTCCGGGTCTTCGGCGGCCCCGTCGATGAGGGTTTCGGCGAAGCCGCGGATCGCCGTGAGCGGCGTGCGCAGCTCGTGGCTGGCGTTGGCGACGAAGTCGCGGCG
>QMMC01000249.1 GCA_003647065.1 Deltaproteobacteria bacterium | reverse complement strand
TGCCGCCGGCCCCCGCGACGCAGCGTCCATCCGTGCAGGACTGCCCCGCCGGGCATCCCGTCGTCGTGCAGTCCGTCGCGCCGCCGCCGCCTCCCGGGTAGAGCGTGCAGATGCCGTTTTCGTCGTCCCCGTTGATCGCGCTAACGCCGCCGCTGTAGGCGAAGTACATCATCGAGTTCGAGTCCGAGGAGTGACCGAGGCCCAGGTAGTGCCCGCTCTCGTGGGTGATGATCGAGTAGGCGTTGACCTGGGTGCCGGAGCCGGCGCCGGTGGTCCAAGTGAAGTTCACCCCGTTCATCAGCATTGCGGCGTCCACCACCTCGGTGGTGCTGAAGCGGGGCGTCGTCACTCCGATCGCGTTCGGGTCGTAGGGCCAGCTGGATTCTGCCCAGGCGATGGTATTCCGGGTTTCGAGGGGAGCCGCGGTGGCGCCCTGGTAGTTGGTCGTCAGCCCGCTGCAGGTCACCCGGGTCCAGTCCTCGAAGCCCTCGCGGACCACGGCCTGGGTCGCCTCGAAGCCGCCGAGGTCAGCCGAGCCCGCCTCGTGCAGTGCGTAGGGCACCGTGCCGGTCCACCGGGGGTTGCTCGAGGTCAGGCCCTCCCAGGCGGCGGCGTTCGTGGAGGTTCCGAGCATTGCCAACAGGACGAGAGCGCTCCCGCCGAGGCTCACCGCCAACTTCACGGCCGCACCTGGAGAACCTGCTCGATGCGTCCGATCAGCTCGTAGAAAGGCATGGCGCTCACGTCACCGTGGTCGACCTCCATTTGGCCGTTGGCCCAGCGCGCAAAAGAGACCTCGCCGAGGTCCCGGTGGGCGATGGTGGGGCCATCGACGGCCGCCTGAAGGGTGAACTTCCCCTGGGCCATGCCGTAGGTCCGGTAACGCCCCTGGTCGTCCTTCCGGAGGAAAACCAGGACCCGTTCTCCGGCGCGGTACGTAGGCGTCCCGGCGACCCGGACTTCGAGGCCTTGCCAATGCCCGCCGACCTCTTCGATGGCCACCTCGTCGCTGGCCCCGGACCCGAGGACCCAACGCTCGATCGTCAGCGTCGAGACGGTGAAAGGCATCGGCTCCGGACCGGAGAGCTCGAGGCGGGTGCCCACGTGGCTCACCCGCCCGATGACGATGGCGTCGGCGACGTAGGCCATGTCGTCGACGGGTACCTCCACGAGCACGGTCGCTGCAGCGCCCGCCGGGGCTAGAAGGGACAGAAGAGACAGAAGGGCGGCAAATCCCGTGAGGGTGGCGATCGTCGACGAGGGATGGTGGCTGGCCGGCACGGCTCCAGCAGCTGCAATGGTCGCGCCGATCTTTGTCCTCGTTATTATTGTGGTTTTTGCCCGCCAGCTGGGGACTCAGGGAGCCTGGAACGCGCCCCGTTCCGAAACCGGAGCATCTGTCCCCAGTGGCCCGGGTGCCACCCCCGCCACCACGCCGTCAGCAGCTTTGCTTCGAGAGCGGAGATCGCGGCCCTCTCAGGGGTTAGATTTCCCTCCGTGCTGCCCCCCCGCGTCACCACCAAGCTCGACACCCTGCCGGCGGAGCCGGGCGTCTACGTATTCCGGGATGGAGATCGGCGGGTCCTCTACGTCGGGAAGGCCCGGAGCCTCAGAAGCCGGGTGCGCAGCTACTTCACCCCCGGCGGGAGCGACGCCCGGTACTTCATCCCGGAGTTGGCTCGGACCATCGCGGACTTCGAGACCATTGTCGTCGGGACCGAAAAAGAAGCGGCCCTCCTCGAGAACCAGCTGATCAAGGAGCTCGAGCCTCGCTACAACGTGAAGCTCCGGGACGACAAGGAGTACCTCTCCCTGCGCCTCTCGCCGAAGGCGAAGTGGCCCCGCCTCCAGGTCGTGCGCCGCCCCAAGCCGGACGGCGCGCGCTACTTCGGTCCCTATCACTCGGCGACGTCGGCTCGACAGACTCTGCGCCTGGTCAACCGTTACTTCCAGCTGCGCACGTGCACCGATGCCGAGCTCGCCTCGCGTACCCGCCCATGCCTCCAATATCAGATCAAGCGATGCCCCGGGCCCTGCGTCGAGGGGGTAGACCGCGCTGACTACGACGAGCAGGTTCGCCTCGTCGGTCTCTTTCTCGACGGGCGTCACGATGAGCTCGTCCGTGACCTCGAATCACGCATGAAGACGGCGGCGGCGACTTACGAATACGAGATGGCGACGGTGTATCGGGATCAGTTGCGCGCCGTCGACCACGTGCGCGAGGACCAGCGGGTTTCCGTGGTCAAGAACATCGACCAGGACGTCGTCGGGATCTATCGCCAGGGAGACCAGGCGGAGGTCGCCGTCTTGATGGTCCGCGAGGGTAAGATGGTCGGCGTGCGCACCTACGCCTTGCCGACCACGAGCCTCCCGGATGAGGAGATCGTCGGGTCGTTCCTGACGGAGTACTACCGCGAAGGCGCGTTCGTGCCCGCGGAGGTGATCCTCCCCATCGACGTCGAGGCGATGGACGGCCTCGCCGCCTTGCTCAGTGACCGTCGCGGAGGGAGGGTGACGCTTCTCGTGCCCCAGCGTGGAGCGCGGCGAAAACTCCTCGAGATGTCTCTCGACAATGCTGCCCATGCCTTTCGGGAGAAAACGCGGGAACGCGAGGATGTCGAAGCGCGCCTGGGAAAACTGATGACCCGCTTGCGCCTTCCGCGGCTCCCTCGGCGAATCGAGTGCATCGACGTTTCCCACTCCGGCGGCCAAGACACGGTCGCCGTGATCGTTGCTCTCCAGGACGGCGCGCCCGACCGGAAGCGTTACCGCTCCTTCGTCGTGCGCACGGTTGGCGGCGGAGATGACTACGGCGCCATGCACGAGGTTCTGGGACGCCGCTTCGACCGTGGGCGGAAAGGGCACGCGGGGTGGGAACTGCCCGACCTGATGGTCGTCGATGGCGGCAAGGGGCAGCTCAATATCGCGCTCTCGGCGCTTCGAGACCTGGGCATCGAAGACCAGCCCGTCGTCGGCCTCGCCAAGGAAAAGGAGACGGCGCTCGGCGAAAAAATGGTGGACCGGGTGTATGTTCCGGGGGCGAAGAACGCGATCGCACTGCGAGAATCGAGCGCCCTGCGCATCCTCGCCCTCGCCCGTGACGAGGCGCACCGGGCGAGCAATGCGCTGCGCACCAAGCGGGGCAAGAAGCGCATGTTCAAGAGCGAGCTCGACGATGTGCCGGGGGTCGGCCCCCGGACCCGCGACAAGCTACTCGCGGCCCTCGGATCCCTCGATGCAGTTCGCACGGCGACCGAGGAGCAGCTGGTCCTCGCGGGGGCGAACCGATCGAGCGCTCGGGCCATCCGCAAAGCCCTGGGTCGTCCGATTCAACCGCCTCCGGAACCGCCGTCTGGGGCGCCCATCGCCGACGGCGACGCGGTCCTCGCCGAGGACCAGGCGATAGAAAACGCCTTCAGCACCTGAGCCAGAGCTCAGTCGGGTGATTCGATGCCCTTCGACGTCGCCCAGAACTGCACGGGCACGTCGCCTGGAGTGTCGGGCACCTCGGCGAGGCGTTGGAAGTCGAAGATCAGCGCGACCGAGGTCGCGTCGGGGAGGCGCTCGAGGAAGCGGTCGTAGAAGCCCTTGCCGAAGCCGATGCGGTGACCGCGGAGGTCGATCGCCAGCGCTGGAGTGAGTACGAGGTCGATGATCTCATCGGCGATCGACGGAGCCGTCGTCAGTGGTTGAAGAAAACCCATGCCCGACTCCTCGAGCTCGTCGCCGTCGTCCCAGCGGTAGAAGAGCATCGTCTCGGTGCTCCAGTCGATCCGCGGCAGGGCGATGACCTTGCCCGCAGCGCGGGCCGCATCGAGGATCCGCCTCGGATTCACTTCGCCGCGCATCGCGATGTATGCGGTCAGTACCTCGGCGCGGCCGTAGGCCTCGTGGTTGATTACGTGATCGGCAATGGCGAGGCTGCGTCGCTCCCGGGCTTCCGCGGGGAGGGCGCCGCGCACGGCTCCAATGCGCGTCCGGAGCTGGCGCTTCGCTTCATGTCGCAATCGCAGGAGTTGCTCGGGGGATGGCTCCGGCCGCCGCCGGTGACCGGTCATGGTCTGCCGTCGCCTGCGTCGATTGCCGAAAGGCGCTGGTCGATACGCGAGATTGTCTTCGTCACCGCGCTGCGGGTGAGGACCTCGACCCGCTCCCGCCGCCCTTCGGCGGTCAGGAGGTCGTCGGCGAGGCCGAGGGCGACGACGGCCAGCATTTGCGCTGGAGTCGCGGCCCGGGCGGCTTTGGGCCCCAGGTCGTCGATCCGCTTGTTCACCAGGTCTGCCAGCTCCTGGAGATGGGCCTCGTCTGCGTCGGAGGTCATCCGGTACTTGGCGCCAGCAATTTCGAGGGTAACAGTCTGCTTCACGACGCCGGGACCTTACCACAGCGCGTCCCGGCGAAAAGGGTCTCGGACAGAACGCCACATCCTGCGTGTCCCTGGTCTCCCTGTGATACGCTTCGGCACCGCAATTTCGGGGGTCCATCGGCCTTCGGGGAATCGAACGAACGAGTTCATGATCAAGGTCGAGTGCCCGTCCTGTTCCGCCCCTTACGACCTCGATGAGCGTCGTTTGCCGGCGTCCGGTGTGAAGATGCGCTGCCCGAAGTGCGCGTCCACGTTTCGTGTATTTCCAAGCGGCGAGGTCGGCGATGCCGGCGCGGCGCCCAAGGCCCCGGCGCCTCCGCCGACCAAGTCGGTTCGGAAGATGACCGTTGCTGGGGTGGCTCCCCCGGTGCCGACCCCCGGCGCCCCGGTGCCGCCCCGGGCCAAGGAGACGGCCCGAGCGTTCGATGCAGCGAAGCCCGCTGCCAAGATGCCGTTCTCCGGGCTCAAACCCCCCGGCGGTTTGCCAGATCCACGGTCGAATCAAAAGACACCTCCGCGTGAATTTGCGGCTCCGTCGCCCAACGACGTGGCGCTGCCCGCTCCGAAGGGGCGTCGAGCTCAGGCCCCGCGGCGCCCCGTGGCGCCGCAGCACCCGACCAAGCCTCGCGCGCCGGCGGTTCGACCGTCGGACAAGAAGACACCGGCCGCGCCATTTCCTGGTGTCGGCCTGCCTGCCCCGGTCGTAAAGGGTGCGGCCGGCCCCGGGTTCTCCGGACCGGGTGGCGGTGCGGCCTTGCCCGCGCCCAAGAAGGCACCGTTGGCTCCGGCCTTTCCGGGGGCGGGCGTACCCAAGGCGACACCAGCCCCCGCTTTCGATGAGCTCGACCTGCCGGCGCCGAAGGGGGCCGTCGGGTTGCCCGCTCCCAAAGCGCCCCCGACGCCGGCGTTCCCAGGGGCGAGGGGCGCGGCCAAAACCCCTGCGGCGGGTTTGCCCGCTCCCAAGGCACCTCTCGCGCCGCCGTTTCCGGGGGCGCGGGCAGGGGCCGAGACCCCTGCGGCGGGTTTGCCCGCCCCGAAGCTGCCGAGCCCTGCGATGGATGACGAGTTGTCGTTCGCCGGGTTGGACCTGCCCGCGCCGAAGGCGCCGAGCCATGCGGTTGATGACGAGATGTCGTTTGCGGGGCTGGATCTACCCGCCCCGAAGGGCGCGGGAGCCGACCTGCCCGCGCCAAAGGCGCCGAGCCCGGCCCTCGACGACGAGATGTCGTTTGCGGGGCTGGACCTGCCCGCCCCGAAGGGCGCGGGAGCCGACCTGCCCGCCCCGAAAACGCCGAGCCCGGCCCTCGATGACGAGATGTCGTTCGCCGATCTGGACCTCCCGGCGCCAAAGGGTGCGGGTGTGGACCTGCCGGCGCCAAAGGGCGCGGGTGCGGACCTGCCGGCGCCAAAGGGCGCGGGTGCGGACCTGCCGGCGCCAAAGGGTGCGAGCGCGGACCTGCCGGCGCCAAAGGGTGCGAGCGCGGACCTGCCGGTCCCCAAGGGGGCCGGAGGTATCGGCTTCGGCGACCTCGACCTTCCGACACCGAAGGCTGGTGCGGGTGCCGCAGGCCTCGGCGGAGACCTGCTCGGTGACCTCGACCTTCCGCCCCCCCAAAGTGCAGGCGGCGTAGGCGCTGGTGACCTTTTTGGTGATCTGGACCTGCCCACGCCGAAGGGCGCCGCCGCCGGTCTGCCGGTGGCCAAGGGGACGGCCGACTTGCCCGTCCCCCGCGACGAAGGAGATCTCTTCGGCGGCGCAGAGGCTGGGGGGAGCGGCTTCGGAGAGCTCGATCTTCCCGGCATCGACGATGGCTTCGACGACCTCGATCTGCTCGGCAGCATGCCGGCCCCAGGTCCCGGTGGCCCCGACGCCGCCGCTGGCGGCGGCCAGGGCGGCCACGGCGGCAGCGAGCTCGACCTTCCCCTGCCCGGCGACGAATTGGGCGGCGCGGAGACCAGCGATGGTCGTGCCGGTGCCGGTGGCGTTGGCTTCGGGGAGATCGATCTCGGCGAAGAGGGCGGCGACGGAATGGAGTTCGGGGACCTGCCCCAGGAGCGGGACGGGTCCGTGCCGGCGCGGGTCTCTCAGGCGAGCATCGACGTCGTCAAGGACGAAAGGACTCGCGATCGAGAAGCCCGGGAGCGCGACGCCGAGACGGCTGGCGGTGGTGAGGCCCCGCGTTCGAAGCTGCCGTTCCTAGTTCTAGGCCTGGTCGTCTTGATCGCCGGCCTCGGGGTCGGTGGCGGCTTCATGCCGGGCATCGGGTATTTCGGGATCTACCTCGCCGAGCAACTTCTCCCCGAAGCGGGAGATGCGGGGGCGGTCCAGGCGGCCGTCACCAGCGCTGAAGAAGAGGCGTCTTCGGATACCTACGATGGCGTCCGAGCGTCCCTCCGGACCCTCGCCGATGCGCGCAACGGCATGGGCCTGAACCGCCCGCTTCTCGCTCGCAGCCTCGTCCACGAAGGCCTCTTCCTGGCCCGTTTCGGCGACGACCCGGCGAGCGCCGGACGGGCGGACAACATCAGGCGGCGCCTCGAGGAGCGTGGCTACGAAGGCGCCGACATGCTGCTCGCCGATGCTGCGACGGCCCTGGCGACAGGTGCCGATGGGGCGAGCCAAGCGCGGGGCTTAGCCGATCAGGCACGAGGTTCCCTCCCGGACGATCCCTACGTCGACCTCGTCGCCGCCGAGGGGGCGCTTCTCCAAGGTGACCCCGAAGCCGCCCGGGAGCTCTTCGCGGCCGCGCTCACCAAGGGCGGCGGGGCCCGGGCCCAGTGGGGCCTTGCTCGCGCTCTGCTCGCCCTCGGCTCCGATGAAGCTTCCGAGGCCGTCGACGCGACCCTCGACGCGAGCCGCCGCCACGCCGAGGCCCGGGTCGCCAAGGCGACCCTGCTCTTCGCAGCGGAGAACATCACCGCCGCGAAGACGTTGGCGCAGGAGGCGGCGGGGGTCCTCGATGTGGGCGACGCGCGTCTGCGCACGACGCCCTTGGTCCGATCGGCCGCCTTTACGCTAATGGGGCGAATCGCCGAACGTGAGGGCAATCGTCGGGACGCCCGCGAGGCCTACGAAGCGGCTGTCGAGGCCAATGCTTTTGGGGTTCAGGCGCTCGTTGGAGCGGGCCGCGCCCACCTCGCCGACGAGCGATGGCGTGACGCCCTCACCAACTTCGAGGCCGCCATCGATACCGCGGCCAACAACGGCGAGCCGACCGCGATCGATGTTGCGGAGGGCCAGCTGCCGCTGGTCGCCGAAGCCCGCCTCGGCGCTGCCCGGGCCATGTTCCGCCTCGACCGCGAGCTCGACGCGAAGCGCACCCTCGAACAGCTCGTCGAGGCCTATCCCGAGAGCGGTGCGGTCTCGCTTTGGCTCGGCCGGGTCTCCGAGGCCCTCGACGACGCTGCGGGGGCCGAGGCCCGCTACCGTGAAGCGATCGTCCTGTCTCCCGATAGCTTCGAGCCTTACCTCGCCCTGGCCCACCTCTTCTTCGACAGCGACCGACACGAAGCCGCCGGAGAGGTGTTGACCCAGGCCCGCGAACGCGTCGAAGAGTCGGCGGTGATGCGACGACTGCTCGGCGAGTCGGAGCTCGGGCGGCGGCGCTACGACGACGCTGCCCTGGAGTTCGAGCGGGCCCTCGAACTCGACCCGGCGGACATCGCGGCCCGCTATGGCCTCGGCGTCGCGCACCGGCGTAGCGGCGACCTCGACGCCGCCAACGTGGCCTTCGCGCAGGTCGCCGAGGTCGACCCGACCTGGCCAGGCTTGGCCCTCGAGCGCGGCCTCGTCTTCGAGGCCCGGGGTGAATCCGACGAAGCGGTTCGGGCCTACACCCTTGCCCTCGAAGGCCGCCCCGACGACCCAGACCTGCTTTTGCGCCTGGGCGCGGCTTACGTCAGCGACGGCCGGGTCGACGAAGCGGAAGAGACCTTGCGCCGTGTCCAGGAGTCGCGACCGAACTCGGCCGAGGTCGAGCATTTCATGGGTCGTGTCGAGCTCGAGCGCGGCAACCTTCCAGTTGCCGTGAACCACTTCAGCCGCAGCATCGCCCTCGACGCGACGCGCGGCGAGTTCCACCTCTACGTCGCGTGGGCGGCCCTCGAGATGAGTAGCCTCGCTCGGGCCCTCAGCGAGGTCAACGCCGCGATCGAGCTCGACCCGAGCCTCGGCGATGCGTTCTGGATCCGCGGACGTATTCGGCTTCGCGGGGGCGCGGTACGTGACGCCCTCGACGATCTTCGCCGTGCCCTCGAGCTCAAGCCCAGCCGCTACGAGGCCTACGCGGCCATGGCGGAGTGCTACGACGGCTTGCGCCGCATCCCGGAGGCCATCGAGGCCTACAAGCGAGCCCTCGAGCGCGACAACAGTAAGGGGCAGTGGTGGTATCGCCTCGGCCGACTCCAGCTCGACGCCGGGCGGCGCACCGAGGCGGTGCCTTCTCTCGAGCGGGCCACCCTCATCGGCGGGGCTCTCGAGGACCCGCCCGCCTGGTTGTCCGATGCTCACCGACTCCTCGGTGATATCCTCCGGACGTCGAATCGCACCGAGGCGATCGCCCACTACCGGCGGTACCTCGAAGTGGCTTCTGACAACGCCCTCGACCGCAACCACGTCCGCGACGTTCTGATGGATATGGGCGAGTCTCCCTGAGGACGGGTCCGTGGTCAGGGGCCCACGGAGCCACCTCTCCGGTGCCATGAATCGCCAGTAGTTTCGACGACTCCCGCCGCGGCACGGCGCGTGAAACCACCGCTGACCATGGCGCTCCTCAGTCTCATCCCCCTCGGCCTCACCGGCTGGATCTTCTGGGCCACGGTCTGCCGCACGGGCGGCCCGTGCTCATGAGATAGCGTCGAGGACCCGTCGACCGTGACGTCGGGCGTCACGCCGAATTCGGTCAGTATCCAACTCGGTGAGCTCGCCTCGTTTCACCACGACCCTTCCGTCGATGAGCACGTGGCGTACGTCGCTGGCGGTCGCGGAATAGACCAGGCGGGCGACGATGCTTCCCCCGGGTTCCGAGTGCAGCCCTTCGAGGTCTACGACGGCGAGGTCCGCGCGCTTACCGACTTCGATTGACCCGATGCGGTCGTCGAGGCCGAGGACTCGAGCACCGTCGATGGTTGCGAGGGCGAAGGCTTCTTCGGCGGGGAGGGCGGCCGCATCTCCCTCCCGCGCCTTCGCGAGGATCGCCGCCTGACGAAGCTCAGTCCAGGGGTCCATTCGGTTGTTGCACGGTGCGCCGTCGGACCCGAGACCGACCACCATGCCTGCTTCACGCATCTTCGTCACCCGAGCGATCCCGCTCGAGAGTTTCAGGTTCGCGCTCGGGCAGTGCACGAAACGGGTACCGCTCCGCCCAGCGCGCCGCATCTGGGCAGCCGTGAGTTGGACCCCGTGGGCCAGCACCGTTCGCGGCCCAGCGATGCCCCAATCGGCGAGGACGTCGACGTCGTCGCGGCCGAGGGCGGCGCGAACCGCCGCGCGTTCGTCGGGGTGTTCGGCGGCGTGGGAGTGCACGATCGCGTCTCGATCCCGGGCGATTTCCCCGACGCTCCGGAGCAGCTTTTCACTGCACGAGAGGATGAAGCGTGGCGCAAACGCGTAGCCCAGGCGGCCTTCTTCTGCGCCGTGCCACCTCTCGTGCAAACGCTCGCTCTCCCGGAGGCTCGCGCGGGTGGACTCCCGCAGACCTTTCGGCACCCCGGTGCCGCGGTCCATCATCGCCTTGCCCGAGAGGCCGCGGATCCCGGCGTCTCTCATCGCCCGGAAGACCGCGTCTTGGTGATGGACCGACCCCATGTCGAGGATGGTCGTCGTGCCGGCGCGGATCATCTCGGCGAGGCCGAGGAGGGCGCTCGCCCGCATGGACTTGTCGTCGTGGGCCGCTTCGAGGGGCCAGATGCGTTGCTTCAGCCACTCGAGGAGAGGCAGGTCGTCGGCCATGCCGCGAAAGAGCGCCTGGCAGAGATGCACGTGTGCCTGGACGAGGCCCGGGATCACTGCGGCCCCGCGGGCGTCGAGGACGTGAACCGGTCTCGCGAGGGTAGCGCGCTTGCCAATGGCTGCGATCTCGCCGTCGCGGATCAGCACGTCCGCTCGGCGCACCGATCGCGCGGCGTCCATTGCCACCACCGTTCCACCGCGAAGCAGCAGGTCCACGGTCAGCCGCCGTCCCCGTCGAGGTGCCCTGGCCCGAAGGCGTAGGGCAGGAGCTCGGTTACCGAGGTCATGATCTCGTCGCCG
>QMMC01000248.1 GCA_003647065.1 Deltaproteobacteria bacterium | reverse complement strand
TTCCCGTTCCCGTTCCCGTCCCCGTTCCCGTTCCCGTTCCCGTTCCCGTTCCCGTTCCCGTTCCCGTTCCCGTTCCCGTCCCCGTCCCCGTTCCCGTTCCCGTTCAGAGCTGCGTCCGACTCTTCTTCCGTCATTTCGAAGAGGTCGTCGAGTTCCTCCTCATCGATCTCGTCCGTGGCTGACGCGTCGTCGGCTTCCTGGGCGTGAACCGGTGGCGCGAAGAGCAACGCCAGGGCGGCGCTGATGACCGCGAATCGAACCGTTCCGTGTCTCGTCGTGCTTGCCAAGGATCACCAGTTTTCGGCGTCAGAGGCGTCGAAGCCGTAGGCGTCGCGGAGGGAGTCTCGGGCGCCGAGGAGCGCCGCGTCGTGGGCCGTCGTGTCGCCGTCGCAGAGGACGGGGCTGTCGCCGATCGCCATGTGCAGGGCGGCGAAGTCGCTGCCGGCGTTCCAAGGGGACCGCGGGTTGTATTGAAACGAGAGCGCGAAACCCTTGAGCTCGCTCCAATGCTTGGCGTGGTCGACGAAGGAATAGTCCGCGCCGCCGCAGGTCCCGAGGTCGGCGCGGAGCTCGTTGATGTAGTGGATGACGGTCGCACCGAGGGCCTCTTCCCAGGCCGCGGCGGCGGCGTCCCGGTGGGTTCGGAGGGTCACGTTCTGCTCCGCGTCGAGCTCCCCGCCGGCCTCGGTGATGAGGGTCCGGCCGGCGACGAAGGCTTCGAAGGCTCGGTCCGTCAGAGCCGTCATCGTCGTCGACCCCGCGTCGCGCTTGGCCGCGTTGACCGACGCCGACCAGTTGTACTCGGCGAAGAGGTCGATGCACGCGTCGCCGTTGGTGTCGTGGTAGCCGCCGGCGTATTCGGGGCGTCCGCCCGCCCCGCGGATCTCGTCGTCGGTGTAGTCGTCGTAGTCGGAGGCGGCCCCGAAGTAGCCGAAGGCCTCGTCCCAGGCGTGCTCGAGGGTGGTCGATGCGGCGCCGTCCTCGTTGGGCATCGTATTGTCGCCGAGGAGGCCCTTATCCGCGACGTCGTCGTCGAGGTAGTCGTCGGTGCCCTGGCTGAAGTGGATGGCGCCGAGCAAGTGCTTTTGCACGAGCTCCACGAGGTCGAGACCGTCTGGGGTGACGTGCAGCGGGAGCGCCTCCCCGGCCGGTGTCTTGGGGCAGTCATCCACTGCGAGGGCGCAGGCCCGGACCTGATTCTCGAAGGTCAGGAAGAACGCGTCCACGAGGGCGACCGGCGAGCCGACCGGTGCTCCGCCGAGGACGGAGGTGTCGGTCCACCCGACGAACTCCGTCGTCCAGTCCCGGTGGTCGGTGACCGTGTCCTCCCCGGCGGTCTTGGCGAGGAGGTTCGAGCTGCCGAGGTCTTCGTAGGTGGCCTCGCAGGTGGCGTCGCCGTCATCGACGAAGTCCGGCAGCGGGCGGGTCCCGAGATCCGAACTCCCGTCCCGGTAGAAGGCGTTCAGGCGCGCGACGACCTCTCCCTCTTCGTCCACGTCGGTCGGGTCGATGGTTCCGTCGCGGACACCCTCCGCGAGGCGCTCCATCTCCGTGCCGAGGTCCGCGAGGAGAACCTGCCGCGTCGTCTGACCGCCGTGGTCCACGCTCTCCGCCCCCGGCGTGAACCGGCTCTCGAAGGAATATCCGGAGCGGACTCCGGCTCCCCCGTCCGGAGTTACCGCGGAATCGTCTCCGCAGGCCGTCGTGGTCGCCGCCAGGACCACGAAGATCGCCAGGAAGATCGCCAGGGCGATCGGTCCGCGAAGTGCCATCGAATGCTTGGATCTACTCATCATCTCGGCTCCCGTCTGTGATATTGAATGTCACTTTCAATATCAAAGAGCGGGTTAGCATAGGCCTTTTAGCCCAGCCACAGAAAAGTAGAAGTCTCTAGTTGAAAGTGATTGTCAGTTTCGTCAAGCTCCAGTCCGTAGAGTTCATGGCCTCTTCCCCTCTCAGCTTCGGTCGCTCCCTCGGAGCGTCCTCACCTCTCGATGAGGGTTCCTCTCGCGGGACTTGGCTCGTCGGCGCCTTCGTGGCGGCGTCGGTCGCCGCCCACGGCGTCGCCTGGGTCGTGCTCGCGGTCTTGCCATCGACTGGCCTCGCCATCGCCGCGGCGCCGATGACCGTCGAGTTCGAGCTCGCCGCTCTGCCGCCCGCCCCGGAGCCGGTCCCGGAGCCGATGATCGCCCCGGAGCCCGAATTCGAGCCCGAACCCGAGCCCGTCCGGGAGCCCGTGGCCCCGGAGCCCGAAAGCTCGCCTCCGCCGCTGGCCGAAGAGCCCCCGCCAGCCGCTCCGGAGGTCGCTCCAGAAGACATCGGCGTGCATTCCGTAGAGGGCGGCCTCGCCGTCGCCGCGGTCGAAGCGACCGGAGACGGGGGCGGCATGCTCGCCGAGCCTGCCGCCGGGTCCCCCGACGGGGTCGAGGGCGGCACGGGTGCGGTCGTGCCTCCCGTCGCCGAGCCCGCTCCCGCGCCTGCACCTCAGGTCGACCATCGTCGACTCGCTCGTGCGTGGATGGTCGAGGTCAATCGGGCGGTCATGCGCCGGGCCGTGCGCGACTATCCCCGAGCAGCGCGCCGCTCGCGCCTCGAGGGCACGGTCCTCGTCGCCATCGAGGTCGACGCCGAAGGCCACATCACCGGCGTCAACGTTCAGCGCGGCGCTGGCCACGAGACCTTGGATCGGGCCGCCATCGCCGCGGTCATGGCCGTCGGCGCCGTGCCGCCGCCCCCGGACATCTTCAATCGCCGCGGTCGTCCGCTGACGATGCCGATTTCGTACCGGCTTCGCTGAGTCGCGCCTCTTCGTGTTGCACTCGCGGGCACTCCGGATCCGGTCGAAAGGCGTCCCCCGCTGCGCCGGCGACGACTCGGCACCCGCCCCGGCATACGGTGAAATAGTCGCAGCTGGCGCAGGGCTCCGGCGCGTTTGCGGCGTAGTCCCGGAAGCGCAATAGCGCCTCGGCGGTCTGCCACGCCTCCGCCGGTGTTTCGGTGCCGTCGGCATCATCGCTCGGAGCATCCCAGAAGCTGCACGGCCGGGGCCCTCCGTGGGCGTCGAGGGTCATCAACGACCGCCCGGCCTCACAGCCCATGACGGCAAACCGTGCGAGGTCAGCCGGGCTCGTCTCGCCGCTCGCCGCGAGAAAGGGCACCAGGGCGCAGTCGATCCGCACCGCCATGGAGTTTCTCTCGGCGAGGCGCCGAAGCTCGCTGCCGAAAGAATCCACCTGTGCCCGAGTGAGGCGCCGAGCGAGGTAGTCCAGGCGGCCGCGCCCCGCGGGCTTCCACCGCAGGAGCTGGAGTTCGACCGCGCCGAGGTCGGCGGCGCCCTCGCCGATGCGCGACAGGTGCGGGTAGTTCGTGGAGGTCAGCACCGTATTGATGCCGACGGTGATCCCCGCGGCTCGCAGGTGACGGATGGCGGCCTCGGCCCGTGAGGCCCCATCGTAGCCGCGCACGCCCCGGTAGAGCTCCGCGGGCCCGTCCCAGCTCACGTTGACCTGCGCAAATGCCGTCAGCTTCGAGGCGCCCTCGGCATCGATGCCGAGGCCGCTGGTGGTCATCGTCGGCGAAAGGCCGATACGTCGGGCGTGGGCCGCGACCGCGCCGATGTCTTTTCGAAGCGCAGCCTCGCCGCCGCCGAAGGCCACGGAAAAAACGCCCATCGCCCGGAGCGCATCGAGGCGGTCGGTGAGCTCGGCGAAGCTAGGCTCGTGGCCATTCGGGGTTGCGTCCGCGTAGCAGCCTGCGCACCCGGCGGGACAGCGCTCGGTCACGGCGACGTGCACCTCGGTCGGGGCGGTGAGGACCGCGACGCCGAGGCCCGGGTCTGGCCCATCCCAGAGGGCGCCACCGTCGACGCCGAGGCGAGAGGCGAGGATGCGGTCGACGGCGACGAGGGCCGGGGGGGAGTCGAGGGGCACGAAGGCTCCGAAGCGTTCGGGGCGCGCAGAACGGGTCACGAGGGGTGCTCCGTTTCCGTTTCCGTTTCCGTTTCCGAGGCCGTGTCCGTTTCCGCTTTCCTGCTTGCGAGGTACAGGGCCAGGCCCGCTAGGATTGCGGCGCCGGCTGCGCTGCTTACGAAGAGCACGTCTACTACGCTGCCGACGGAGCTGCAGTTTGCGCTGCGGCCGAAGTGGACCGAGAGCACCTGGCCTTCGGGGGCGGGGCGCGCCCCTTGCGGCGCGTCGTCGCTCACGGGAGTTCGATCGTCTCTTCGACCCAGCCAGTTCGGGCGCTACCGATGCGTACCCGGAATGAGCCCGTGCCGGTGACGGTCCAGCTGAGCTCTCGGCGGTCCGTGGTGCCGCGGCTTCGGACGAAGTGCACTCCCGCGTCGCCGCCGTGGAGGCCCCGGCCCCAGCCCTCGAGGTGGCCTACTTCGGTTCGGCCGCCGAGGGGCGCCAGCACTTCGAGGCCCTCTCCCTCGACGTCGGCCCAGAGACCGTCGTTGTGGGCGAGGTTCTTTCCTTCCCGGGTCACGTAGGTCGGCAGGTAGCCGAGGTTCCGAACGGTCGCCCGAACGACTCGCGGTCCGCCGTCCTCCGCCGGCGCCACCGCAACTTCGAGGGAGAGCCGCGGGACCATCGCGGCGACGTGCATCCACATCGCGCTCTGCTTCTCACACACCTCGCCGAGCATCTCGTAGGGCGGGTTCCAGATGCCGACCCGCGAGTCGATGCCGCCGACCTCGACTTCGCCGAGCTGCGGGTGCGCCGTCTTCTTCCATGGCCGGATCACCCGCCCCTGGTTGTGCTCCGCGTCCCACTTCGCGAAACCGACCAGTTCTTTGCGGCCCAGGTGGCTGTAGTGGTCGACGAAGCGCTTGGGGCGTTCGTGGCCGAGCTGGGCCCAGAGGTCCCAGAGCTCGCAGACATAGGAGATGGCGCCGCGGTTTCGGTGGGCCCACTCGATGAGGTCGCCGCGGATCGGAGTGTCCGGGCTGTAGGTGAACTCCTCGAAGCCGCTGACCATCGGGTAGCCGGTCATCTCTTCGGCCCAGGCTCCGAGCTGCCGGTAGATGGCGAGGTCTTCCGGGTCCATCTTGTTGTCCGGGACTTCGCCCCGGGGCCGGATGAAGACGCCGCCGAAACAATGGAAGTCGACCCACGCCGCGATCTCGGGGTGGGCCGTGGCGAACTCCATCACCGACCTGGACTCGGGCTCGGACCCGGGGAACTCCCCAGCGCCCGCTTGTTCGTGCTCCGGGGCCCAGTCGAAGGGGAAGTTGCGGTTCAGGTCCGGGTAGTTGTCGTCGAGGTAGTGGGGGTCGGGCATCGACCGGCCGTCCCATCCTTCGATGAAGCCCTCGGTGTACACCCTGTAGTAGGGCGGCGGGTCGTCGATGGCCCGGGGCACCATCAGGTTTGCCGCTTCCTTCGACTCGACGTATTCGCCGGCCGCATCCTCGATGCGCATGAGCATCGCCAGGCCGTCTCCGTCGACATCGGCGGTTCGCCACCAGGGCTTGGTCCGGCCGTCCCGGCCGACCCGGGGTACCGAACGAACCCACCGGCCATGAGTCAGCACCTCCTCCGCCCCGTCCGGCGACATGCGCGGCAGGATGAAAAACTTCACGCCTCGGAGGAACTCGCGCAGGTGTGCTGGGAGGCCGTGGAGGTCGGCGTCGGGCTCGGTGTGCAGCCGGATGACGTCTTCGGCGATGCCGAGGGCTACCGATGAGCCCGCGAGCTCGGCGGCGTGCATGTTGCCGTCGACCCAGACTGCCGGGCGCACCTCATCGGGGTCCGGGCCGATGGTCAGCAGCCACTGATCGCGTCCCCCCGCGGTCTTGGTCAGCGACGTCAGCCGTACGATGTCCGGATGGGCGGCGGCCCAGGCTTTCACCTGGGCCGTGAGCTCATCGTGGTCGAGATACTTCTCGCGAAATGCCGACATGGGCGGCAGAGAAGCGCGCCTCGCCTCGGAAATCAAGGAGGGCCGCGGTCAGTTCTTTTCGCTCTGGAACTTCACGTACTCGTGGTCGATCTCCATGCCGTGCACGCCCTTCTGGGGCGGGGCGATCCACGAGGCGAACTTGCCGCGCTCGTAGCAGGGCTTCATCAGTGATTGCACGTACTCGCGGTCCTCGGGGGTCGGCAGCCACTCGGTCTTGTTCTTTTCCCAAGCCTCGTTGCTGATGGGCTCGCCGGCGAGGTCGAAGTGCACGTCAGAGTAGATGCCCATCGACCGGTTGAAGCGCCGATGCGGGATCTTCAGTTCGAAGTCGAAGTCGAGGTCCTTGATGGTGCGGTTCCACTTGCGGCAGGCACGCTCGCAGTCGGCGATGTACTCGTCGCGGAGCACCTCGTTCATCGCGTTCCGCAAGGGGACTTCGCGGGAGGTGAGGCGCCCGTCCTCGATGACGTTGACGCTGTAGACCTCTTCGAGGGCCTGGTGGTCGTCGTACTTCTTCTTTTCGCGGAAGCGGCCCTTGAGCCCCGTGGCGAAGTAGTCGGCGGCGTTGCTGCTGATCTCGCCGCCGAAGAGCTCCACCGCGCTCGAGAACCAGAAGTTGATCCACTTCTGGACCGTCGGCAGGTCGATGGCCTCCTGGCCCCGGGCGTCACCGTTCGGGTCGGCCTTCGCCGCTTCGATCGAGCGCCGGACGATGCGGTCGATGCCGGTCTCGCCGGTGAAGAGGTGGAAGGCCTCTTCGGTGAGCATGAACTGGGTGGCCCGGGCGAGGGGGTCGAAGCCGGACTCGGCGAGGGCGGCGAGCTGATACTTGCCGTCTCGGTCCGTGAACATGGTGAACATGAAGAACGACATCCAGTCGTCCGTCGGCTCGTTGAAGGTCTGCAGAATGCGCGGCTTGTCGGGGTCGCCGCTGCGGCGCTCGAGGAGCGCCTCGGCTTCCTCGCGGCCGTCGCGGCCGAAGTACTGGTGAAGCAGGTGCACCATCGCCCAGAGGTGACGGCCCTCTTCGACGTTCACTTGAAAGAGGGCGCGCAGATCGTAGAGCGACGGCGCGGTCTTGCCGAGCAATCGCTGCTGCTCGACGCTCGCCGGCTCGGTGTCGCCCTGGGTCACGATGATGCGGCGCAGCAGCCCGCGGAGCTCGCCCGGGACCTCGTTCCACACCTTCGAGGTGGCGTTGTCGCCGAAGCCGACGGTGCGTTCACCCTCGTTGGGCGTGAGGAAGATGCCCCAGCGATAGTCGGGCATGCGCACGTAGTCGTATTGGGCCCAGCCGCCAGCCTCGACCGACACCGCGGTGCGCAGCCAGATGTCGTCGTGCTGAAAGCCTTCGGGGCCCATGTCCATCCACCAGTTGATGAAGTTGGGCTGCCACTTCTCGAGGGCGCGGAGGAGCTTCTTGTCCGAGCCGAGGTCGACGTTGTTGGGGATCGAATCGCTGAGTGACATGGGCCGCAAGCTAGCGGATCACCGGCCATTGCCCCTTCGCGCCCGTGCGGGGGCTCACATGACTCTCGGGGTTTTCAGCAACGGCGGTAGTCGAAGACCGCTCGGTCCGGCTGCCCATACTTCGTCAGAGCGCCCTGGGGCCCGACGGCGTTGGGGCGCTGGAAGATCCAGTTCTGCCACGCCGACAAGCGGGCGAAGATCTTGGACTCGGTGGTCTCGGGCCCGGGGAACCGGAGGGACGCTTCCATACCCGTCAGCGAGTCGGGGCTCATGGCCACGCGCTCTTCGATGGCGATGCGCACGTCGTCGTCCCAGTCGATGTCGTCGGCGGCGACGGTGATGAGGCCGAGCTCTTCGGCTTTTTCGGTCGGGATGGCCTCGCCGATCTCGAGGACCTGCCCGACGTGGTTCGGGTCGGCGTAGAAGTGCGCCTCGAGGCGCGAGATGCCGGTGCCCATCGGGTAGGTATCGCCATTGCTCGGGCCGACCCTCACGGCGACCTGCTCGTCGTCGTCGAGGAGCATGTAGCTGCGGTCTGACGCCATGAGCAGCTCGAAGAGGCAGCCGGCGAAGCAGGACCCCTCGTCGGCGAGGGCGAAGAAGCTCTTCGACGTGTAATCGAAGCGCCGGAGGACTCGGGCCTGGAGGCGGAGGATCTCGTTGGCGAGCCAGTGGCTTTCGTTGTCCCGGAGGCCCTGGTCCGAGGCGAGGACGGCGGCCTGGTCGCCCCGCGTCTTGACGACGATGAGGCCGATCTCGCCGTGGTTCACCCGGAGGCGCAGGAGGGCGTCGTCGAGTTCGCGGAAGGCGCGCAGCGACCACTGGTCGGCGCCGGCGGCCTGGATCTCGTCGGCGGTCTTCGGCTGGGCGGTGGTCGGCGCTTCGACGGTGAGCTCCGCCGTGCGCTTGTCCGCGTTGATCGAGACCGTGACGTGCCGGTAGGAGAGGGCGGCGTCGTCGACATTCGGCGCGAGGGCGTCGAGGGTGATGCCCGGGCCCTTGGTGATGTACTCGCTCAACTCGGCGAGGGCCTCGGCGCGCTGCTTCACTGCGTCGTCGAACTTGCTCCGGGGAGCGATGCCATCGACCAGCCCCCAGTCGACGGCGCGTTTGCCGCGGATGCCTTCTTCGGTGGTGCAGAAGACGTCGGCCCGGTCCCGACGAATCTTCCGCTTGTCCACCAAGCGCGTGAGGCCGCCGGTCCCCGGGAGCACCGCGAGCAGCGGTACTTCGGGGAGGCTCACGGTGGACGAGCCATCGTCGATGAGCAGAATCTCGTCGCAGGCCAGGGCTAGCTCGTAGCCGCCGCCGGCGCAGGCGCCGCTCACCGCGGCGAGGTACTTCTGGCCGCTGTGCTTCGAGGCGTCTTCGATGTAGAGGCGCGTCTCGTTGGTGAACTTGCAGAAGTTCACCTTGAAGCTGTGCGTCGAGGATCCGAGCATCGGGATGTTGGCCCCGGCGCAGAAGCAACGGTCGATGGCGCTCTCGACGATGACCGTGCGCACCTCGGGGTGCTCGAAGCGCATGCGCGAGACCGCGTCCGCGAGCTCGATGTCGACGCTGAGGTCGTAGCTGTTCAGCTTGAGCTCGTAGTCGTCCCGGAGGCCGCCGCGGAGCTCCACGTCCATCGTGAGACGGGCGAGGGGGCCGTCCACCGAGAGGTTCCAATGTTTGTAGCGGTCGGGGTGAGTCTCGAAGGAAATCGCGGTCATGGCCGGGGACCATACCAGCGGCCAAAGGGCCGGCAGCGTCGGTCGTGTGAATCCACACAAATGCGGTGGCCCTTGCCCTCTGGCCCGGGCGTTCTACGCTGGGCTGATGGCTGGGCGGCGTCTCGAGTTCTTCTTCGACTTCAGCTCGCCCTTTGGCTACCTGGCCTCGGCGGCGGTGAACGACGTCGCGACGCGGCACGGCGCCGAGCTGGTCTACAAGCCCTTCCTCTTGGGCGCGCTCTTCAAGACCATCGGCACGCCGCTGGTACCCATCGAGGGCATGTCCGAGTCCAAGCGCCGCTACACCCTCATCGACATGCAGCGCTGGGCCGACCTCCGGGGGGTGCCCCTGGCTTGGCCCGAGGCCTTCCCCCTGCGCACCGTCAAGCCGCTCCGCATGACGCTCCTGGCGCCCGAGGCCCAGCGCCCACCGCTGGTGGCCGAGCTGATGGCCGCGTGCTGGGCCCGGGGCCTCGACCCCGACGACGACGCGGTGCTCCGGGAGTGCGCTCGGGCTGCCGGCGCCGACGAGGGCCTCGTCGAGGCGACCCGGTCTGACGAGGCCAAAGCCGCCCTCCGGTCAGCGACTGACGAGGCTGTGACCCGGGAGGTTCCCGGCGTCCCCACCTTCTTCGTCGACGATCTGCTCTTCTGGGGTCAGGATCGCCTCGACTTCGTCGAGCAAGCCCTCGACGGTTTTCGACCCGTGAAGGGGTAGCGCGTGCTCTCGTTTCGACTCTTCGGCATCCCCGTTCAGGTTCAGCCCTTCTTTCTCTTGCTCGCCGTCTTCCTCGGGGTTGGCCTCGTCGAAGAGCAGGGACAGGAGCTCCTCGAGGGCATGGGGGCCTGGGTCGCCATCGTCTTCACCGGGGTCCTCGCCCACGAGTTTGGCCACGCCTTCGCCGGCAAGCTCTTCGGCCTCTCGCCGCGCATCTTGCTGCATGGGTGGGGCGGCCTCACCAGCTGGGACACTGGCGGAAAGGACCTGACCCCCGGCAAGAGCATCTTCGTCAGCCTCGCTGGGCCCGGCGTGGGCATTGCCATCGGGGTCGTCGCCCTCGGCGTCTGGGCCGTGCTGAGCCCCGCCGATCTGTCTTTCGTCCGCTTCGTATTGTGGAGCATCGTCTGGGTCAACCTCGGCTGGGGTGTGCTGAACCTCCTGCCGATGATGCCCCTCGATGGCGGCAACGTGATGTCCGGGGTCTTCGAGCTCTTCGCGGGACGCCGCGGAGTGAACTGGGCCCGGTGGCTCTCCCTCGCCGTCGCTGTCGGCCTCATCATTTTGATGGTGGCGATGCAAAACATCATCATGGCGGTGCTCATCGCCTTCCTCGCCATGTCCAACTGGCGGGCGATCAAGACCGAGCGCGACGTCGGCCCGGACCGAGCTCTCCTCGGGCGCCTGCAAACGGCTCAGCGACGCCTCAACGCCCGGGACGCCCGCGGCGCCGAGACCGACGCCCAGGCGGTCTTGACCGAAGCGAAGACCCCGCTGGTGCGCTCGAGCGCTCTCAACGTCCTAGTCCTCGCGCGCATCA
>QMMC01000247.1 GCA_003647065.1 Deltaproteobacteria bacterium | reverse complement strand
GTCTTTCGCCAAAGCGACACCGGGGACGGGGTCTTCAGCGTGCTCGTCGGCGACTACGGCAGCGGCAAGACGCACTTGCTGATGCACCTCGCCGAGCGTGCCCTCAAAGAGCGGCGCCCCGTCTTCTGGCTCAACCTCGAGCGCATGAACCTCGACCTCGGCCAGCCCCAGCGCCACATGGCCCGCCTCCTCGAGACCTCGGTTCTGCCGCTCCGGCACAAGCCTACCGCCCTCGACCAGGCAGGGGTCTGGACGAGGAACCCGGCCCGCCTGGCCAAGCTGATGGCGGCCCTCGAAGAGATCGAGACCGAGGGCACGGAAGAGGCCGCCGGCGCCCACAAGGCGCTCCGCCTCGCCCGGGGGGCCGACGACCCCGGCCACGCCCTCGAGATGTACCTCTCGGCCCAGGACATCGAGGACCGCAGCGCCAGCGCCTCTTACCGCCGGGACGCGTTCCGACGCTTCCTGCTCTTCGTCGATCTACTCAAGCGCCTCGAAAATTGTCAGGGACCGGTGGTCCTCATCGACGAGGCCGAAAACCTCTACACCACCGGCGCTCCGTGGTCGGCCCGGCGCACGGCGCTGCGCTCCCTCGCGTTTTACTGCGGCGGGGCGATCCCCGGCGCCGCCGTCATGATGGCGATGACGCCCCCGGCCTACGAAGAGCTCGAGAAGGAAGCCCGCCGGCTCCTCGGCGAGGCCGACGAGATGGCGTCGACCCTCGACCTCGAAGACGTCGGACTCTTCCGCCGGCGTCTGCGCCAGCTCGAACCGGAGATGGTGCCTAACCTGAGCGGCCCCCAGCGCATGGAGCTGGCCGAACGCGTGCGGCGGACCCACCGGTCGGTTCGCGGCCGGGTCGAAATCCCCGACTGGTCAGAGCGGGTCAAGCGCTTGAGCCGCGAGCACAAGTCCCCGCGCACGCTGATCCGGACGCTCGTCGACGAGCTCGAATCTCTGTGGTGGGCAGGCGCCTGAAGGCGGGAGACCGCCACCGCCTCTACGAGGCCGCCGTCCAGACCCCGGAGGTCGAAGTCGAGCTCTTGGGTCGTGCCTACCAAGAACGCTTCGGGGCCCCCGCCCTGAGCCTCCGCGAGGACTTCTGCGGCACGGCGCTGCTCGCCAAGACCTGGGTCGAGAGTGACGATGACCGCATCGCCTGGGGCATCGACCTCGACCCCGAGGTCCTCGCCTACGGCCGGCGGCACCACATCGGGCCCCTCGACGAAGACGAATCCGACCGTATCGAGTTGCGCGCGGCCGACGCCCGAACGCGAAGCGAGCGCACCTTCGACGTCATCACCGCGGGCAACTTCAGCTGGGCTCTCTTCGACGACGACGCCCTCGGCGAATACCTGACGAGCGCCCACGACTGCCTCGAAGACAGGGGCCTCCTCGCCCTCGAAATCTTCGGCGGCGCGGACCTCCGGAGGCCGCTGGTACACGAGCACCCGAAGGACGGCTTCGACTACCTCTGGGAGCAAGTCTCGTATGACGAAGAGACGCGCCGCCTCGAAGCGAGCATCCACTTTCGTCTCGCAGACGGCACCATGGTCCGCGACGCGTTTCGTTACTCGTTCGAAGTCCGCGACTGGAACGAAACCAGGGCCCTCGTGACCGCGGCCGGATTCTCGGTCGTCGAGCTCTGGGTGGAACGCGACGGCGGCGGCTTCGCGCGAAAGAGCGAAGAGCCCGCGGCCGCGGCCTGGAGCGGCTACGTGATGGCGTTCACGCGGTAGCTCTCCAAGAGCCGACGGCTCCGCGGGGTCAGCGCGGCGTTATCCAATTGCAGTCCGGAGCGCAACCTTGCTGACGATCGCACGCTTCTCCGGCGTCGACGATGCCGTCACCACAACGCTGGGGCTGGCAGTCCGAACGGCATGGATTGTCTACCTCGTCGTTGTTGCGTTCTTCACCGGCGTCGCAGCTTTCACCCAGGTCGACGGTGCCGTTTCCACAAATCGAGACGTTCTGTCCGCAGTCATAGCGACAGGTGCCGCGGTCCCACGGGCTCTCGTACTCGCACATCTCGATGCTCGCCCAAACATACCCATCGCCGCACACGTTGTAGCGACACTGACTGGTACATCCGTCGGCGTCGGAGGTGTTGCCATCGTCGCACATCTCCCCGACTTCGAGGACGCCGTTGCCGCAGAAGGGGATGATGCATCTAGTGCTGCACGTAGCGCCCAGGGCATCTGAGTTTGCCGCTCCCTCGTCGCACTGCTCACCGTAGCCGATGCCGTCATCGATGATGCCGTCGCCGCAGAAGGGAAGCGTGCAGTCATCCCGGCAGGCATTGGGCAGGAAGTCAGAGTTGAGATGGGCGTCGTCGCAGACCTCAGGACCCCAAGTCAGGGCCGAGGAGGTTGGGTAGGAGTGGACGCCCGTGTCGATGACGCCATCTCCACACCAGGGGACCCGACAATCGGTTCGGCACGCATCCGGCACAGAATCGGAATTCATGGAGCCATTGTCGCACTGCTCTCCTGGGTCGAGGATACCTTCACCGATACAGTCCTCAGCGTGGGCAGGCAGGCTGACTTGAAACAGGGCGCCGAGGAAAGCCAGCACCAGCAATGATCGAATGCATTTCGAGTTCATGGCGTGCCTCCGAGTCCGACCGGGACGACCGGGGTGGCGTGGGCGCGCTCGGGGCTCGCGTTGCCGAGTTGGCCTTCGCGGTTTCGGCCCCAGCAGCGCGCGGTTTCGTCGGGCAGGATGGCGCATACGTGGTCCGTACCCCCGGAAAGCGCGGCGACCTCGTCGATACCGACGACCTCACCGGGCGGATAGTGCGCATCGAAAGAGCCGTCCCCGAGCTGTCCGAAGTAGTTGTCGCCCCAGCATTGCAAATTGGGTGATTCGGGGACGCTGAGGTCCTGCGCGCAGGAGTAGCTGAACCCCGCCACCAGAGGTCTTCTCTCTCCATCGAACCCGGCGGACGCGACCACGTCGGTGGAGGGTTCCGTCCCGACCTGACCGTGGGCGTTGCCGCCCGCGCAGACCATTCCCTTGTTCGTTCCGTCGGACCTCTGGAAGTTGAAACACACGTGGGAGTCGCCCACGGCGACGCTCGTGGCTCGGGCGTTTGGAAGCGCGAAGATCGTGTATGGAGCGTTCTTCCAATCCCGGTCCCGATCGATCCACCCGTGCGTATTGTCGCCCCAGCAGCGCACGAAATCCGCATCGAGGACGAGGCAGGAGACATGTCTCCCGAGCTGAACATCGCGCGCTGCGCTCGTCTGAGCATCCGGGACCACCACCCCGGGAGCGTTCTGCCGCGTGGAAAACTGACCGTCCCCGCGCTGGCCGTAGTCGCCGCGTCCCCAGCAGACGACATCGTTGGCGACGGGCTCGATGGCGCAGGTGTGGTTGCTCCCCGCGGACACTCGGACGCCTGCCGTCACCATCGCCGGTGGGAATACGTCATGCGAAGGAGTCGGCCCCGACTCTCCAAATCCATTGGCGCCGAAACACCAAACCTCATCAGCCGTCGTGGTGAAACACGTGTGGTGGTCCCCCGCGGTCACCTGCACCACGTCGTCATGGCCCGGGACCCGTATGGGAACGTTGGTGTCGGGGGCGCCGCCCATTCGGTGGCCGTCCCAGGCGCCCCAGCACCACAGCGACCCATCGGCCAGGACGGCGCAGCTGTGCGTGCGCCCCGCCGCGATCGACTTCACGCCGCAGTCCTGCACACACGTCGCGGACGTCTCGCCGTCGGAGCAGATCCCATCGTCACAGACCGCACACGAACTCGTGTCGACCTCGCACTCCGCCGTGCAGCTCAGCGTACCTGCGGGGAGACCCAGGCTCGTGCAGGTCGGGTCGTCACGAAACGCCGTACCGTCACAGGCCTCGACTCCGCCGAGGACACCGTCGCCGCAAGCCGAGCCCGAATCACCGGCGGCGTCCATCCCCGAGCCCGAATCAAAGGCGGCGTCCATCCCTGAACCGCTGTCAGTCGGGGGACTGGGATCGGACCCGCAGCTCCAGCCGCCACCTCCAATGAGGATCGCCGCAGCAATCCACCCTAGATATTTCATGCTCACCTCCGCCGGGTTCGCTGGCTTCGAGATGCCAGAGAGGTGCAACGGGCGTGCCTGTTAGCCAGCGCACAATCGCAAGCAATTCACCGTTCCGTGACGCAAAAAGGCGCCCACCGACCTCCCGAAGCGCAAGCGATGCGTGAGGGCTGGGACTGACGACTACCAAGCCGCGCAGGGGGCGGGCGCACTGCCGCCTCGAACGGCGCGGGCGGCCGTTTGAATTTCGTCGCGGGTGCAACCGGCTTCCGTCAGCGCGTAGGCGACCACGGCATGTTCGGTGAAAGTGCCCTCGACATGCGATCCGCCCCTCGACCAGTACACCCGGTCCGGGTCGAAGCCGCGAAGGGCCGCGCCGAGGCGGCCATGATCTGAGCCGAGATAGACGAGGGCGGCCGCGTTGTGCGGCTCGTCTGCTCGGGCGCGAAGAGGACCGAGGGCGACGGCCCGGACATCGGCGTCGGCGCGCCCCATCCACCCGAGCAAGAAATGGCGAAGGTCTGGCACATCCGAACCTCCTAGCTCTGCCGCGTATACGGCCGTGCCCTTGCGCAGCTCGTCGGCGGAGGGAGAACCCGTGGTACCGGTCTTCAGCGCGCGAGCGATGGCGAGGCGAACGGGGGGCGCATCCAACGCCGCCACGAGCACCTGGCGGTTTGCTTCGTCCCTCGGCGGCATCGCACGAACCAGCAATATCGCCTGATCATCTTCGCGAAGGATGCGCCCGAGTTCGTCATCGCTCGGCCGCTGCCCGGCATGAAAGAGCAGATGCAGACGGCGCACCTCGTCTGCGCACTCTCCAGCACGCTCCGCCACGGCCTCCGGGAGTTGCCGGCCGAGGGTGACGACGGCGGGAAGCGCCGTGCCGACCTCATCACCCTCACATGCGGCGTCGACGATGCGCTCGACGACGCTCGAGAAATGCGTCGGCTCGAGGCGATCCTGCTCGAGGCAGAGCACCGCCTTGATGGCCGGCCCGAGGCCGCCCTTTTCGCCGACGACGCGCACGATGAGCTCCGCCCCCGGGGCGTGGCCGTGGCAGACTTCGTGGAGAACCTGCACCAGCTCCTCATCGTCGATCGCGCTGAGCCCTGCATAGCGAGCTTCGACCGCCGCGAGGCCCGGCGCACCGAGCTTCTGAAGTTGTTCGACAACCAGGTCAGCGCGGCCGTCGCCGTCGCCCTCCCCCGCCAGGGACTCGGCGTACATCGCGACGAGGTCGACCTGACCGAGAAGCGGCGTCTCGGTCCGTTCGAGTTCGTCGCCCTCGGCGCCGACTCGCACCCGGGCCAACTCGACGATCGGGTGTTCGCCCAGCTCGGGCAGGTCGAGGCGCGCGATCTCGCGATAGACATTTCCACCGGCTTCCGTGTCGTCGATGCGCACCCGGGCCCGAAGCAGCCGGCCCCGCAGGTCGAAGACGCCCGTATACAAGACGAGGCCGTCGTCGTCGGTGACCGACCCCCGTTTCAACGTAGACGGGAGCAGCGCATCCGCGACGACGAGAGGAACGAGGATGAGGCACGCCGCGCTGTGCCCACACGCGATGTTCCCCGTCTGCCCGCGCTCGAGCATGCCAACCTCAGCCGACAACCCCCGCTCGGTCGCCCAATCCTCGAGTTCGCTGAGGGTGACCGGCGCGTCCACGTGGCTCTCGACGTTCGCATCGAAGATGGAGCAGGCGTCGCAGCCCACCATCGTCGCCACGACGAAAAAGACCGCGACTATCGTTCGTCCCCCCACCGGGGGACTCTAACGAGCCGAGGGCGTTGGGATCCAGTCGCTCGCCTCGTCAGCGGTCGGGGAAATCCCACTCGCAGAAGCCGTCGCCGTGTCGGGGTCCTCAGGGAGCAGGTCCGGGGCGACGTCGATCACGCCGAGGGGGGCCGTGCCGCCGGTCGTATTGTGCACCCAGGTGCCCTCTTCGCGGCGGCCGTGCCAGCCCCGGGGGACGTGGGGAGTCGTCCAGCGATAGAGCCACCGGGCGTCGGCCGGGGCGATGTTGGTGCAGCCGTGGCTGCGCACGCGGCCGAAGCCGTCATGCCAGTAGGCGCCGTGGAGCGCGTATCCGCGGTGGTAGTACATGGTCCAGGGGACCTCATCGACGTCGTAGACCCCCTCCACCGGGTCGTCCCCGCTCATGCGGATCGACAGGTATTTGTGCTGGATGCGGTAGGTGCCCTCGGGGGTGTCGTAGCCCTCCTTGCCGCTCGTGATGATCGTCGCGAAGAGCGGCCGGTCGCCGTGGTAGGCCACGAGGGTCTGCTCGGACAGGTTCACGTGGACCCAGCGCTCGCCGGCGGGGACCCCCGACGGCCGGTCGATGGCCCAGACCACCCGGAGGGAGTCCCGGGGAATGCACGCGCCCTCCGCGGTCAGGACACAGGTGACTTCACCGCGGGTCACGAGGCCGGTGGGGCGAAAGCGCGTGTACTTGGGCGCCGTGCCTTCGGCGACCAGCCCTTCCGGGGATACGCGGTAGCTCGGCGTCTCGTCGTCGATGACGAAGGCGAGGGGCAAGGTGACGTCGTCGTCCAGGAGCTCGCCGTGCAGCTCGGTGCGCGCGTGGTCCCCGATGTATTCGGCATCGACGTAGCGTCCGGCGACGGTGCGCACGTAGTTGTGTCCTTCGTGTTCGACTTCACCGTCGATCGTCACGAAGTAGTCGCCCACCAATTTCTCGGCGACGCCGGGCATGGAGACGCCGGCCGCGAGGCGGTCACGTTGGGCCTGGGTGGGGAGGTCTTCGTACCGAAAGGCGTCCTGGGAGACCACGCGCCCGTAGCGGTAAGGCAAGAGGGCCTCGAAGTTCGGCGGTTCGGCTTCGTCGCCGACCCGGGCCTGCTGCTGGGTGCGGACTCTAAAGCCTCGGGTCGAGCAGACGTATCCGCCCTGTTCGAGTTCGAACCAGTGGCCATCGCACCCGGGGCCCTGAGAGCGCAGACGGGCGCGGAGCACCGAACCGCGACGGACGATCCCGAGACCCCAGGCCTCGGGCCCCATCGCAACGAAGACCGGCGTATTGTGATAGCGCGCGAGGGCCCACTGTTCGAATGCACCGTCATGGGAAGAGGGCGCAACATCGTAGAGCGGGGCGGTGACCCACATGGGCGGGTCGTCGTCGGCGGCGGGAGAGCTCTCGGGGGCGCCGTCGGACGCTTCGGGGGCCTCCGGTGTGGGTGCCTCGACGGGGCCCTGGGCGACCGCCAGGGCGGTGCTGAAGAGCGCGAAGAGCACGGCGCCGCCGAGGAGGCGCGGCCAGGAGGCTGTCGAAGGGAAACGGGTCACGGCAGGTCAAAGGTACGAGAAGAACGGCGAGGATCAACTTCGTGAGCAATGGACCCCACTCTGCCGCGTTAATTGGGCTATGCCTCGGTCCGATGGAAACGAAGCTCACCCAGCAATTGGGCATCGAGGTACCGCTCATCTGTGGGCCGATGTACCCGTGCTCGAACCCCGAACTCGTCGCTGCGGCGTCCGAGGCCGGGGGCATCGGCATCGTCCAGCCCATCTCCCTGAGCTACGTGCACGGCCATGATTTCCGCGAAGGGCTGCGCTACATCCGGCGCCTCACGGACAAGCCGATAGGCTTCAACGCCATCGTCGAGCAGTCCTCGAAGATCTACCTGGACCGCATGCGTCGCTGGGTGGACATCGCCCTCGAGGAAGGGGTGCGCTTCTTCGTGACGGCCCTCGGAAACCCCCGGTGGGTAGTCGAGAAGGTGCACGCCGTGGGGGGCGTGGTCTACCACGACGTCACCGAACGAAAGTGGGCCGACCGGGCACTCCGAGAGAACGTCGACGGGCTCATCTGCGTGAACAGCGCAGCCGGGGGCCACGCCGGGAGCCGCAGCGCCGCGGCGCTCTACGAAGAGCTCGAAGACCTCGATGTGCCCCTCGTCTGTGCGGGCGGCATCGGCGACGAAGATGCCTTCGCCGAAAGCCTCGGCCTCGGCTACGCCGGCGTGCAGATGGGCACGCGCTTCATCGCCACCCGCGAATGCCGCGCCCACGACGACTACAAGCAGGCCATCCTGAAGGCCCGGGCCAAAGACATCGTGTTGACGGACCGCATCAGCGGCGTCCCCGTCGCCGTCATTCGCACGCCCTACATCGACGCCATCGGCACCAAGGCGGGCCCCGTCGCCCGGCGGCTCCTTCGCCATCCCCGGGCCAAACACTGGATGCGCGCCATCTACTCCCTCCGGAGCCTCTTCCAACTGAGGCGCGCCTCCCTCGAAGGCCGCGGCTACCGAGACTATTTCCAGGCCGGACAGAGCGTCGAAACGATCGAGGACATCGAGGACGTCGCGACGATCGTCAGGCGTTTCGCCGAACGACTGGACGGCTGAGCGGGAGCGGGCGCTACCGGCGCCACTACAGACGGCCTGTCGGCTCTGGTCGAGTGACTTCTCCAGTGGCCAGAGTTGTCACAAGAATGAATCAGAGAGTCGCTGCCGGCGGTTCCAACCCGCAGGTCCTAGGTTGGCGCGCTCATTGCGTACGCTGGGGACATGGACGCAAAGTATCAAATATGGGCACTTGGGTGCGTGATCGTGGCGATGGCGAACGGCTGCGCGGCCGATGTCGACGTCGATATCGCTACGGGCCCGGCCGACCACTTCGGTGGAAAAGCAGATGGGATATCCGACGCTGATCTCGAGGGCGCCACGCGGTGGGTCTTCGATGAGGCGGGAAGCCCAAACGCACACGAACTGCAGACGCTCGTCCGTAGGATCGACGGCGAACACTGCGTATACGCTTTGCGTCAAGGGGACGGGCAAACCAGTCGGGGCACCTGCGCCACCACCGATTATGGACCACTGAGAGCGTTTTCATACCACTGGTCGTTTGTCGATAGTGCCAGTGGGTACGTACGGGCGTTCGAAATGCGAAACGTCCGGAACGGAATCGAGCTGGCATACGGCAACAGCGTTCAGTTTAGGATGACGGAGGACCCGACCGCCGACATTCCAGAAGGCATCTATGTTCCTGACGCTCGCCCCGGCGTGGGGCAAATCGTGTCGCGAGGTGGCCGCACCTGCCACATCGGATTCGACGCGGCCATTCATTGCTTTGGCGACGGACCCGCCGAGAGGATGCCACTCCGCACTCGGAATCCAACAGACGAGGATGGCTACGCAATGGTCGCGATGTCCGCCGATCAGGTTGCTTTTGGGGTAACCCGCGCTGCGGGCCAGATTTGCGCGACCGACAGAGCATCGGCAGTGACCTACGGCGTCGAAGATACCTTCCTCCATCCCGGCGTCGTCGGAGAAATCACCCAAATAAGATCGTGGCAAACCATCGAGTCGGTCAACCACATCACACCGGATGCCACCTGCAGGATCATCGACGGCGTTCCCTGGTGTTACTTCGGCGACTTCCTCCGAATCGAAGCGGTCCCACACGTGCTGGTAGACATTGCGACTGGGTTTGGCCTCCGGTGTGGGCGGATCTGGAATTCCGGCGGAGACCTGTTCTGTTGGCGGCAGGAGTGGGCGAATGACTTGCGACACTGCAACTCCAACCTCGAATACTGCCCGCTTGGCGCTCGGGCCCCGGCAGGTGTGGATCTCACCCGCGTGAGGAGCCTCGGGGTCGGACGAACCGGCCTGTGCGCCGTCATGTGGGACGGTGGGGGGCTTCGATGCGCATCGGAAGACTACAATGCCGACCGAACCTTTCAGGACCGTCCGAACTTCCGCCCCGTCGGCGGCCTGCCCGATGACTTGCGAGTCTACCGCAGCAATGGGTTCACCGATTGCGTTGTCTCCAACGCTGGTGAAGTTTTCTGTTGGGGATCCGCGGGCCGCGGCCTGTTCGAGCCTGCGGGGATCTCGGGCACGAGCAGAGTCGAGGAGCCGGTGCAGATTCCGGGGCTGAGCGACGTTGTCGATGTGGCAGTGGACCAAAACATCTGCGCGCTCCGCGCCAACGGATCCATCGTGTGCTGGGGCCGGAGGCACATGCCCTGCGACGACCATTACGGTACCCGGGAATGTGGCGAGTTCTACACCGGTCTCGAGGAGGTAGTAGGAGCGTGGCCTCTCTAGCCGTGAGCCCGGCTTCACAGCCTTACCCGCTCCGACACCGACCCGGCGGTCCGCGCCGCCGCGATGCATTCCCTCGGGGCGCCTACCGCCGAAGCTTGAAGAGAATCGCGACGATGTGGTCGAGCCTGTCGACCGCTGCCGGCAACTCATCGGCCCCTAGGTACCCGAGAGCCTCGGCCGTCTCGAGACAGGCCCTCGACTCTCGGGCCGACCCCATCGCGTTGGCGTACCGAGCCTGCCTATTCCTCCCGGCAGACTCGCTGCCCTCTGCGACGTTGAGAGGAACGCTGCTAACGCAGCGTCTCAGCTGTCGACCCAGATCCCGGTCATGCCCCTCGATACGCTCAATCAACGGCCGCAACATCCGCACCGCACCCAGACAAAGTTGGTAACATTGAAAATTCTGCATTTGGAGCTCCTTCGCTCGTGAAGCCGCCCCCACGCCGCCGAGCGCAGGCCGTGTCAGGGCCGTCAGCCGGCGTAGCCGGGCGCGTCCCCCGCCTCGGGGGACCGAGCCTTTACGCGGCCGAGCACGGTGGCATCATCAAGGCGCCCCGAGCGAAGGAGCAATCACGCCCTACGCGCCCATC
>QMMC01000246.1 GCA_003647065.1 Deltaproteobacteria bacterium | reverse complement strand
CGGGCCGGCAATCCAGCTCCGGTCGACTGGCGTCGCCCTTTCGCCTTCTTGCCGACTCCCGCCGGCTTACGTCCTCGCCGCCGGCCTTGAAATACCTCTGGTATTCCTGCGGTCGTCGCCTGCGGGCGCGCTCGGCGACTGACGCAAGTGGACGCGATTGCCCCAACTGAGTCAGCCGGGATTTGGGGACGCGTGGTTGCTTAATTGTCTTACGGTTGGCGCCTGCGGGGGTGCTCGGCGACTGACGCAAGTGGACGCGATTGCGGTGCTCAGCCGCGTCAGCGCGCCGACTGAATCGCGTCAACGAAGCGTTGGAAGAGGTAGCGCGAGTCGTGGGGGCCGGCGCTGGCTTCGGGGTGGTACTGGACGCTGAAGGCGCCCGAGGCGGGGTGTTCGATGCCCTCGCAGGTGCCGTCGTTGAGGTGCACGTGGGTCATCTTTGCCTTGCCCTCGAGGGTGGGCACGTCGACGACGAAGCCGTGGTTCTGGCTGGTCACCTCGACCTTTCCGGTGAAGAGGTCCTTCACCGGTTGGTTGAGGCCCCGGTGGCCGAACTTGAGCTTCGAGGTGCCGCCGCCGATGGCGCGGCAGAGGATTTGATGGCCGAGGCAGATGCCGAAGAGGGGCTTCTTGCCGAGCAAGTCGGTGACGGTTTTCACGCCGTGGCCGACCGCGGCCGGGTCCCCGGGGCCGTTCGAGAGGAAGATGCCATCGGGGGACAGGGCGAGGATTTCTTCGGCGCTCGTCGTCGCGGGCACGACCGTGACTCGGCAGCCGACGTCCACCAGGCATCGTAGGATGTTGCGTTTGACCCCGAAGTCGACGGTGACGACGTGAGGCGCGCCGTTCCCCGTCTTCGCTTTGGCCCCATCGAGGGCCCACTCGCCGGAGCCCTCGGTCCACGGATGGGCCTCGGCGCAGGTGACCTCGCCGGTCAGGTCCCGACCCTGCATTGGCGGGGCGGCCTTGGCCCGGTCGTGCAGCGTCGCGATGTCCTCCGTGCCGATCGCTGCCATTTGCGCGCCGACGTCGCGGATGTGCCGGGTGAGGGTTCGCGTATCGATGCCGGCGATGGCGACGATGCCGTGTTTGACGAGATAATCGCCGAGGCTGCTCGTCGAGCGGTAGTTGCTGGCGACGGGCGACATCTCGTGCATGACGAAGCCAGAAACGAAGGGCCGCCCTGTCTCCGCGTCGGCCTCGTTGACCCCCGTATTGCCCATCATCGGGGCGGTCATGGTGACGAGCTGACCGCAATACGAGGGGTCCGTCAGGACCTCCTGGTAGCCGGTCATGCCGGTGGTGAAGACGACCTCGCCAGTCGTGCCGCCGTCGGCCCCGACCGAGTGCCCTTCGAAGTGCTTGCCGTCTGCGAGGACGAGGTATGCGGGGCGGTGGGTCACGGGGTGGGGTTCTCGTAGACGACGTTGCCGCCGACGATGGTGAAGCGGACCGCGCCGACGACTTCCTGGTCGAGCCACGGCGTATTGTGGCTGCGGGAGCGTAGCGCGTCCTTGGACACGGTCCACCGACGGTCGGGGTCGATGACCGTGATGTCGGCCCGGACCCCGACGGCGAGCTTCCCGCCTTCGTAGTCGGGGATGAGCTTCGCCGGGGCCGTCGAGAGGGCCTCCGCGAATCGAAGGGGGCTGAGGGCGCCGTCCCGGACCAACGAGAGGAGGACCGGAACCGCCGTCTCGAGGCCATTGATGCCCACGGCTGCCTTCGGGAACTCGCAGTCTTTCTCCAAGGTGCTGTGGGGCGCGTGGTCGGTGGCGATGCAGTCGATCGTGCCGTCGGCGAGGGCTCCTCGGAGCGCTTCCCGGTCTTCGGCGGTACGGAGCGGCGGGTTGACCTTGCAGTGGGTGTCGTAGCTGAGGAGCGCTTCGTCGGTGAGCGCGAGGTGGTGGGGGGTCACCTCGGCCGAGACCCGGAGCCCCCGGCTTTTGGCTTCTCGAAGGAGCCGGACGGCGCCGAGGGAGGAGATGTGGGCGACGTGGTATCGGCACCCCGTGCGCTCGGCGAGGATGAGGTCCCGGGCGACGATCACGTCCTCGGCCTCCCGGGGCCAGCCCCCGAGGCCCAGGCGTGTCGACCGGGCCCCTTCGTGCATTTGCCCCCCGGCGCTCAGGTTGTGGTCTTCGCAGTGCTGCGAGACCAAGAGGTCGAAGGTCCGGGCGTAGTCCATGACGTGGCGCATCACCGCCGCGTCCATCAGACAGCGGCCGTCGTCGCTCACGCCGATCGCCCCGGCGTCACGAAGATCGGCCATCTCCGTGAGCTCTTTCCCGGCGAGGCCCATGGTCATCGCACCGAAGGGCAGCAGGCGGGTGCCGCCGATGTCAGCGGCCCGGGAGACCATCATCTCGGTGATCGCTCGGGAGTCGTTCGCCGGCTTCGTATTGGCCATGGGGCACACGGCGGTGAAACCGCCAGCGGCCGCCGCGGCGAGGCCCGAAGCGATGTCCTCCTTGTACTCCTGACCGGGCTCGCGCAGGTGCACGTGCAGGTCGATCAGGCCCGGAACCACCCAGGCGCCGGCGAGGTCGACGACGCGCACCCCGTCGCCCTCGAGGCCGGCTCCGGCCTCCCGGCCGAGGCGCGTGACCCGGCCGTTCTCGATTACGACGTCGGCTTCGCCGTCATGACCGGCCGAGGGGTCCAGGACCCGGCCATGACGCAGCACCAGCATCGAGGTGGCACGAAGCTCTCCCATGGCGTTGCACTAGTGCGCCTCGCCTGGTCCTGTCAACGGTCAGCAAGAAGGCGCAGGGCGACGTTAGTCGACCGGAGCCGGGATTGCTGACCCCGGACATCCAGGCAGGCGGCGGGCTCAGACTGCCTGCTGCTGGTCGTCGCCGTCGCCGTCCTCGTCGATGCCGATCTCGGCGTCGTCGTCGGGGGCGCCGATCGTCCCGACGGACGAGACCTTCGCCTTCTTGGCTTCGATGCGGGTCTTCATCGACATGACCTTGCGGTAGAGGGACGCAAAGTCCTTGTGCCGGGCGGCCATGTTGGGGGTGCCACCGCGGAGGAGGGTCTGAAGGATGAATTCCATGATCTGGACCTCACCCTCGGAGAAGCTGTTGCTGATGCGCATGGGTCAGATCTAGCATCGGCCGCGTGCAATGACAATTCGTGACATGCGATGTAGGGCCATAGAATGTCACTCCATGGATCGGGTTTGAGACGTACCCCGTTGGGATCACAAGAGAAACCTGAATCGAGAATTCCGCATCAAAAGTGATCATACGATCTGGCGATCGCCCAAAATCGGAAACGATCCACTTGACAGGTCGCGCAAGACTTCGTCTTCGTTGAGGTTTTTGGCGATCGTCGGCCTCGAGACGGACCTCGGCCGTCCTGCTATCGAGCGCAGGGCTATGAAATCACTGGAGATTACCGAGGTCGCTCGGGGGATCATGTGTGATCCCCCGGCCCGTCAGTCGTGCATCACGGAGTCGGCGGCCGTGACCCGGAGGACCTCGTCGATGGTCGTCATGCCTTCGAGGACCTTCTTGATGCCCGCCATGCGCAGCGAGTCGACACCACCGCGGATCATCGCGACCTTCAGCTGGGCGGTGTTGGCCCCCTCGAGGACCCTGTTTTTGAGATTCTCGGTGAAGGGCATGACCTCATAGAGCGCGACGCGGCCCTTGTAGCCGGTATCGCCGCAGGTGCGGCAACCCCGGCCCTTGCAGATGGTGGCCCCTTCGATCTGCTCTGCGGTGAAGCCAACGTCCTCGAGGGCCTCCCTTTCGACGTCGACCTCTCCCTTGCAGTCTGCGCAGATGCGCCGGGCGAGGCGCTGGGCGAGGATCAGGTTGACCGACGCGGTCACGAGGAAGGGTTCGATGCCCATGTTGAGCAGACGGGTGATCGTCGACGGGGCGTCGTTGGTGTGCAGCGTCGACAGCACCAAGTGGCCCGTGAGAGAGGCTTTGACCGCGATTTCGCCGGTTTCGAAGTCACGAATCTCGCCGACCATGATGATGTCCGGGTCCTGGCGCAGGAACGACCGGAGCGAGGCGGCGAAGTTGAGGCCGATGTCCTCGTGCTGCTGGACCTGGTTGATGCCCATCAGGTTGTATTCGACGGGATCCTCGGCGGTGCTGATGTTCGTCTCGACGTCGTTCAAGTCCGAGAGCGCGGAGTAGAGCGTCGTCGTCTTGCCGGAGCCGGTGGGGCCGGTGACCAGCACCATGCCGTAGGGCTGGTGAATCGCGTCCTTGAAGTGCGCGAGGGCCTCCTCGCCGAAGCCCAACTTCCTCATGTCGAGCTGAAGGTTCGACTTGTCGAGCAGACGGAGGACGATCTTTTCGCCCCAGATGCAGGGCAGCACCGAGACGCGGAAGTCCATCTCGCGGCCCTTGCCCAGCTTGAGCTTGATGCGGCCGTCCTGGGGCAATCGCCGTTCGGCGATGTCCAGGGAGGACATGATCTTGATGCGCGAGGCGATGGCGTTCTTGAGTTTGACCGGGGGGGTCATCTCCTGGGCGAGCACGCCGTCGATACGATAGCGAACCCGGAGGTTCTTCTCGTAGGGCTCGATGTGGATGTCCGAGGCGCCCTTCTTGATGGCGTTCAGCAAGATGGCGTTGCAGAGCCGGACGACCGGGGCGTCTTCGGAGGCGCGTTCGAGGTCGAGGCCGTCGAGGTCCTCCTCGACGGCGACCTCGATGTCGTCCTCATCGAAGCCGTCCATGATGTCGTCGTAGGAGATCTCCGGCGCGGCGTAGTTGCGCTCGATGGCGGCGGAGATGGCCCCCTCGGAGGCGACGACGGGTTCGACGTTGTAGCCGGTGAGGAACTTGATGTCGTCGATGGCGTGGAGGTTCGACGGGTCTGCCATGGCCACGATGAGGGAAGAGCCAGCCCGGGAGACCGGGATGATCTTGTGCCGCATGCAGACTTCCTGGCTGACCATCTTGGTCACCTCGGCGTCGATCTCGTACTCGGAGAGATCGATCGACTGCACCCGGTACTGCTGGCTGAGGAAGTCGGTGATCTCCTCGTCGGAGATGAAGCCCATCTTCGCCAGGGCATAGCCGAGGCTGTCGCCGGATTTCTGCTGCTCGTCCTGGGCTGAGCGGAGCTGCTGGAGGCTGATGAGCTTCTGTCGGACTAGGAGCTCGCCGAGGCGATTCGACATGCGTGTTTTCCCTGCGTGCGCCTGGACGGAGTGCGCCAGGCTCGTAGAACGTCCGGCATCATAGCAGAGCTGGAAAAGCAGATTGGGGCTAAGCTGCCCCGGCGATGAGCTTCTTTCGCCGCATGTTCAGTCGTCCTTACCGCAAGGCGCGAGCCGCCGAGGGCGCCGGGGACTACCGAAAGGCTGCGATTCACTACGTCGAAGCCGACCTCCCGGAGGACGCGGCGAACGCGCTTCTCTTCCATGCTGCTCGGGTTTCGACCCTCGAGGAGCGGCTCCTCGCCTACCAGGATGCCCTCCGCTGGCTCGCCGAGGACCACCCCCGGCGGCCCGAGGTCCAGGCCCAGATCGGCCTTTCCATCGTCGATGATGCGCGTCGCCGCGGGGCTCGGACCGCCGAAGAGAAGAGACGCCTCGAGGATGCGGCGAGGCGCCTCGAGGGGGCGGACCGCCACGCCGAGGCCGCCAATGCCTGGGAGCTCCTCGAACGCTGGGCGGACGCCGCGCGGTGCCTCGAGCGCGCGGGGGAGATCGAGCGCCTCGAAGCCCTGCTCACGATGACGAGCGAAGTGGATGACCGAGCCCGGCGAATTCGCCGGCGCGTCAAAGACTACGAGATGGCGATGGCGGTTGGGGCCCGCGGGGAGGCCCGTGACGCTCTTCGCATGGCCCTCGACGCCGACCCCGGCGACGGCGCCGTGGCGGACCTGCTGCGGCGCCTCGAGGCGCGTTTCCCTTCGCCGTACCGGGTCGAGCTCGTGATCGATGAGCGCCGGGTGGTGGCGGTCGGGCGCCTACCGGTGATCCTCGGGCGCGCCGGAGCAGACGTCGCCTTTCGTGGGGCCAGCGTTTCGCGGCGCCACGCGGAGCTCTCTCTCCGCGACGGAGAGGTCGTAGTGAAGGACCTCGGGAGCCGTAATGGCACCTTGATCCGCGGCGTGCCCATCGCGGGAGAAGTGCGACTCGCAGGTGATACCGCCCTCGGCCTCGGCGATGACGTGGAGATTCGGGCCGTCATCACCGGCGCAGGATCCCTCTGCCTCGAAGTGGACCGCGGCCTCGACCGGGGGTTGATGGTGCTCGTCGGCACCGGAGATCTGAGGCTCCCCGAGGCCCCCGGGAGCCTGTCATTCCCCGATGGGGCGGCGACCCTCACCGCCGGCTCCGGCGCCCCCCTGGTCCTCGGGCGGCAGCCCTGCGACGTCCCCATCCGGCTCCTCGCCGAGGACGAACTCACCCTCGGACCGCATCGCATCGAGGTGCGCGGGTGAGCCTGTGGAAACGGCTCTTTGGCCTCGACCAGGCTCCGGGGACCGAGGTTCCGGGAGAGGGGGATACCCAGGCCGAAGCGCGCTCCCGGCGCGGCGACGAGGGGGAGGGCAGCGGCCCCGCCCGGGTGACGGACGAGACCTCGCCGGCGTCGACGCCGGAGCAGCGTCTCGAGGCGATGGGGACCGGGCCGGACGCCGTCGCCGCTGACGGGGAGGCCGAGGCGCTTCGGCTCTTCGATGAGGTTTCCCGGGCTCACCGCCAGGCCCGGGCCCTCGATCTGGCTCGGCGTGTACTCGAGCACCGCCCGAATTTCGGGGAGCTGCGGTTCCAGGTCGCCCGGACGCTCTGGGCCCGAGGGGACGCGGGAGGCGCGGGGCGGGTCCTGGCGCCCCTGGTCGACGCGGCGGAGCCCTCGCTGGCGGCGCTGATGCTTGCGGCGGAGGTGGCCGAGGGGCGCGGTGACACCGACCAAGCCATGGCGGCCTATCAGCGCGTCCTCGCTCGGGACCTCGATTATGCCCAGGCCCGGGAGCGCGTCGCCCGATTGAAAGAGCGCCGGGAGCCTCGCCGCGAACTGGCCGGGGCCACCCTGATGACCGACGGCGCCCTCGCTCGCGGTCGGTACCGGGTTCAGCGGGAGCTCGGCCGGGGCGGGGCGGGGACGGTCTTCGCCGCCCGCGATGACCGGATCGGCCGCATCATCGCGCTCAAGGTCTACCACCGCCGGGGCCGCCTCGAGATCGATCGACTGCTCGCCGAGGGCCGAACCCCGGCCCACCTCGAGCACCCCGGCATCGTGCGCATCTTCGACCTCGATACGGGCCTCGGGGCCATCGCGATGGAGTGGGTCCGCGGCGGCTCCGTGCGCCGTGAACTCGACGCCCAGGCTGTCCCGATCGAACGCATCCGCCGCTGGCTGGTCACGGCCCTCGAGGCCGCGGCCTTCGTGCATGGCGCGGGGTTCGTCCATCGTGACCTCAAACCCTCGAATTTCCTTCTTCGCGACGATGACCGGGTCGTGCTGACGGACTTTGGTCTCGCGACGCGGATCGGCGAGGAGCTCGCGGTCGGGGGGCAGGGCACGCTTGCGTACATGGCTCCGGAACAGCGCCAGGCTCACGCCTTGGCGGCCCCCGCCGAAGACGTGCACGCCTTCGGAGCGACGATGCGGGAGCTCCTGGCCAAGGCTTCGGGAGACGTCCCGGAGGCCTGGCTCTCCCTCGCGGCGGCATGCACTCGGGTCGATCCGGCTTCCCGTCCGACTCTTTTCCAACTACGCATGGACCTGACCTGAGTGAACGGACATGAGTGAACGGACATGACCATCGAGAGCGCAGCGACCTTCGAGGCCCAGGGCGAGGCCAGCTTCCAAACGACTCGGGACGGCGTGCAGCAGCGCGTGCGCCGCTTCATTCCCGAGGGCACGGCCCGGGCATCGATGGTGATCCATCACGGGGTCGGCGAACACGGCGGCCGTTGGGAGCGGTCCGGCGCTCTCTTCCGCGACGCCGGGTTCCGAGTGATCTCCTACGACTGCCGCGGCCACGGCGAGACCGCCGGGCGCCGGGGGTACGTCGAGAGCTTCGATCATTTCCTCGATGACGTCGAAGATCACCTCGCACAGGCCCGCAAAGATGGCGGTAAGGCCATCCTGCTCGGTCACTCCATGGGCGGCCTGGTCGCGGCTCGGTACGCCGTCAGCGACCGCCCCCAGCCCGACCTCCTGGTGCTCTCGGCCCCCGCCATCAACGCCGTCGTGCCCGGCTGGCAGAGGACCGCGGCGCCGCTCCTGTCGAAGTTCCTGCCGAAGGTCTCCCTCGCCACTCCCATCGAACGCGGTCAGCTCACGCGTGATACGGCTGTTGAAGACAAGTACTTCGCGGACCCCCTGGTTTTCACCTCCGTGACGACCCGCCTCGGTGCCGAAATCTTCACCGCCATGGACCACACCCGGGCCAACGCCCACCGGATCCGGGTGCCGACCCTGGTGGTCCACGGCGGCAAGGACGTGCTCGTCGCCACGCGATTCAGCGAGCCCCTCAGTCGCATCGAGGGGGTGACCCGGAAGGTCTATCCGGCTTTGCTGCACGAGCTTTTCAACGAGCCCGAGGGCCCCGAGGTCATCAACGACGTCGTCGCCTGGCTCGACCCCCTCCTCTGAGCGTGCCAAAACCCCTCGGTCCGATGGCCGCGGGTACCTCAAATCGCAAGTCGGGGCGGGTCCTCTACATCGATCTGCTCCGCCTCTTGGCGACCTTCCAGATGGTCCAGGGGCACAGCCTCGACGCCGTATTGGCCGAGGAGCTGCGCGCTGGTTGGCTCTTCGACCGGTGGACCTGGGTCCGCGGCCTGACCTCGGTGGCCTTCCTATTCGCCGCTGGCATCTCCTTTCACCTCGCGACCCTGACGCGCTTCGAGGCCCATCGGGCCAACCCGAAGGCGGTCGCGCGGCGGGTGAAACGCGGGCTCCTGCTGGTGGGCATCGGCTACCTGCTGCACAACCCCTTCGGCGCGGTCGGGGGGGACGCGGCGTCTTGGATGGCGGCCCTCGAGCACGCGGCCATCGTCGATGTGCTCCAGTGCATCGGCGTATCGATTCTGATTCTGGAGGCCCTCGTGGTCTCGCTCCCGTCCGCGCGTCACGTCGTCTGGGCATCGGTCCTGCTTGCGGCGCTCTTCATCGGCTCGAGCCCCGTGACCGCGGGTTTGACGGTGGCCGGGCCGGGCGCGTTCCTCACGAACTACCTGGGCAACGCCGGGGGCTCCATCTTTCCGCTCTTCCCGTGGGCTGGGTATCTCTTCGCCGGGGTCGTCGCCGGGGCGGTGGCCTGTCCGGCTGGGATTCCGTCGTTTGGTCGCCAGAGCGTCGTGGCCCTCGGGGGCTTCGCTTTGCTCGTCGCCTTTGCGTCCTGGGCCATCGCCTTCGTGCCCTACGGCGCCGGCGCGCCGAACCCCGGTCCCGGGCTCCTGAAGCTCGCGGCCGTGGTGGCCCTCAGCGCGGTCCTAGCCGGCGCGTCGCTCGGCATGGCGCGTCTGCCGCGGCCCCTCACGATCCTCGCCGGCGAGACTCTGATCATCTACGTGGTGCACATCGCGCTGCTCTACGGCGCAGGCTACGGTCTCGCCGAGGTCGTCGGCCCGACCCTGGGTCTCGGGGCGAGCCTCGGGGTGGCGGCGGTGATGCTCGTTGGCTCGGCGCTCCTCGGCCTGGGATGGCATCGCGCGAAAGCCCGTTGGTCCCGGGCGGACGGACGGCTGCCGGTCTTCGCGCGCCGGGCCAAGGCGGGCTGAAGGCGGCCTCTCAGTCGGCCCCGGCCCGAGTAATCGACCATTCGACCGCTCTGGCTGAGCACTCCGCCTCCGAGCCGCACTTTCGCGCGGGCTCGAAGCCGGTCAGTTGGGCCGCGCCACGAGGGATCGTAGGCGCCGCCTGCGGTCCAGGCGCAGGACACGACGGGGCCCACTGAGGCTGACATCTTCGGATCTCGTGCTCCCTCGACGGAGGCTCTCTTCGAATGACCGTCCACCGTCCTCGCTGCGAATGAAGAGCAGGCCCCGGCCGGCGCGGGGACCGACGGGGGCGGCGAGGATGAGCAGCGACTCGGCGTCGGAGACGACTTGCGTCGCGAACAGCTCCCCCGGGTGGACCCCGCGCCAGCTCACGGTGTCTCCCTCGATGACTCCCACCCGGATCGCGGTACCGGCCGTGCCCACCACATAGCGGCCGTCCGTGGCGACCACCTCGTCCGGTGAGAGTTCTACCCAGTGCTCCCCGCCGTCGTCGGTCCGGTGCAGGGAGGGACCCCCGAGGAGCGCGTGGCCAGGCCCCGTTCCGACCAACGGCTGTGCGATCCCGCGGGGGCGCCTCGGGGCGGCGACCGGCGTCCATCGTTCTCCAGAGTTGCAGCTCCTCCACAGGTCCCCGGCGCCGATCACCCAGCCGCACCCGCCTCCTTCGACCATGATCGCGGTGATGCTCCCGGCGGGGATCCGTCCTCGCTCCTGCCAGTTTCGGCCCCCGTCTTCGCTGACCAAGAGGTCGTAGAGGCTGCCGCTCCCTTCAGGGCGAAGGACCGCCGAGACGGCCCAGACGTCCGACCCTCGATGGCTCATGGCCTGGATCCAGCCTTCTCCGCCCCCGTAGACCTGGCTCAGTTGGCCCGATTCCACGCGGTAGATGATGCTTCGGTAGGCGCGCAGGCCGGACGCGCCGCCTGGACTCAGGTGGCCACCGATCACGACTTCGTCGTCAGCGACGACCTGGACGCCTGCGGCGGTGAAAT
>QMMC01000245.1 GCA_003647065.1 Deltaproteobacteria bacterium | reverse complement strand
GCTACCGGTGAAGTCTCGCTGAGCCCGTAGCCCTCGAGGATGTTCACGCCGTACTTTTCGTCGAAGGCCTTCATGACCTCGACCGGCATCGCCGCGCCGCCGGAGACGCAGTGCTCGAGGCCCGAGATGTCGTAGTCGACAGCTTTCGCGTGGTTCAAGAGCGCGAAGTACATGGTCGGGACGCCCGCGAAGAGCGTGACCCGGTGCTTTTGCATCAGGGCGAAGGCCGCGTCCGGATCGAAGCGCGGCAGCAGCACCACAGTGCCCCCGGCCCCGAGGACCGCGTTCTGAATGACCGTCTGGCCAAAGCTGTGAAAGAGCGGCAGCGTGGCCAAGGCAATCGTGCCCTCGTCCATGGGCAGGAGCTTCGTGCCGGCGTACTCGGCGTTGTAGAACATGTTGAAGTGGGTGAGCTCGGCGCCCTTGGGGCGGCCCGTCGTCCCGGACGTGTAGAGCATCACTGCGGTGTCGTCGGGCATCGTGTCGGGCAGTTCGGTGACCGGCACCGAACGACCGATGAGGGCGGTCATGTTGTGCGCGCCTTCGGGGGCGGTGACGTCTGACGGGTCGGCCTTGGCGACGATCAGATGCTTGCAGTACTCGGCCCGGGCGAAGCCCGCCTGGGCTTGCTCCAGGAAACCTTCCCAGACGATCAGCGCCACCGCGTCGGAGTCGTCGAGGTGATAGGTGACCTCGTCCGGCGCGAGCAGCACGTTCATCGGGACGACCGGCGCTCCGATGTAGTGGGCGCCGTAGTAGGCGATGGTGAACTGCGGAACGTTCGGGAGCATCAACGCCACGTGCTGGCCGCGTGCGATGCCGAGCTTCTCGAGGGCGCCGGCGAAGCGCTGAACGTAGTCGTGCAGCACGCCGTAGGAGAGCGTCGATTCCCCGATGACCAACGCCGTCCGGTCGGGATTCTTCTTTGCGCTCTCGCGCAGGACCACTCCGAGATTCAGGCTCATCGTCTGCTCCAATCGAACGGGGCGCCGAAGATACCAGAATTGCGGGCGCCGCTAAGCGACCAGCGGTGCCTCCGCCGCCAAGGCGAGGCCTCGGTCCTCCTCGGCCTCGATGCCTTCGATGCGGCGTGCCGCAGCGGACATCGCCTTTGCCTGGAGCAAGCCCGCGAGGCACGGCACGATGACCGCCAGGAACGCGTAGACGAGTCCCTCCCTTTGGCCGACCACCGCGCCGAGGATGAGGAAATAGACGAAGACGCTGGCGTGGTGGGCGACGCTCCACTTCACGACGTCCGCGACGTGGGACGCGTCGCGTTTCATCAGGCGGGCCGCGTAGATGAAGAGCGCCACGGCGAGGAGCAACCCGGAGATGCACATCACGACGAGGGTTACGGCTCCGGCGCCGGCCCATGCGTCCCTCGGGAGCCCGGTGTATTCGCTACCCGCGAAAAGGGCCGTTGCCAGCAAGGCGCCCGCGGGGACGAAGATGAAGAGCGTGATCACACCCCAGAGGCTGGCGGACACCGAAGCGAGCCAGATGGTTTTGGGTACACCGCGGCCCTCGACCGAGCGCTGCTCCCGCTGTCGATAAGGGCCGCCGCGGCCGATCTGCGTCGTCGGTCCGAAGACTCGCCCGAAGCGCCAAGCGTTGGAGGCACCGAGCACGACAATGCCCACCAGAGCCAGGGCCACCGCGCTGCCAAGAATGACCAAGTAGACTTCCATCGCTGCACCTCCCGCTTCTCGTTAGAGCCAGGTTTACAACCAGGACTACAGCCAGGACTACAGCCAGGATCGTGCCAGCGATATTCCCGAGTCGTTCCGGGACCCGGTCGGGCTAGCGTGTTCAGCGCGTGTACAAGACCCGCCCGTTCGTGCACAACGGGTGCGCGAGTCCTCCGAGGAGATGTTCGATGACGCGTTTTGTTTGGTGTGTTCTGCCTCTGAGCCTCTTGCTCGCGGCGTGTGGCGGGGAAACGGGGAGCGACGACGGGGGAGCGGTGGACAGCGCCACGCCGCTCGATAGCGCTGTGCCTCTCGACAGTGCCGTGCCCGCCGACAGTGCCGTGCCCGCCGACAGCGCCGTGCCCATCGACAGCACCGTGCCCACTGACAGCGGCGTGCCCACCGACAGCGCAGTATCCAGTGACACTGGCGAGGCCCCGGGATGTGGCACCGCCCTCGACTGCGGCGACGGCGACGACTGCACGGACGATCTATGCGACGACACGATGGGAGGCTGCCTGAATCCCCTCGTCGATTCGGACGGCGATGGCCACGCCCCCACCTCCCTCGGCGCCTGCGGCACCGACTGCGACGACAGCGACCCAGATATGTTCCCTGGTCAGACCATGTACTTCACGTCTGCCCACGGACCGGGCGCGGATGACGACGAGCGCTTCGGCGACTACAACTGTGACGGCACCGCGCAGCGCGACCATCCAACTACCGCTGGCCAGTCGGGCACTTGCACGCTCTCGGCCGTCTTCATCCGGGGCAGCTGGAGGTGCACCGGCACTGGGTGGACCGGCTCCCGCGAGCCCAGCTGCGGCGGCTCTGGGTCGTTTGCTTCCTGTGGGGCACCCGCCGAGTGCGCCGCCTCCTCGGATTCCTGCATTGCGATGGGCTACCGCTTGGTCTGCGAGGGCGCCCGTTCCCGCGTCGGCGATCCTTGCTACTGCCCCCCGACGACGACCTGTGCGGCAGACTGCACACCCGGCTCGAGCGGATGCGCGTGGCACTACTACCGCTGTGATGCTGCGACGGTTGCGACGGAGAGAATGGCCTGTCGCTGAGCCCTCTCAGGCCGCGGCTCGCCAGCGCCGGCCGGGCCGCAGGACCATCGCCACCGCGAAGGCGACCATGAAGAGGAATGACGTCGGCGACTCGTTCGAGTCGGTGCGGCCCGGGGTCGTCGAGACGTTGCGATTGACCTCGTTGTCGACGATGACCAGGCCGGGGCGGGTTCCGAGGGTCGAGGCCTGAAGCACGAGGTCGTTGGCGAGGGCACTCGCTGGGAGCTCGGCGCGCATGCGGGTCACGGTCACCATGTCCGTGATGTGTCGCGTCGCAACATCCCAGTCATCCCGGGGTCCGTGGTAGGCGCCATCCTCATAGGTGACGTACAGCGACGGCGCCGGTGGATAGACGGCCGCCGAGAACTCGGTGAGCCAGGTCCGGCCGTCGTTCGAGGCGAGCACGTCGGCGACGACGTCGTCGTAGTTGAAGGTGCTCGTCGCCCAGTCGTAGACCAGGTCAGCCTCGTCGACCTCGGCGTTGGGGAAGTTCTGGGCCTCCCAGCGTCCCTCGGCGATCAGGAAGAGCTCGAGGGAGACCGTGGTGCCGATGCCCGCCGCGATCATGCGCAACGGGAAGGAGACGTGGGCGCCCGGAGTGGTGACGCGGACCGGCTGCATCTGTGAAACGCCGGCGGTCGGGGAGAGTCGGAGGACGACGAAGTTCATGTCCTGGGCGACGTAGTGCGCGATGGTCGGCAGGAGCGCGTCGGGGACGACGTAGTCATTGTCCGTCAACCACCCGACGAGGCTGCCGGCGTCTTCGGCGCCGATGGTGACGGTCTCGTAGGGTCCGACGACCTCCTGGGCGTAGATCGTGACGTTGGTGGCGCTCGCGGTTGGGCCGTAGGCCCCGTCGGACGCCGAGCAGCCGATGGAGCTGCCCCCGCGCGAACTCGCGGGACCCTGGAGGGTCACCTGGGTTTGGTCGGCGAGGAATTGAAAGAACGATTGCTCGGCCACGTCGACGTCGACCTCTTGGCCCCCGGCGACCGGGAGCACCCATACGAAGTTCTCCGGATCACCTCCGTACTCGAACTGATCCCAGAGGGTGGTTTCCTGATCGGTCACCGACACGACCATGCGGTGGGCGGTCACCACTGACGGCTGACCGGTCGGCGCAAAGCAGCCGCCGCAAGCGTGGGTGATCTCTGGTGCGGCGGCGAAGGTGCCGACTAGAGCGCCGGCGAGAAGAATAAGTGAAGCTGAGCGAAGCATGTCGTTCCCTTTTCTTGGCGCCGATTGGCGCGACGGAACGAGCCATCGCAAGGCACGTACCAGGGCCCGAAAACGCGACTCGTCAGCGCTTCTTCCCGCCTCCCTGACGCCTGTGTCCCGCGCGGCACACGCTGGCACGTGGCACCGAATTCACGGGATCAAGAAGTTGTTTTTCGCGGTGAATAATCGCGAGCGCGCATCAGTCGGCCGCTCGATGCGACTTACCTTTCTTGTCGGGCTCCTGCCGGGGCTCATGGCCGCGGTGGTGTGCGCTCAGGCAGCCGCGGCGCAGGCTCCGGAGCCCGGGCCAACCCCAGAAATCGAGGCTGCGGAAGAGCCGGTGGAAGAGCCGGCCGAGCCCATGGTCCGCACCATCGATGTGCGCTTCGGCGCGACGGACCACAGCTGGACGGGCAACGACCGCTGGGGTGCGCTCATGCAGGCCGTGGGTACCCTGTCGCCGAGCGACGATGTGCGCATCGTCCTGCAAGGCGTTGGTTCGGTTGCCGGGCGCGCTGGGGAGACCGAGCTCGGTCCCTTTGGTCTCGGCGTGCACGTCGAGCTCCTCGGTGAGGTAGAGACTGTGCGGACCACCGGTCGCCTCGGCATGTACATGTCGATACCCGGCGACAAGTCGCCGAACGTCTCCCTGGTGCCCCTCTACGCCTTCGGCATGGACCAGCCCTGGCTCCTCGCCCCCGCCTACGTCAGCATCGCCGGCGGGGGTAGGCTCGAGCAGCGCCTCGCCGACGTACTGCATTTTGCCGTCGATGGGACCGTCGCGCTGATGGTTTCGCCGGATTATCGAGACGCCACGATCAGCGCCGTGGGCCTCCTCGAGGCGGGGATCGTTCTCGGGCCGGTCTCCCTCATCGGTCGAGCCAGCGCCTCCTTTGCGGGCATGGCGTGGGCTGTCGCTGGCTCGCCGCGCATCCTCGTCGACCTCGGCGGTGTGTGGGTTCACGCGAGCGTGAGCGCGACCTTTGCCGGAACCCTACCCGCCGAACTCGGCGGCTACGGGGGCGATGTCGGAGTAGGCGCGCGCTTCTAAATGGCTGCTCTCCCGGTGGCTCCCCTCGACGACGGCAGGCGTTTCGAGGTCGAGGCGGCCGACCTCGAGGTGGTGGTCGTGGGCACGGTCTTCGAGTGCTTGGTGCGCCTCGGTTGGAACGAGGCGGCTCGCATGCGTGCCCACACCTACCTGCGCCGCTTCCCCAACGGCAGTCTCGCCGGATGGATGCGCGATATGGTCCGTCGAGCCTCTTAGATCGAGTGGGGGACCGGGGTGCCGATTGCGCTACCCTGTCCTCGTGGGAATCCGCGCGCAGATGAGGGCCATTGGTGTGGTCGCCACCGCCGTGGTGTTCGCGGCGGGATGCTTCTCGAGCCATCGGGCGGCCGACGCGAGTGGGGGGCCGCCGCCCGTGATGCCCCCGCCGGGGGTCTACGACGTCGGTCCGGCACCCGCGGAGGGCACCCTCTGCCCCTGGCTCCCGGAGCCGCCCCCCGACTGTGACACCGGCGGCACCGGGTACTGCGACGCCGGCGAGTTGGCCCGAGCCCTCGCCGGGGCGCGCCCCGGTGACGTGGTGCGCGTCGGCCGCTGCCGCGTCTCGGCGTCGCTCTCGGTGCCCGCGGGGGTCACCCTCGCTGGGGTCGACCCTACCGCGAGCATCGTCGTCGCTCCCCCGAATCAGCCGGCGATCGCACTCTCCGCGGAAGCTTCGCCGAGCATCGTTCGGTGCCTCGACGTCACGGCGAACCGGGCGCCCGGGGTTCTGGTCGTGGGGCCCGGGGAGGCACGCGTCGAACATCTGACGGTTCACGCTCCTACGGGAATGGGCGTCAGTGCGGAAGGTGTCGGGCGCCTCTCTCTTCATCGCCTCGACCTCGTCGGACCCGTCACCCCGGACAACGCCGCGATGCAGCCCCTCGATCCTACCCCCGAGGAGGTCGGGGTATTCGGTTTGGAGCTGAAGCAAGTCGGGGAGGTGACGATCTACGGCACCACCATCACGGGCTTTGCCTACGTTGGCCTCTTGGCCATCGAGACCGCCGTGACCCTCCGGGCCACCGAGGTTTCCCGGAACCTCGGGTCCGGGGCGATGTTCGTGGGAGGGCCCGTGTGCGCTCGCGGGCTCTCGTCCGAGGGGGCACTTCAGGGATCACGACTCATCCCGGCCTACGACATCGTTCTCACCGACGGCGCCGAGTTCCACGGCGCTGACGTGTCGATCATCGAGTCTGAGGGTTACGCCATTCTCCAGGCCAGCTCGTCCCTGGACGTCGAGGGTTTGGTCCTCGAGGGCAATCGCCAGGGTGGGTTGTGGGTGCAGGGTGGGGGCGAGACGACGATCCGCGGGCCCGGAACACGCATCGTCGACAATCACTCAGCGGGCGTGTTCGTGTGCAGCGCCGCGGCTGTTTCGATCTCCGGCGCGGAGATCAGCCGAACCCAGGGCCGCGTGCGCGTCATCGGCAGCAGGCCCGTCGAGATTGGTGCCGGTCTCGTCCTCGGGGCGGTCGCGAACATTCGGCTCACGGACATCCGCCTCGCGGACAACGCGACGGCCGGTATGATCCTCGACCTCGGCACAGCACCGGCGCCCGAAATCGACGGCGTGTTCGTGTCCGGAACCGGCGACGCCTTCGGTGCCGTAGCCTTCGACGAATTCGGCTGGCTCGGCATCGGTGGATGGGACGACGGAGTCACCCGCGAGGGAGCAGCCGAGATCAACGATACCCTCGGGGGACCGGGGGAGCCGGGCCTCGAAGGCTTCGGTTGTCCCGGGGCCGCCCCCTGAGTCTCCTTGGTGCCGTTGTTCCCCCCCCTTCCCGTCGGACGGAGCCCCGGGAATCTTCCGAGCAGCCTTGGACGTGTGCGAACGGCGCATAGGTGCCCAGGTACGAGAGGTGCTCCGATGAGAAAATCACATTTCGGTTTTGTTGTGGTCGTCGTCCTGGCGATGGTCGCGTGCGGCGATGATGCTGGCACGGAGGACTCCGCCGTGGGCGACACGGGGATTGCAGACTCCGCTACTCGAGACGGCACATTGGACTCTGCGGTGGTCGATAGCGCGACGGACTCGGCGGTGGTCGACAGCGGCTCCAGTGATTCGGCCATGGTCGATAGCGGCAGCGCCGACACGGGCGCCCGAGATGCGACGCTGCCGGACGGCGCGATGTGCATCCCCGAAGGAGGCTCGAGGCCGGTCGTCCCGGGGGCGCTGCCTTGCTGTGCGGGCCTGGGCCTCATCCCCTGCGATGCGCCCGGGGCCGGTGGTGAGTGCGTTCTCTGCGCGGGCGCGGCCTTCTGCACCTTCTGCGGGAACGGCTCCTGCGACGCCCCCGAAAACGAATGCAACTGTCCGGACGACTGCTGAGCCGGGCGGTTGCGGACTCCGCTCTCAGCGGCCCCGGGGCCCGAGATAGTCGAGGGAGATCAAGAGCGCAGCCCGGTCTCCGGCGAATACCCGGGTATGCCCGTCGGGCATATCGATGTCGTGGTCGGCCCAGGTCATCTCGGTGACCGCGCGGAGCCGTAGGCGCTTCGTCGCGGCGTCCCAGTAGACCAAGGCATCGATGGCCTGCGGCTTGGTGACGCCGTGAATCGTGAAGTCCCCGAGGATGCGCAGCGGTGTCCACCGACCGGAGACCAGGGCAGTTGCTCCTTCGACCCCAGTGACGACGAAACGCGCTCGGGGGAACTCCCCGATGGCGAGGAATGGAGCGCGCCGAAACATGACGTCCCACCCGGAGTCGACGGTCGTGATCGAGACCATCAGGACCTGCACCTCGCCGGAGACGGTCGTGAGATCTGACGGGTCGAGCTCGAGGCGGCTGGTGACGGTCGAGAAGCGCCCCTCGGCGGGGTGTTGAATACCCGGCCCCCGGCATCGAAAGCGGACCGTGCCGCCCTCTTCGAGAGAAAAAGCCTGGGGGTCGGCGAATGCCGTCCCGGCCATCAAAGCCGAGAGCGCCACCGCGGCCGCGACCCATCCCATGTGCCGTGCGCCCATGTCTCGGAGGTACACACGCTCGCCCGCCGGGCAATGCGCGGGTGTCAGGGCCAGGGGCGCCCTCCGAAGCTCACTCGACGACGATCTCGCGGCTGCCCACGTAATACCGCTCGCGGTCTTCCCCGGGGGCTATCTCGGCGCCGAAGTTCATATAGGCCCGGACCTCATAGCGCCCGGGCTCGGCGATGGTGCAGTGGAAGCTCGCTTCGTAGATGTGGGCCTCGCCGGCCTCGAGGGACGTGGGGCCGGGCGCGGCATCGGTCTGGGACTCGTCGCCGCAGGAGACCTCTTCGCCGTCCCGGATCAAGCGGAAGTCGATCATGTTGAAGGTCATTTCGACCGGAGCGTCGCCGGTATTGGTGACCACGATTTCAGCTCGAAAATCGTCCGGGACCGTGGCCCGATAGCGCTCTCCTGGGGCTGGGTCCGGCCCCTGGACGTAGACGTTGAGGGCCGGACGCGGCGTGTACGGGGTTCCCTCCGGGGCGGCCTCGGCGGCAGCCTCGCTCGGTCCTTCGGCACCCGCCGTGGGCTCCGCGACCCCCGGGTCATGCTCTTCCTGGACCGCGTCACCCGCGCCGCAGGCAGCGGTCACGAGCATGAAGACCGATGGGATCACGATGCGTCGCATACCCGCGAAGTAACCGCAGGGATGGACCTGTCAACGTGTCGGGGGGAGCGTCGCCGAGGTCCCCCGGGAACCCTCGACCAGCTCAGGCCGAAGTTTTCGCCTTGCGGCGCCGCCACCACCAGATGCCGCCGCCGAGGAGGAGGGCAGGCTCGACGGGCACTGGGATCATCGTGGGCGTGCCCTCGACCACGATGGGCTCGGGACGGATCTCGTCGGCGGGCTGGATCTCGAAGCGCAGATCGGCGCTCTCTCGCAGCGTGGCCGAATCGAGAAAGCTGGTCAGCCAGAGCTCGCCGCCGACGCTGCTCAGGCCGTCGCCGAGGAGCCCATGCGCTCCCTCGATCGGTGCGGCGAAGAGCTCGTTGGCGCCCCATTCGCCCGGTTGCTCTCCGTCGAGGGACGGGAAGGCGCGTTCAGTTGCGACGACGTGCACCCGGAGGGTGCGCCCCGGTTCATCCGTGTGGTCCGAAGGTTCTCGGTACGGATAAAACGGCCGGTCGGTTTCGAAGCTCATGCGCACGGCCTGGTTTCCGACTGAACCGGAGCCTGGGTCGCCTTTGGTGAACTGGAACGCGGTGATGACGAACCCGTCATCGACGTAGGGCCGAAGCCACTCCACCAACGCCGGTCGGTTTTCGTAGCCGCGTTCGTCGAGCCAGCCCGCAAGGGCCTCGGCGTCGGTGCTGCGGACCACCGTCGCGTCGAGGCCCGCGACCCGCGCCGTGCTCAGGACTTCGACGCCGGATGCCGCAGCGCTGACCATGACCACCTCAGGCTCGGCACTGAAGACCACCATGAAAGGCGTCATGCAAAGGGTCACCGGCACCCACGCGTGGGTGTATTCGATGGGCGGCGCGATGTGGCTGCGCAGGCGGTCGAAGACGCCGTTGTCCACCTCCGAGAGCTCCGGCGGCGAGGGCGTCGGTACCAGGAATCCGAAGTCGTCGGCGTCGGTCCGAAATTCACCGCGCCGGATGAAGTGCTCGACCCCGCGCTCGGCGTCCCAGACGATCAACGCCTCCTCGCCGGTGATCGAAACGGACTTACCCATCTCCATCGCTGGTGCGCAGGCGAGGGCCGGTGCCGCAAGCCATACGCAGCCCGTGATCGCGGCGGAGACGAAGAGTTGATGAGGGCGAAGCATAGGGGACGCTACCAAGAACACCGCTGTGACGGGGATTGGCTTCGTCCAAGGCGGGTGCTCATGGCCGGCCTCGTGGTGCCCCTACAAACCCAACATGACCTCAGCCATCAGCCCGCGCCCCGCGCCGTTCACGCTCGATCCGTGGGTGCGGTAGGCGGCATCGAAGACGTTCTCGAAGACCAGGCTGACCCGGACGTGGCTCGACCACCGAATGCCAGCGCGCAGGTCGAAGACCCCATAAGCCGCGGTGCCGCCGAGGGGAATGCGTGGGTCGCTGAGGTCCGACGGGGCGAGGCGGGTCTGCTCCGCGGCCCACCGGAGCGCGGCGCCGGCGTAGATGCCGGTCGCGAGGTGGCGCCAACGGGCCTCGACGGTGCCGTTGAGGGGGGGGATGCGCGAGAGCGGGACTCGGGCCTGATCTGCGGTCGGGTCGCCGGAGCGGCTGCCGGTGTTCGGCGCTTCCCCGATGGCGTAGCTCACGGTCGCTCGGAGGGTGAGGTCACCGGGCAGGTAGGTGGTGGCGCCGCCCTCGGCGCCGAGGATGGTGGCGACGCCATCGGCGTTGACGAGCTGGTATTGATTGCGCGACGCGCTGCACTCCGGGGCCGATGGGGGGCAGTCGGAGGCGTCCCGGACCGCCCGGATCATCGCGTCGTCGAGGAGCGTCGCGAAGCCCCAGCCCTCGAGGCGCAGCCAGTCGACGTCGAGGAGGAAGCCGAACTCGAAGGCGTTGGTGCGCTCCGGGGTGAGGTTGGGGTTTTCGAACTGAAACCCCGGGCCGGCTTGCGGGCGGCTCGTCAGGTCGTCGAGGTTCGGGGCGCGGAACCCCTGGTCCCAATTCAGATAGATGCCCAAAGCGTCGCTCAGCCGAAGCTCGACCCCGGCCCGACCCACGACCGCGCCGTAGTCGTTCGAGAGCGCGGCGGTCGAAGACGCGACATCCCCCGGCGACGAAACGCCGACCGCCGCGAAGCGAG
>QMMC01000244.1 GCA_003647065.1 Deltaproteobacteria bacterium | reverse complement strand
CAGATGGGGACGCTCAGAGCTCGTCGAACTGGCCGTGGTGCTCGAGGCTCTCGAGGACGGCCTCGATGGCGTCGTCGAGGCGGGTGCTTTCGAGGTCTACGGTCACGTCGGGGGTCCGGGGGGGCTCGAAGCCTTCGAAATCAGCGTCCGGGCGCCGTTCCCGGCACAGGGCCTCTGGCGTATTCACGTAGACGTGGACGAAGCGCGGGCCGCCGACCCGGGCCCGGACCTGGTCGCGGTCGGCCTGGTGGTAGCTGGCGAAGGCGCAGATGGTGATGAGGCCGGCGTCGGTCGCCGCCTTGGCCGCGCTGACCATCGACCGCAGATCTTCGTCCACCGGGGCGACGACGGTGGCGGTGCGCCCCGTGTCGAAGAGCCGGCGCTCGAGAGCGTAGGCGAGGGTCCAGCGCCCGGAGCCGGGCAGCCCCGTGAGCCAGACGACGGCGCCCTTTTGGCCCATGCGCTCCCGGCGCTCCCGGGGGCTGACTTGGGTCTTCGGCTCGAGGGCCGACCCCGCCCGGAGCTCCCGGAGGGCGACCTCGAGGTCCTGGCTCGCGTCGTCGGCGACGATCATGCCGGCCGCGACCGTGTTGTTGCTGAGCGAATCGACGAGGACGAAGGCGCCCGTCGTCCGGTTCTTCACGTAGGGGTCGAAGTAGAGCGCCCGGTGGCAGTTGACCCGGACCCGGCCGATGTCGTTGAGGTCGAGGCCGTCGGTCTCGGTCTCCTCGAGGGTGTCCATGTCCTTCTTCCAGAAGACGTTCTCGATCTGGGCGCGGACCATCTGGGTCGTGTGCTTGATGAGATAGGTCTTCTTGGTGTCGAGGGGTCGCTCGCTCATCCACACCACGTGGGCGTCGAAGGCCCGGGAGACGTTGGGCAGGTCGTCGGCTTTAACGAGCATGTCGCCGCGGCTCACGTCGATCTCGTCTTCGAGGCGGATGACGGCGCTCATCGGCGTGTGGGCGCTCTCGAGCTCTCCGTCGTAGGTGTCGATGGCGAGGACCTTGCTCTTCTTACCCGACGGAAGAGAGACCAGGGTGTCGCCCTTCTTCACTTCGCCGGCGGCGATCTCCCCAGCGAAGCCGCGGTAGTTGAGGTGGGGGCGCAGGACGTACTGGACCGGGAAGCGGAAGTCTTCGAGGTTGCGGTCGGTCGCGACGGGCACCTTCTCGAGGTAGTCGAGGACCGAACCGCCCTCGTACCAGGGCGTATATTCGTCGGACCGCTCCACGATGTTGATGCCCTTGAGGGCGCTCACCGGGAAGAAGGTCACGTCCTTGAACGCGAGGTCGTCGGCGAACTCCTGGAAGTGCCCTTTGATGCGCGTGTAGACCTCCGGGTCGTAGCCGACGAGGTCCATCTTGTTCACGCAGACGGCGAGGTGGGGGATGCCGAGGAGCGACGCGATGTAGGCGTGGCGCCGGGACTGCTGGAGCACGCCGAGGCGGGCGTCGATGAGGATGAGGGCGACGTTCGCCGTGGACGCCCCGGTCACCATGTTGCGCGTGTACTGCACGTGGCCGGGCGTATCGGCGATGATGAACTTGCGCTTTTCGGTCGCGAAGTAGCGGTAGGCGACGTCGATGGTGATGCCCTGCTCGCGCTCGGCCTTGAGCCCGTCGGTGATGAGCGAGAAGTCGATCTCCTCGCCCTCCATCTTCGTCGCGCGCTTCACCGCGTCGAGCTGATCGTCGTAGACCATGCCCGTGTCGTGGAGCAGCCGCCCGATGAGGGTCGACTTGCCATCGTCGACGGAACCCACCGCCACGAAGCGCAGGAGTTCCTTTTGCTGGTACCGCCGGAGGTATTCCTCGACGTCGGTTTGGATGAGTTCTTCTTCGGTGGCGTTCTGCATCAGAAGTACCCCTCGCGCTTCTTCGCTTCCATCGAGCCCTCTTCGTCGAAATCGATGAGGCGGCCCTGGCGCTCCGAGAAGCGGGTCAGGAGCATCTCTCGGATCACTTCGGGGACCGTCGTCGCCGTGGACTCGACGGCGCCGGTGAGCGGGTAACACCCGAGGGTCCGGAAGCGGACCCTCTTCATTTGAGGCTCTTCACCCTCTTCGAGGGGCATGCGCTCGTCGTCGACCATGATGAGGGAGCCCTTGCGCTCGACCACCGGCCGGACCTTCGCGAAGTAGAGGGGCACGATCGAGATCTTCTCCACCCAGATGTAGAGCCACACGTCGAGCTCGGTCCAGTTGGAGATGGGGAAGACCCGGACGCTCTCGCCGTCGTTGGTCTTGGCGTTGTAGAGGTTCCACAGCTCCGGGCGCTGGTTCTTCGGGTCCCACTGGTGGTGGCGGTCCCGGAAGGAGTAGATGCGCTCCTTGGCCCGGGACTTCTCTTCGTCGCGGCGGGCGCCGCCAAAGGCGCAGTCGAAGCGGTACTTGCCGAGGGCCTGCTTGAGGCCTTCGGTCTTCATCACCGTCGTGTACTTGTTGGACCCGTAGTCGAAGGGGTTGATGTTCGCCTCGACGCCCTCCTGATTGATGTGTTCGAGGAGCTCGATGCCCTGCTGTCGGGCGTAGCGGTCCCGGAACTGAATCATCTCCCCGAACTTCCAGGTCGTATTGACGTGCAGGAGGGGGAACGGGATGGGGGCCGGGTGGAACGCCTTCTGGGCCAAGTGGGCCATCACCGAGGAGTCCTTGCCGATGCTGTACATCATCACCGGGTTGTCGAACTCGGCCGCTGCCTCGCGGAGGATGTGGATGCTCTCGGCTTCGAGCTGCCGGAGGTGGGTGAGTGCCTTTTCGTGGAGCTCTGTCATAGGGGTCTCAGGGGGGGACGGTATAAACTTTCTTACTTTTGGAAAGCAAAAGTAAGAAAGTTTATACCGTCCCCCCTCTCCCTTGACCCCGAGTCCCCGGGGACGCAGATCCGCGTCGTGGCGCAGGAAGACCGAGGCTCTGTCGTCGATGTGGTCCTCGAGACCATCGAGCCCTACCGAACCGGCATCGTCATGGTCGGTCTGGTCGCCGTGCTGCTCACCGCATTCCAGCTTCCGGACCTGCGTCCGGCGATCGCGCGCGGCCTGGTTTATGGCATCGGGCCCCTCCTGGCCCTCCTCGCCTGGACCCGGGCCCGGGACGGCAGCGCCGCCCTCTCGCTCTCCTGGCTCGCCCTCAGCGCCATGATCTCGGGTGCCGCCGCCTACGCCGCCCACCACGGCATCGAAGAGGGGGAGCCGACGGCCGTGATCTCCCTCACTCCGGAAGGAAGCGGCGAGCTCGACCTCCCGGGCGACGGGCGCACCTTTCGGCTTCGGGTGACGGGGGACCTCGAAGGGGGGCGTCGGGAAAACGCCCGGGCGGCCTACCAGCTGCACCTCGAGCGCGGTGACGCCGACCTCCGGCTGCGCGGCGAACTCTACCGGGACGTGCGCGAGGAGTCGCAGCGGGGGGGAGCGCCGACGCGGACCGTGTCGCTCCATCGCAGCCAGCACCACGATGCGTCCATGCCGGGCCGAGGCCCGGTGACCATCAGCGTAGGTGAGGTCGAAGACCTCGAGGGGTCCTTCGAGGTCGCGCTCTTCACGCCCTTCGGTTACGAGCTCTGGTGGCGCGGGTTGATGGCGGGGCTCTTCTTGCTCGCGGTGTTCCTCGAGGTGCTCAGCGCCCAGGCCCACACCTGGACCCCCCTCTCCTTCGTGGCCGGCTTCACCCTCGTCCTCGGGAACTACGTCGCGCTCCGCTACGACGTCGACCAGCCGCTGATCACCTTCCTCGGCGGCGCGGTCTTTTCCCTCGTCGTCGGCGGCCTCGGTGGTCTGTCCGTCGGCCTCGGGACGGTTTGGGTCCTCGGGAAAGTCTCCGGGGGTCGTTAGGGGCGGACTCTAAGGCTCGGTCGGCGTGACATCGAGGTCCCGAGCTTCGGCGGCGAAGCGCTCCCAGGCGGCGATGGTCATCTGCGTCATCTCGATGACCGCCTCCTGGAGCTCTTCGCGGTGCTCCTCGACGAAGCGGCGTTGGGCCCGGCAGAACTGTGCGTCGAGGGGCGCGGCGATCTGATTGACGTGGCCCCGGCCGAGCTGCAGGCCCACATCGTAGGCGATGGTGCGCAGCATCTCGGGCGACTCGAACTCCTCGATGTCCATCTCGTGATAGTTGTCCGCCCAACCGTGGATCCAGAACACATCGTCATCGATGGTCGCGTAGCCGAGGTAAGGGTAGGGGCGGAAGGCGATGCGGGCCTGACCCACGAGCACCCGGAAGGGGTCGAGGTTTTGGGAATGGCTGATGCAACTGATCCCCGATAGGTCGCGGACCTCCTTGGCTTCGAGGATCACGTCGTCGAGGGGGTCGTCGGTCGGGCCTTCGATGCGGGCGACGAACTTCCGGTCGAGGGCGCTGCCGATGCCCAGGGGGTGGGTGCCGACCTTCTTGATGGTGAAGAAGCCCGCGCCGAGTTCCTCGTGTTGCTCACGCATCGCCTCGAGGTAGTCCCCCACCGACAGCTCGAAGCGGCGGCGCACGTCCGGCTCGAGCTCGACCATGATCTCGTCGACCCAAGCCAGAAACTCGGTCCGGTCTCGGGAGAATCCATTGCGAATGTCGGTGGCAAAGGCGGGCTCGGGGACGACCTGGTCGGGGTGTTGGAGCGCTTCTTCGTAGCCCCGCAGGAACTCGTCGAGGAGCCCCTGTTCGTCCTGCTGCCAACCGCGCTCTTCGCAGGTGAGGCGCAACGAGGTGCCGAAGCGCACCAGGTCGAGGAAGCCGGGGCCCGTCGATGAATCGTCGTAGTCGGTCAGCCCGCGGCCGATGCTGGTGATGGCGTACTGCTCGACGTGGGCATCGCCGTGGAGGTTCACCGACGGCAGGGTCGAGACATCGTCGGCGAAGCGCTGGCAGAGCTGATCCGAGAACGCGACGTTGACGAAACGAAAGTAGCCGTGGGCGCTGCCCCGGAGCCGGTCGAGGAGGCGTTGGTTGCCGCCGAAGTCGATGTCACTGGGCGCGATGTAGAGGGGGAGCTCCGGCTCCGGAGGCGTTTCGATGGCGCTGCCGGTCTCCGGCGGCGCCGCGGTTTCCGCCGGGGGCGTCTCGCCGTTCTGGTCGTGGCCTTCGCAGTCACATGCGGTGAGGGTGCCCGGAAGAGAAAAGAGGAGCGAAAAGGCGATGAAGTAGCGCGAGTACATCGAGGGCCGGAGGCTACACGGCATCGATCAGGCCGACCAGAGCGCAAGCGACCGTGGCCAGATGTTCAACCGCAGCTCCGTACATGGCCGCGTCGTCGCTCGACGCGTTGCCCTGCTGGCTGCGCGCGAAGACGCCCTGGGCGATGGCCGCGAGGCGGAAGAGCGAGAAGGCCTTGAAGTACGCCCAGTCCCCCGGGGCCTCGGTGCGGTGAGCCGCGGCGCAGTAGTCGGCCACCAGGTCTGCCTCCGGGGGGATCCCCGTCGCCTCGAAGTCCACGCCGAGGAGCCCGCCTATCTTCGGCAGGGTCACCTCGTAGAGCATGCACATGTAGGCGAGGTCCGAGAGCGGGTGGCCCAAGGTCGAAAGCTCCCAGTCGATAACCGAAAGGACGCGACTCTCGGTGGGGTGAAAGATCAGGTTGTCGAGGCGATAGTCACCGTGGGCGAGGGTCGTCGCGTCGTCGCCGGGGACGTTCTCCGGGAGCCAGGCGACGAGGGCGTCCATCTCCGGGATCGCCCGCGTCTCGGTCGCGCGATATTGCTTCGACCACCGGGCCACCTGCCGCGCGACGTAACCGCCGCGCCGACCGTAGTCGCCGAGGCCGACGGCCTCGATGTCGACGGAGTGAATTGCACCGAGGACCCGCGTCGCCTCGCGATAGATCGCGCGGCGTTCGTCGGGGGAGGCGTCCGGGAGCTGCACGTTCCAGAAGATGCGCCCCTCGACGTAGTCCATGACGAAGAACGGCGTGCCGATGACGCTCGCGTCCTCGCAGAGGCCGTGGGTCCGGGCGACGGGCACGTCCGTGTCGGCGAGGGCGCGCATGACGCGGTACTCACGCTCGACCGCGTGGGCCGAGGGCAGCAGCTTGCCCGACGGTTTCTTTCGCAGCGCGTAGGACCGCCCCTCGGTGCCCACCCAATAGGTCGGGTTCGATTGCCCCCCGCGGAACTTTCGCACCGTCATCGGCCCCTGAAAGCCCTCGACGTTTTTCGCGAGCCACGCGCCGAGGCGCTCGTCGTCGAAGCCTTCGGAAGCGCGGGGCTCTCGGGTATTGGCCGGGGCCTTCATCAGGTCATCGTCCAGCCGCCATCGACGGTCAGCACCTCGCCGGTCATGAAGGCGGCATCTTCGCTCGCCAAGAACGCGGCGACCCCGGCGATGTCCTCGGGCTGACCTACGCGTTTGATGGCGCAGCGGTCGAGGACCGTCTTCAGGATCTCTTCGTTCCCGACGAGAGCCTGGCTGAAGCGCGTCTCGATGAGGCCCGGTGCGATGGCGTTGACCCGGATGCCGGCCCCGCCGAGCTCGAGGGCGAGGGTGCGGGTCATGGAGATCACGGCGGCCTTGGTCATGCCGTAGGCGCCCTGCATGGGCGCGGCCATGGTGCCCAGGACGCTGCTGACGTTGATGATGGACCCGGGAGCACCCCGTTCGAGGAGCTGGCGCGCGACCGCCCGGGCCATCTTGAAGTAGCCTGCGACGTTCACCTCGAAGGTCTTGTCCCAGGCCCGGTCCTCGATGTTCATCAAAGGACCGAAGTACGGGTTCGTCGCAGCGTTGTTGACGAGGATGTCGACGGGGCCGAACTCACGAACCGCGGCTGCGACGAGGGCGTCGATCGCGTCCTCCTGGCCCGTGTGGCACGCGACCGCGATGCACTCGCCGCCCGCGTCGCGGATGCTCTCTGCGACCGGGTCGAGGGCTTCCTGCTTGCGGGAGGCTACCACCACCCGGGCGCCATCCCGGGCCAGCCGCCGCGCAATCGCCTCGCCGATGCCCCGGCTTCCGCCGGTGACGATCGCAACTTTGTCTTTCAATCGAGCGGTCATGGGCCGCGAGGGTACACTGGCGCTCGCATTCTGGTCTTGGCCATGCCCGTCATCGTTCCACTCCTCGCGTTCCTGACCGTCGCCAGCCTCATCTGGGGCACGGCGCACTGGTACGTGGCACGCCGCCTGCTGCTCCCCCTCGAACTCCCGGGGCCCAAGCGCCGTCGCGCCTGGCGCCTGGTCATCGCCGCCGCCGCCCTCGGGCCCCTCACCATGGTGAGCGCGCGGTTCATCGCCGACGCGTGGTGGATCACGCCGCTAAGGTGGGTCTCCTACATCTACATGGGGTTCTTCTCGGTCGTCTTTGCGCTCTCGGTCGTCCGGGACCTGGCCTTCGGCGCGGAGAGACTGGTCCGGCGCGCCACCAGTGCCGAAGACCCGGACCCGGCGCGTCGCCGTTTTCTACTCAACGGCTCGAACGCCGCCTTCCTCGGTACCAGCGGCGTCCTGTCGGGGTTTGGGCTCTACGAAGCGCACCGGGTTCCCGAGGTGGTCGAGGTCGAGGTCCCGGTGCCGGGCCTCGCCCCCGACCTCGAGGGTTACCGCATCGCGCAGATCAGCGACATCCACATCGGCGCGACCATCAAACGAGCCTGGCTCGAGGAGGTGGTCGCCCGCGTCAACGACCTCGACGCCGACCTCATCGCCGTCACCGGGGACCTCGTCGACGGCAGCGTCGCGGAGCGGGGCCGCGACGTCGCGCCGATAGCCGACCTCTCGGCCCCCGACGGCGTGTATTTCGTGACCGGAAACCACGAGTACTACTCGGGGGTCCTCGAGTGGTGTGACGAGGTCACGCGCCTCGGCCTCACGGTCCTCAACAACGCCCACCACGTCGTCGAGCGGGGCGGCGTGACCATGGTCGTCGGCGGCGTCACCGACTTTCGCGCGGACCGCCACCTCGAGAGCCACAAGACCGACCCCGACGCCGCCATCGCCGGGGCGCCCCCGGCGGACTTCAAGCTGCTGCTTGCCCACCAACCCAAGAGCATCGTCGGGGCCGCGCGGGCGGGCTTCGACTTGCAACTCTCGGGTCACACCCACGGCGGCCAGTTCTTCCCCTGGAGTCTCTTCGTCGGCCTCGCCCACCCCTTCACCGAAGGCCTCGGCCTGTACGAGCGGACTCACATCTACGTCAACCGCGGTACCGGTTACTGGGGGCCGCCGCACCGGGCCGGGGTGCCGTCCGAAATCACCTTGCTGCGCTTGGTGCCGGCGTAAGTCGCCGGGGCGAGCATCACGGAAGCATGGCGGAGAGGCAGCCGGGGTCAGGCGTCGCGCAGGCCTCGTTGCACCGGTCGACCGGGGTGCCGTCGGCGAGGGCCGTCGTGCAGGAGGTAGTCTCGCACTGTAGGGGCGGGCATTCGTCGACCGCGTCCTCCAGGCAGCAGATCGCGCCGTCGGTGCACGTCATCCCGAACGAGACGGTGCTGCCGGATCGTTCGTCCTGGCAGGCGGCGGCACACCGGGCCCCGCTCCGGCAACTGACGTTCCGCAAGTGACCGCTAATCGCACAGCGGGCGCCATTGGCACAAACGACGGTCGCGGCGTCGACGTTGGTGTCGATGATGCACTCGTTGGTGGGATCGTCACAGACCACCTGACAGGGGCCGACGCAATTGAACTCGCACTGGCAACCGGGCGGGCATCGGCATCCGCCGACGCACTCTTCGGAGCAGCGCCCGTCGCTACCGCAGACATCACAGGTGCTGGGGCTCGGAGGGATGACGGGGACACAACCCTCGGCGGTGCACGTTTCCCCCGATGGGCAACTCCCGTCGCGCATGGCGAGGAAGCAGACGCCCTCGGAACAGCGTCCGTCTGCGCAGGCCGGGGCGGGGCAATCGCTGTCGTCCCGGCACATGGCGGTGCACCCGTCGGCGCCGCAGGTCTCTCCGGCGGGGCAACCGTCGTCGCGGTAGGCGACGAGGCAGAGCCCATCGGTGCACCGCGCCTCCGCGCACGCCGGCGCCGGCGGGCAATCGGTGTCGACGATGCATTCGCCGGCGGGGCAGAACTCCGGCGTTTCGACGGTGCACCGGGCGTCCGAGCAAAGCCCGCCGACGCACTCGGTGAGCGCTTCGTCGGCGTCCGGGGCATCGCAGCGGCTCCCGAGGCAATCGCGGCTCATCACCACGGTGATGCCGAAGTCGCCCGACAGGTCCACCTGAACGTTGCGGGTCAGAACCGTCGCTCCGCCGTTCACCAGCCGAACTCGGACGAAGTTTGGCCCCTCGGTGAGGCCCGCGAACTCCGCGACCGTGTGCCCCGCGAGGAAATCCTCGGCGGCCTCGGCGCCGCGCTCGAAAACTCGCGGAGTCCCAGACGCCCGGCTACCCGGGAAGAGCGAGGTCTCGATGCCGTCGAATTCGACTCCCGGGGTGAGATCGGAGCGGACCGTGACGATGAGCTCGGCGTCGGACGAGCAGCCCGCGGCCAGCGTGACGGCGAGCAGCAAGAGATAAAAGTGCTTCACCAAGCCAGCATACATCCCTACGTTCCCGCCCATGTCCGAACGAGCGCATCTTTGTGTTTTCCTCGGCTCGAGCAATCGGGCCGCACCGGTCTACTTCGAAGCGGCCCGGGCCGTGGGAGCGGCCCTCGTCGAGAACGGGCTCTCCCTAGTCTACGGCGGTGCGAAGGTAGGCCTGATGGGGGCCCTCGCGGACGCGGTCCTCGCCGCCGGCGGTGAGGCCCGGGGGGTCATCCCCCGGCAGCTCTTCGACAAGGAGGTCGCCCACGAGGGGCTCACCGAGCTCCACGTCGTCGATTCGATGCACGAGCGCAAGGTGAAGATGTACGAGATCTCCGACGCCTTCCTCGCGCTGCCGGGGGGCTTCGGCACCTTCGAAGAGCTCTTCGAGATCACCACCTGGGCTCAGCTGGGCATGCACCAGAAGCCCATCGGCGTCCTCGACGTCAACGGCTACTACGCCCCCCTCCGGGCCCTCGCTGACGGCGCCGTCGATGCCGGCCTCGTCGCCGCCGAGCACCGCCAAATCCTACTCTTCGGCGAGGACCCCGCGTCCCTCGTCGCCCAACTCAAGACCCACCAGGCGCCCCACTTCGACAAGCTCATCGGCCGCGAAGAGACCTGATGATGATCTAGCGGTGCTCGTCGACCCAGGTCGTGAGCTCGTCGCGGACGCCGTCGGGGATGGCGCGGGCGGGGCCGTCTTTGCGGAAGGCCGCGTAGGTCTGGACGAGCGCGTCGTGCTCTCCTTCGCCGACCTCATCGGCGAAGATGTGGCTCCATCGGAACCACCGGAGGCCCTCGTCGGTCGTCGTGACGCCTTCGTAGTGGGCGCTGTCTTCGCCGTCTCCCCAGCGCCAGGTGCGGTGGGGGCTTTCGAGCCAGGCGGCGAGGCGTTCACGGTCCATCGATTGCGCATATACCTGCTGGCGATGCGCGAGCAATAGGATAAAACGGCGGCCGATGGCTGAGGGGAGCACATCTGGAGGGGACAGGCGGGGGCTCTGGGCCTCCCTCGGGCCCGGCATCCTCTTTACCGGGGCCGCCGTCGGCGTCTCCCACCTGGTGCAGTCGACCCGCGCCGGCGCGATGTTCGGCCTCGGCTTCGTCGGCGTCGTCATCGTCGCCAACGTCGTGAAGTACTCGGCCTTTCGGGCGGGCCCTCACTACGCGGCGGCGACCGGCACGTCGCTCCTCGAAGGCTACCGGCGCCAAGGCACCTGGGCCCTGGTGCTCTACGCGCTCCTCACCGTCGGGACCATGTTCACGGTCCAGGCGGCGGTGACCATGCTGACCGCTGGCCTGCTCATCGCGGTCCT
>QMMC01000243.1 GCA_003647065.1 Deltaproteobacteria bacterium | reverse complement strand
CGATCAGCCGTCACCCTCGAACCATCCGGGGTTGGGCTGCTCGCGGACTACGAAGTCCCGGTTGATGACGTCCAAAAGCAGCAAGCCGCCAGGTTTCAGGGCGTTGAAGAGGCGCCCGAGGACCAAGCGGTTCGAGTCGTCGTCGAAGTAGCCAAATGACGTGCCCCAACAGAGGACTGCGTCGAAGGCGCCCTCGAAGGTCATCTCCCGCATGTCCGAATGTAGGAAGTTGATCTTCACGCCGCGGTCCTGAGCCTCATCCGCTGCCCGAGACAGCATCGGCAGCGAGAGGTCGAGACCGACGACGAGGTATCCGCGCGAACGAAGCTCGAGAGCGTGCAACCCGAGGCCGCAACCTACGTCGAGGATCGTCGAACCCTGGGGCAGCTTCAGCCTTTCGATGATGAAGTCACACTGCGCCGACACATGGCGTGTGGGCGCCGCGGGCACGGTGCGCAGGTAGTCGTCGTTGAAGAACGTCTCGAACCAAGGGCGGCGCCGCTGCTGGTTGGCGGCGACGGCCGCCGCTGCGGCCTTCTCGTCGGGGGGAGGCGGAGGCGCCTTCGCTTTTTCGGGCTTGTCGGCCTCTTCGGGCTTGGTCGGAGTCGGTGGAGGCGCGGCCTTTGGGCCACTCGGTGGAGCCGGTGGAACCGAGGCTGCCTTATCGGGAGTCGCCGCGACTGGCTTCGGCGGGGGCGCAGCCTCTACGGCGTCGTCGGGGGCAGCGTCCGCATCGCTCGTGACCTCGGAGAGCACCGACGGGTCGAGCTCCTGAGTCACTTCACTCTCGGAGCGCTCTACGTCGACGACGGTTGCTCGCGATCCGAGTTCGCCGGCCTGGTCGTCGTCTGCCCCGGCAACCTCTCCGAGTTCCTCTTCTTCTTCCTCATCGATGTCGACATCGACGTCGAGGCCCGCGAGTTCTTCGTCGTCGGGGTCGAGGGCCTCGATGGTGATCTCAGCGCTGGCTTCTTCGAGCCAACCGGAGTCGGCATCCGCAGGCTTTTGGGGATCCGGCGCCGGCGCCTTTTCTTCGCTCGTGGCGCTCTCGGCGGCGGGAGGCTCCGGGGCGGCGGGAGGCTCGGGAGCGGCGGGAGGCTCGGGAGTGGCCGGAGGCTCGGGAGCGGCCGGAGGCTCGGGAGCGGCCGGAGGCTCGGGGGCAGCGGGCGTGGCCGGTATGTTGGATGGTGGCGCGGCCTCAGCGCCAGCGGGCGGCAGGTCCGATGGCGCGAGGGGCGCTTTCGGGATCTGCGGCATGACGACGGCCTCGCCGTCTTCCCCGGCCGGAGGGGGGCCGGAGACCCGGACCGAACCTCGAACGACCACCGAATCCCTTTGGCTTCGGCTCTCACCATCGCCGGGCTCCTGGGGAATCTCAGCGGGATCGACGTCGACCGCTATGTCTTTGGGTGAGAGCTCGGCCGCGGCCGATTCCTCAGCTCGTTGCGGAGCTACTGCGGCCGGCGGCGGTGGCCGAGAGGCCTTCCGGGGCACCGCCGCGTCGGGCACCGCCATGTCGACGACGCTGCGGCGCGGCACTTCATCGACGGGCACGCGAAGGGGCCGCCGCTTGGCCCGACGGGTACGCTGTCGGGTCCGGAACGGCTTGACGCCCTCCTCGTCGTTGGGGCCGTCGCCGCTCACGATGGGCGCCTCCGGAAGAGAGCTTCACCGACGCGGGTGCGCTCGCCCCGCTTCTTCTGAACTTCGAGGTCCCCCGGGGGGCCCACGAGGACGATCACCGTCGAGCCGAGGTGGAACATTCCGATTTCGTCAGCCCGGGCGAGGTCCGGACCATCGTCGTAGGTACGGTAACCGCCGTCCCTCCCGGTATTGGTGAGCACGTCGTCGAAGGCGATGCCGATGCGGCCAACGCCGATCGCGCCAACCAAGATCGAGGCAACGTCGCCCTGGTCTCCGGACTGATGAACGACAATCCGCTCGTTCGCGGTGAAGAGGCCCTCGATGTACTCGATACCGATGGAGTTCACCGGAAAGAGAGTGCCGGGGATGTGACGGGTCGCCGTGACGACGCCGGATACGGGGGCGTGGACGCGGTGGTAATCGTGGGGCGCGAGGTAGACGACGGCGTAGGTCCCGCCCTGATAGCGCTCTGCTTCGACGCGATCGCCGAGGAGGTCCTGGACCTCGTAGAGGCGACCCTTCACCGAAAGCACGGCGCGCTCGTCGATGGGTCCCGAGTCGAGGAGTCGACCGTCCGCGGGACAGAGGATGGCGCCTTCATCCGGGTCGAGGGGTCGAACCCCGGGCAGCAGGCGCCGGGTGAAGAAGTCGTCGAAAGTCTGGAATCCCCCAGGCGGAACTTCGGCCTCCGAGAGGTCCACTCCGTAAATCCGGACGAAGGTATCGACTGCCCTCTGGACGAGAGCCGGCGGACCCGTGAGATCAGCCAGGCGGCCCATCATCCGGCTCAGGCGCTTTCGGGGTAAAACCCGAAGCGATTCGGCAGCGATCCGCTGAGCGTTGACGACCACGACTTTTGGCGGCTTGGAGCTAGAAACCCGCCAAATTGCGGGGGTTGGCGAATGCTATCCGACCCCCCGCGGCTTGGTCAATCGAAAGCGTTTTCGCGGCGTTATCGCTCACCCCAGGCCCCTCTTGTGGGGCATTTCCCCTCAGAAACGACGCCGCCCCGGACGCCGGGGCGTACGGGGCGGATCTCGGGGCGGCCCGATGACGTCGGTAGCGGACTACAGATCGTAGTAGAGTTCGTACTCGAGAGGAGTGGGTCGAAGGCGCGCCGGGGCGATTTCGTTCTCCCGCTTGAAGGAGATCCACTCCTCGATCATGTCGTTCGAGAAGACGTCTCCGACGAGGAGGAACTCGTGGTTGGCCTCGAGGGCGTCGATGCTGCCGTCGAGGGAGTGGGGCACGGTGGCCACCTCCTTCAACTCCTCGGGGCTGAGAGAGTAGATGTCCTTGTCGAGGGGGTCACCGGCCGGGGTCTTCTTTTGGATCCCGTCGAGGCCGGCGAGCATCATCGCCGAGAACGCGAGGTACGGATTGCCCGACGAATCAGGGAACCGCGCTTCGATGCGCCGCGCCTTGGGCGAGGGCGAGTACATCGGGATGCGAACTGCCGCGGATCGGTTGCGCGAACTGTAGGCCAGGTTGATCGGCGCTTCGTATCCGGGCACGAGGCGCCGGTAGCTGTTGGTGGTCGGGTTGGTCAAGGCGCACAGCGAGGGCGCGTGCTTGAGCAGGCCGCCGATGTAGTGGAGGCCCGCGTCGCTCATCCCGGCGTATCCGTCACCGGCGAAGAGGGGCTTACCGTCCTTCCACAGCGACTGGTGGCAGTGCATGCCGCTGCCGTTGTCGTCGTAGATGGGCTTCGGCATGAAGGTCGCCGTCTTGCCGTACTTGTAGGCGACGTTGCGGACGACGTACTTGAACCACATCAGCTGATCGGCACAGGCGACCAGGCTGTTGAACTTCATCCCGATCTCGCACTGGCCAGCGGTCGCGACCTCGTGGTGACTGACCTCGACCTCGTAGCCCAGCTCGATGAGAATTTGCGTGATGTCGGTGCGCAGATCCATCAAGGAGTCGGTCGGCATCAGAGGGAAATAGCCACCCTTGTGGCGCACCTTGTAGCCGAGGTTGGGCCCCTCTTCGGAGCCCGTGTTCCAGGCGCCTTCGATCGAGTCGACGGCGTAGAACGAGCCTTCTGGGCTCGAATGAAACTTCACGTCATCGAAGACGAAGAACTCGGCTTCGGGGCCCATGTAGCAGGTGTCGGCGATGCCGGTTTGCAGGAGGTAGGACTCGGCCTTCTGGGCGAGGTATCGCGGGTCCCGGGAGTACGGCTCCTTGGTGATCGGGTCGACGATGTTGCAGATGATCGCCATCGTCGGGTGCTTCGTGAACGGGTCCATCTTGGCCGTCGTGGCATCCGGGACGATGAGCATGTCCGACGCGTTGATCGGCTGGAACCCACGGATGGACGAGCCATCGAAGCCGAACCCGTCTTCGAAGGACGACTCCTCGAGGCGCTGAATGGGAACGGTGGTGTGCTGCCACACCCCGGGAAGATCGATGAAGCGCAGGTCGACCATCTTGGCCCCTTGCGCCTTGGCGAACTCGAGTACGTCTTTCGGATCTCGGATCTCGGTCATCAGCTTTCTCCTCAGATGGCGTCTTCGCCGCGCTCGCCAGTACGAATCCTGATCGCCTCCTCCACGGGGGAGACGAATATCTTTCCGTCGCCTATTCGGCCGGTCTTCGCGGCCCTCTCGATGGCGTCGATGACCTGGCCGGCGATCGCCTCGGCGACGACCACTTCGACCTTCACCTTGGGCACGAAGTCCACGACGTACGCAGAGCCCCGGTAGACCTCGCGCTTGCCGCCGGTCCGCCCGAAGCCCTTGACCTCGGTGACCGTCATGCCCTGGACACCGAGCTCGCCGAGGGCTTCTTTCACCTCGTCGAGCTTGAACGGCTTGATGATGGCCTCGACCTTCTTCATGAGCGCGGTCTACCGGCGCATTGTTTCGGGGGCGTTTCCCCTGCGTAAATAGGGCGCAGAAGTGGGCTGCTGACGGGTTATGCTGCGGTCTTCTCGAGGAGTACTGCATGCGTTCGCTCGTCGTCACCATCGTCGGCCCCGACCAAGAGGGCATCGTCGAGTCACTCAGCTCTGCCGTCGCCAAGCACGGAGCAACCTGGGTCGAAAGCCGCATGGCCCTCCTCGCCGGGCAATTCGCGGGTATCTTTCACGCCTCGGTCCCCGACGATCAGGCCGAAGGGCTCTGTACTTCCCTGAAAGCCTGCGAAGACCGTGGGCTCTCCGTCGTCATCCAGGACGTGGTGCAGGACGTGGCCGACGAGGTGGCCAAGCAGGAGCATCGCCTCGCCCGCCTCGACCTCGTCGGAGGGGACCGCACGGGGATCGTCGCTGCCGTTTCTCGGGCCCTCCTCGACGTTGGCGTCAACGTCGTCGAGCTGGAGACCGAGTGCCTCGGAGCGCCCTGGTCCGGTGGCACGCTCTTCAAAGCCACGGCGATTCTCGAAGTGCCCGAAGACTCGAGCCTCACGTCCATCCAGGAGGTCCTCGAAGCGCTCGCCAGCGACCTGATGGTCGAGATCGAGTTTGCCGTGGCCGACGACTGAGCGCCCCTCGGAGCCCCCGTGCTACCGTCCGGCGCCATGCCCAAGCGCGAGCGATACCTCTTCGTCTGCCAGAACGAACGTGCCCCCGGCAACCCCAAAGGGTGCTGCCAACGCGAGGACGCCAAGGCGATTCGAGACCAGCTCAAGATGGGCATGGTGAAGCGCCACATGCACAAGAAGATCCGCGTGCTCGAGTCGAGTTGCCTCGACCTCTGCTGGATGGCACCGGCCATCGCGGTGATGCCCGACGGGGTGTTCTACGGGAAGGTGCAGCTCGCCGACGTACCGGAAATCCTCGACAGCCTCGAGAAAGGCGAGCTCGTCGATCGCCTCGTCGTGCCAGACCACCTCTTCGACGACCCGGCCCGGGTCGGCAAGGGCACGCCTTCAAAGCCCACGCCAAAGGGCGACTGAGTGACGGTGACCGTCAACGTCGACGGCGAGGCGTCCCTCGCGTGAAGGAAGAGATCTCCAGGCCGGGACCAGGCGCCCGTCGGGGGGTCGTCGTGGTTCACGGCGGCGCGGGCTTCGTGCCTCCGGAGCGGCGAGACGTCCACCTATCCGGCGTACGGGTCGCCGCCGCGAAGGGCCGCGAGGCTCTCACCGACGGGGCGACGAGCCTCGAGGCCGCCATCGTCTCTGTCGCGGAGATGGAGGCGAACCCCATCTTCAACGCGGGCTGCGGGAGCTCCCTGAACGAGCGCGGCGAAGTCGAACTCGACGCGTCGGTCATGTGCGGCGCGACCCGCCTCGCGGGGGCAGTCGCAGCCATGGTGCCCTTCCCCAGCGCCATCCGCGTCGCCGAAGCGGTCATGAACGAGGGGCGCCACGTTCTTTACGCCGGAGAGGGGGCAACCGCTTTCGCCGAGCGCTCAGGATTCGAGCGCCTCGCCCCTGACGCCCTCACGACGGACCGGGCCCGGACGCGCCTAGAGGCGCAATTGGCGGGCCGCGTCGGTGAGGCCTGGGCCGGGGGCACGGTCGGCGCCGTCGTCGCCGATGCCGCCGGCCACGTCGCCGCGGCGACGAGCACCGGCGGGACGGTCGGTAAGGCACCGGGGCGGGTTGGCGATACACCGCTCATCGGGGCCGGGACCTACGCGGACGACATCAGCTGCGCCATCAGCGCCACCGGCGTCGGCGAGGGCATCATGCGCGCATCCCTCGCCACCCGTATCGCCCTCGGCGCATCGTCGCCCAAAGACGTCGAACAGGCCGCCGACACCGCGATGAAAGACTTTGCCGAGCGCTTCGACGGCTCCGGTGGCGTCATCATCGTGACTCCGCATGGTCTGGTCGTCATGAAATGGAACACCGTCACCATGAGCCACGCCATCGCCCGCGAGGGTGAGGACGTCATCGGTGGCATCTGACTTTCGGGCCGCGGCTCCGGCGAAGACCGACCTGCCCGTCTACCTGGCTTCCCGGGTCTTCGGCACGACGGGCATTCAGATTCAATCCCTCGCCATCGGCTGGGAGGTCTACGAGACCACGGGCAGCGCCCTCGACCTCGGCTGGGTCGGCCTCGCCCAGTTCTTGCCGCTGATGCTGCTCTCGCTCCCGGCCGGCGCCGTCGCAGACCGCTTGAACCGCAAGCTCATCCTCGCGATCTGCCGCATCGTCTACACCCTCGGCGCCCTCGCCCTCGCCTTCGCGTCGTCCACGTCTTGGGCGCCGGTGGCCGGCGCCTCGCTCCTGCCTACCTTTCTGGTCCTCGCCCTCCTCGGCGCGACCCGGGCGTTCTCTTTCCCCGCCGCGTCGGCGCTGCTTCCGGCCTTGGTGACCGTGGATCGGCTGCCTCGCGCCATCGCCATGAGCTCTACGACTTTCCAGGTCGCCACCATCGGCGGCCCCGCCGTTGGCGGGCTCATCTACGCCGCCTTCGGCGCCCACGCAGCCTACCTCACGGCCGCCGCGTGCCTCGCCGTCTCGGGGGTCTGCGTCTTTTCGCTACGCACCCCCATGCCCAAACGCGCACCGACGACCGAGGGCCCCGTCACCCGGGTCGCCCACGGCCTGCGCTACGTATTTCGCGAGAAGATCCTCCTCGGCGCCATCTCCCTCGACCTCTTCGCGGTCCTCCTCGGCGGCGCCGTCGCGCTGATGCCCATCTTCGCCCGAGACATCCTCGATGTCGGCGAGATGGGACTCGGCATGCTGCGCAGCGCCCCGGCCGTCGGGGCCGCAGCAACCGCGGCCTTCTTCGCGTTCTTTCCGATGAAGCGCCACGCCGGGCGCTTGATGTTCAGCGCCGTCGCGCTATTCGGCGGCGCCACCGTCGCCTTCGGGCTCAGCGAGAGCTTCGCCCTCAGCCTCTTCAGTCTCGCCATCCTCGGCGGCGCCGACATGGTCAGCGTCGTCATTCGGCAGTCCCTGATTCAGCTGCGGACCCCGGACGAAATGCGGGGCCGTGTAAGCTCGGTGAGCTACGTCTTCATCGGTGCGAGCAACGAACTCGGCGAGTTCGAATCCGGGGTGACTGCGGCGTGGCTCGGCACGGTGCGCGCCGTGGTCCTCGGCGGCGTCGGCACCTTGCTGGTGACGGGCCTCTGGGCGACGATGTTCCCGGACCTCCGCCGCGCCGATCGACTCGATCGAAGTTAGAAGACGCGAGCCGCTATCCGTTTTCGGCCATCCACGCATCGAGGCGGGACCGCGCTCGATTCTTGTCGGGGTCCATCTCTTCTGCGTGACCATCGAGCTTCGCCGTGAGCTCGACGACATAGCCGTTCGGGTCGCGGAAGTAGATGGAATCGATGGTGCCGTGGTGTGAGACGCCTCGGGAGTCGATGCCGGCAGATCGCCCCTTGGCGAGCATGGCCTCGAGGTGCTCGTGATCGACCTCGAGGGCGATGTGCAGGTCGAAGTCGTGCTGCTCCTTGAACTCGAAGGGACTGTCCGTGACCTGAAAGAACGCCAGGTAGGAGCCGTCGCCCATCTCATAGAAGGTGTGCAGAGCCCGGACCGGTCGGCGCGTCTTCGACGTATCGAGTTCGAGGGAGCCGGCGAGGCGCAGACCGAGAAACCCTTCGTAGAACTTCCGAGTCTCTTCGGAGTCGCGGCAACGGTATGCGGCGTGGTGTAGGCCTTTGATCATCTTGCACTCGGTCTAGCGCTGAATGCACCAGAACGGAAGACCCCCCACGGCCGAAGTCTTCGGTTCAGGGGGGCGGCGTCGCGATCAACGCGGCTACCGGCGCCCCGGCGGGGGCCGTCCGGCCCTCGAGTTCGAGCCAGCCCCAGGATTGGCGATTCACGTCGGCCCACTGATTGGCAACGTCCGCGAGCTGTTCGGCCATGACCGCATCACAGCCACAGGTGCCCAGGCCTCCGGCGACGACGGCGCGGACCCACCCCGGGGATGCAACGACATCCCGGGTCTGGAGCTCGGCCACCGCCTCGGCGATGAAGGGGCAATCGGTCGCGCCCTCGGCGAGGCGCTCGGCGAGGGGCCAGACCGACCCGCGCAGGCTCGTACCGTCGCCAATTTCCGATGTCGGCCGGCGCACGACGAGGCGCGCCTCGTGGCCGGCCTGCCGGGCAACGGCGGCGAGGGCGATGATCCGAGACGCCGGGGCGGAAGCGTCGGCGAGGAGGTAGAGCGGGTCATGCGCCTCCGGGTCGGCCGGGTCGGCCGGAGCCGGCAGACCGGTGAGACGCGCCGTCAGCGTCATCGCTTCGGTGACCGCGCGTACCCGCGCCACGAGGCGCACCCCGAGGGCAGCGGTGTCCCGGTCCGGCAGGGGCTCGTCGAGGCCTTCGAAGAGAGCGCGGAGCCGCCCCACCCCGCTCTCTTCGCGGAGGTCGAGGAGCAACCCGGGGCCGACGCCAACGGAGGACCCCTCGGCCATCAGCTCCTCGGAGACGGGCCGATTGAGCACAAACGGCGGAAGGGGGACCGAGTCGAAGCGGGTTCGCAGGGTGCGCACCGCGGGGACGCAGGTCAGTAATCCCCCGGGAACCGCGTCCGGGAGCGGCACGCCGTCCCCCATATGCATTTCGACCTCGGTCCCGCCGTCGCCCTCTCGGTTGGGCAGGGTGAGTGCGAGACGCGCCGACACCTCGAGGTCGCCGCCGAAGGCGACTACTCCCCCGACCTCGACGCGCTCCTCACGGCGGTCGTGTACGGGGAAGCGCATCGAGGTGTGCAGGGTGACCCAACTGACCCCGGGAGGGGCGGAAGGGAAACGGCGGTAGTTCACCGCACCATCGGCGCCGCCGACCGAGACCCCCACCGTCTGGTCGGCATCGGTGACCGCCGGCCAAGACGCCAGCGGGGGCCACGCAAAGGGCAGGAGCATCGCCACCAGGGCCTCCCCGGAGACCGGACGGCCAAGCATCGACATCGCGCCGGCGACGCCGCCCTCGGGGGCCGAGATAAAACGCAAGGTCGCCGCGTCGACCGCGGCATCCAGCTCGCGGCCATTGAGGAAAGAACGCTGAGTGGTAAACGCGACCTCGATCCGCGCGGTGCCGTCGTCTTCGACCGCGATCGTGCGAAGCTCGCCGATGCGCTCCACGGCGAGGAGCCCCCCGGGGGTGACCCGCGCCTCATTCCACGAAAACGGGACCGCCCGTCCTTCGAGGTGCACCGTCGGCACCTCGGTCTCGGCGTGCTCCCCGGGCGCTGCGCCGGCGCAGGCGATCAACGCGAAAGACGCGAAAGACGCGAAAGGCACCCAAGACACGAAAGACACGAAAGACACGAAAGACGCGAAGAGTACGGCGGTGAGTCCCCGGGGCACGCGCCGATCATGGCACGAAGGTCACGCCCCGACATCACCAATGCCGGTACCATCCCCCCATGCATGATCTCATCGAAGGTGTCGGTCGGTTCATGGGCACGGTTCACGCGAAGGAAAAAGCTCTCTTCGAGCGCCTCGCCCACAGCCAGAGCCCGACGACGTTCTTTCTGACCTGCTCGGACTCCCGGGTGGACCCGAGCTTGATCACGCAAACCGAGCCTGGAGAGATGTTTGTTCTGCGCAACGCCGGCAACATCATCCCTCGCCCAGAAGCCGGCGCCACCGGCGAGGCCGCGACCCTCGAGTACGCGGTCGAGCTCCTCCGGGTCCCCGACCTGATCGTCTGTGGCCACAGCAACTGCGGCGCAATGCAGGGCGTCCTGCATCCGGAGAAGCTGCTCTCCGTCCCGAACGTCGACCGGTGGCTACGCCACGCCTCCCCCACCCGGGGGCTGGTGGACAAGAACTTCGCCGCGGCGACGGAGGAGGTCCGCTGGCTGGCCGCGGTCGAACTCAACGTCCTGGTGCAGATCGAACATCTGCGCCTGCACCCCTTTGCGCGGAGGGCGATGGACGCCGGGCGCCTCGCCGTGCACGCCTGGGTCTACGACATCGGCAGCGGCGAAGTACGCGCCTTCGACACGAGTTCGCATCGCTTCGAGCGCATCAACGAGACCACGAGGGCCCTCGAGGGCAGCCCCGCCGGGACGCCGGCGGAGTGGCCTTTCTGACGGCGGGCGGCGAGTCCCGCGGGGGCACCTGGCGGCTTCGCTGGGAGGCTTCGTGGGTGTTACCGTCACCTATGGCCAAACTCACGCGATGCCCGCCCTTCGCGGCCCTCCTCCTCGCGTTGCTGCTCTCTGCCACGACCGCGTGCGACACGACGACCGACGAGGCGGACAGCGGTCGCGACTCGGGGATTGACGCCGTCGCCGACAGTGG
>QMMC01000242.1 GCA_003647065.1 Deltaproteobacteria bacterium | reverse complement strand
GTCGTCCTCAGGCGCCAAAGAGGGCCCGTCCAACGCGGGTTCCGGCACGGTCGATGGCGCGACGGCGAGGACCGCGACGGGTTCTGGAGCGGGTCCGGTCGTCACCTCGACCACCGTGTCGGACCCCCCAGCGTTGCTCGTCAGAAACCAGGCGCCGGCCCCAACGAGGGTCACGACCCCGAGCAGCACCGCGGCGGCGATCGCGAGCAGCACCTTCGCACCCCCGCCGGAGGCCCCGGGGGCCACCTTGGCCGTAGTGTCCCGTACGGGCCACGCGTGGGGGGTCTCGGGGCTCGGCGTCCCGAGGGCCGGCGCCCTACGAGGGAGGCCTCCCTCGGGAGTCGACGCCGGCAGAGCGCGGGTCATCGGTACCGGCGTATCGAGGCCTTGGCGAGTCTCTCTGGCCGCGGGAACGTTGCGCCCTTCGAGGGCAGCCACGAACTCCCGGGCGCTGTCGAAGCGGCGCTCGGGCTCCTTGGCGAGGGCGCGGTCGAGGGCCGCCGCGACCGGGGCCGGCACGGGAAGGTGGGTGGAAATGGGGGGCGGGGGCGCGGTGAGGATCTTCACCAGCAGCGCGCTGAGGGTCGGCGCCACGAAGACCGGGGCGCCGGCGACCATCTCGTAGAAGATCGAGGCGAGGGCGTAGATGTCCGTCCGATGGTCGAGGGGTACCCCCATCGCTTGCTCCGGCGACATGTATTGAGGCGTGCCCATCGCCACCCCGGTCGCGGTCAAGCGCGCCTCGGTCGCCTCGTCGATCATCTTCGCCAGGCCGAAGTCGAGGACGGTGGCGCGCTCTCCTTCGCCGGGCACGGTGACCAGGAAGATATTGGCGGGTTTGAGATCGCGGTGAACGATGCCTTTGTCGTGGGCCGCGCCGAGAGCCCCGGCGATCTGCTTGATGAGCCCGAGAGCCGTCTCGAGGGGAAGCTTGCCCATCCGCGTCAGGCGAACGGAAAGGTCCTCCCCGTCGAGCAGATCCATCACGAGATAGTCGATTCCGTCATCCGTCGATGCGAAGTCGTGGATGGCGACGATGCTGGGGTGGCCCACCGAAGCGAGCGTCTCGGCCTCGCGGCGAAAGCGGGTCTTCACGTCTTCGCTCGCCCCGACTCGGTCGGCGCGCAGCACCTTCACTGCGTAGCTCTTCCCCGTCCGTTGGTGCCGCGCTACGTACACCATGCCAAATCCCCCCTGGCCGAGGGTTCGCTCGATCGCGTAGGTGCCGCCGAGGACGCGGCCGATGAGCGGGTCTGTCACCCGGGTAGGATACCGGTAGATTCCGAGGACACCACCGGCCCCCCGGTGACCATCAAGCGGACGGGTCGCCGCCGTACTTGCGCGCCAAGGCCCGGATCGTCTTGATGTCGAACGGCTTTTCGACCGCCCCTTCGACCCCGAAGCGCTCGGCGACCTCTTCGCGGCGCGTGCTCGCGGTGACGAGGACGACGGGGGGGCGCGGGTCTCCGAGGACCCGGAGGAACTCCTCGCCGTCGAGGGAGGGCATCATCAGGTCGACGAAGAGCATACGTGGGCGATTGAGCTCGTACTCCCGGATGGCTTCCATGCCGTTGGCGGCGGTCACGATGACGTGTCCATCGTGTTCGAGCGCCTTCCGGAGCATCGCACAGAGGTCTGGGTCGTCATCGACGACGAGGATCGGTCGCTGGGCCATCAGTTCGTATCTTACCCGAGATGGGAGGTCGGGGCGATGATGCCACGCACGGTGCCGCCGCTTTCCCGGAGGGGGTCAGATCGGTTCGGGAACGACCGGAATTATGTCCGGATCTCCAAGGTCTTCGAGGTGTGGGAAGGCCAGATCCTCCCGGTCCGGGACGGCGGAAATTCCGTAGAGAGTCTCCGAGATGGCGTCCTCGGTGGCCGATGAGCTGTGCTCGAAGGCCACGCCCATGCGTACCGTCGACCCGACGGAGCGATCGAGGCGCACGATCATTCCGTCCATTTCGACCGGACGCTGGCCGTCGAGGATCAGCAGGACCGTAACCATGTCGCCCTGGAGCGCCGCGACGTCCCCGGTGAGGAGCGCTCCTCCGGGCGAGAGGTTGTCGACCCCATACATGCCGAGTTCGATGCCTTCGAGGAAGAGCACCGCGGTGCTCTGCACTCTGCGCCGAGTGCTTCTTCGCCGCTCCTGCGTGCTGTCGGTCATTGCCCGTTCTCCAATCGAGGGGTCGCAGATCAAGTCACGGTAAGAGGTGCGGGGCGAGGCCCACGCATCTTTCATCTTACGCAAAATGATCTCCCGGTAAAGCCCGGTTCATTTGCTATCATGGCCGGCCGACTCGCTCCGAAGGCGTCGATTTGGATGGCTCCAGGCGGGCCGGCCAGGCTGGCTCAGGTGCTCGCGCCGAGGGCCGCCGCCCCGAGGACAGCTCGGGTCCACGTCGCGATCTCGTCGGTGGAGGCCGCCGCCGATGCCAGCGCCGACTGCAGCTCCTCTATCGATGGTCGATGCTCTGCGTCGCCGCTGAGGGCCGCCGATACGATAGCCGTGATCTCCGGGGGCAGGCCCGTGACGGGCGTGTCCGAGCGCAGGAGCACGGCGCCGCGCCGCGCGAGCACGCGGCCCAGGCGATGCTCGATGGGGATGCCGGGGCGACCGACCGCGAGCAGGTGCAGGACCGCGGCGACCGAGAAGACGTCCGATGCCCGGGTCACCGCTGCTCCGGCGAAGCGTTCGGGGGATGCGAAGGCGACCTCACGGTCGACGTTTGCGGCGCGCTCCCGGTTCACGTGACCCGCCCCCTCGGGGGTCACCGCGTGCAGCACGCGGACGCGTCCGTCCCGACCGACGAGCACGTGGGATGGTGACACGCGCCCCGCAACGAACCCCGCCGCATGCACAGCGGCGACGCCCTCCGCCGCCGCGTGGGCGATACCCACGGCGACCGCCCCGGGCGCCGGGCCCCCGGTTCGGATGGCGGTGGCTAGGTCGACCCCTTGTACGTACTCGCGCTCGGCGCTCAGAAATCCGTCCACGATCTGGACGCTGCGATACGTCGATATGCACGGGTGAGACACGGCCTCCGCCACCTCGACGGCCGCTCGGGCCCACGCCTCGGTGAGGGTCTCGAGCTCTCCTCCGGCCTCCGCGACCTTGATCGCGCTCACCTTCTCGGCGTCGCCGAGGGCATGGGCTTCGACCGTATCCGACCATGCGCCGCGATGGATGAACCGCACCGGGGTGCGCTCGGCCCATATGGGCCCGGGAAATGCGCTCGTCACCAGGCGTCGAGTATGCGTCAGCCGCGGATCCTTGAATAGCTCGGTCCGGCCCCTCTTCGCCGCGGGGGCGCGCCTCGAAAGGACTTCCGGGGTAGTATGGGCGGATGAACGGCGGGTCCGTGGTCGACAGCGTGTTGATGTGCCATGCGCCAATCGTGGTGCCCGGCGTCGCCCAGGAAGCGCGTGCTCGCCTGTGCCGGGCCACGACGGAGGCCATGGTCGAGGCGGCGGCCCATGTCGTCGCATCCGGGCCCGATGTCTTGGTCATCGTCAGCCCCCACGCGCCCCGGGCCGAGGATGGTTTCCTCCTCGCGGCGGACGTGACGGCCTCCGGGGACTTCGGTCGCTTCGGTGTGCCCGAGGTCGGGGTGACGCTCCCCGGCGCCCCGGATCGGGCGATGGCGATCGCAGCTGCCGCCGAGGACCGGGGTGTCGCCGCAGCGGCGGTATCCCTCGGAGCTGTCGACCACGGGGCCCTCGTGCCGCTGCATTTCCTCGTCGCCGCGGGGTGGCTTGGGCCGACGGTGCGGCTCGCGCATCCCATGACTCCCCGCCACGCAGATTGTGAGGCGATGGGTGCCGCGATCGCAACCGCTGCAGCGAATTCGGGGGAGCGCTGGGCGTTCATCGCGTCCGGAGACATGAGTCACCGCCTGACCCCGGACGCGCCGGCCGGGTTCGACGCGAACGCCGCCGATTTCGACCGAGCCGTCTGCGAGGCCGTCGCGGCCGCGGACATCGCCGCCGTCCGGCGCATCGACCCCGCCCTCCGCCGCCGCGCTGCCGAAGACGTGGTGGATTCCCTCGACGTCGCCCTCGGGGTGCTCGGCGGCGACGGAGGGGCAGAAGGAACTCACCGCGTGCTGTCCTACGAAGGGCCCTACGGCGTCGGCTATCTCGTCGCTCTCCTCGGGGGATGATTTCACGGGGTGACGTGGGGGGTCCCGTGACTCCCCCACCACAGGTGTGAGCAGGGGGGACGCCTGCGGCGAGATTGCGGCTGGATTGCGGCTAGATTGCCGCAATTCGTGAGGCACGGACCTTGCGAGTCGTCACTCCATGACGTGGGGAATCAGGGCCCTCGCGTCGCTCGGGATCGTATTCGCGATCTTCACGGGTGACGTGCGAGCAGAGGACGGACCCGGGGCGAGGGCTGGCGCCTCGGCTCCGGTGCACCGAGAGCAAGAGGCGCGAGAAGTCATGGTGAGGCATTCGGCCGACCCGCCACAGATCGAGGTCGTCGTCGATACTCGCGCCGCGCCGGTGGCCGTCGAGGTCCCGCCCGAGCCCCAAGACCCAGGCACCCATTTCATCGTCGAGCTGAACCTCGGTTCGAGTTTCACCGGCTCGGTTGGTTTTGCGGGCAGTCTCCTCGTCGGCGCCGGCGGACGTCTGCGCGGTTTCCCTCCCATCTTCTATCTCGTCGGCGAGGCCGGCTTTCAGCTCGGGGGAAGCGACGGACAAATCGATGGCGCGCGCTACGTCGATGGTCGGGAGTACGGGGACGTTTCCCTCGGCCTACGCACCTACCTGCCAATCCTCCGGGACCTTCGCATCTTTCTCGATATCTTGCCCGGGGCCACCTTCGTCACCTCCACCCTCGCCCGGGATGGTCTCACCGAACTGCATACCAGCGGCTGGTACGCTCACTTCGCCTTCGGCGGAGGCGTTCAAGGCCGCATCTTCCGCGAACTGTCGGCGGGGCTCCGGGTGAAAATCCTCGCGACCGATGATGGCCTCGACGATGCCCGCGAGGCCCTCGGCATCTATACCCCGATGCCGGTCGTCCTATCGGGGACCGTCACCTGGCACCTGTGATGCGTACGTTCTTGCGCAGCCTCGGAGTTCTCACTGGCCTCTCCGGGAGCCTCGTCTGCGCCTCTTGCAGTGGGGAGAGTGAGGTAGGCCTCTTCGTCGCGGATGTCTACGAGGGGCAGGTCGAGTGCACCCTCGATGGCCAAGCTTGCCTCGATGAGGCTGGCATCGAGGCGCCCTACGAGACTCCTTCGGGGTTTGCTTTCCTCACGACCGAGACCAGTCAGCACCACCCCGACGGCCTCTTCGTCTACTTCGAGCTGGAGCGCGCCGGCGGGATCGTCGGGCGCGGTGAGCTCGACATCCCCCTGGGTGACGAAGGCGTGCCGACCTTCGCCTATACCGAGGAGCGCGATGGCGAGACGGTCTTTGTGGCTGAGGACGCTCGCGGCGTCCTCGAGGTCCCCGAAGAAGCACTGGGCGAGGACTGCGAGTGCCTCGATGGCCGCCTCGAACTCGTCTTCACGGACGGTGCTGGCGACGTCATCCGACTCAGCCGGGGGCGCTTCGGCTGGGAAGACCGAGAGTGCATCCCCCGGGTGCGCTTCACCGAACTGACGGACGAACTCGTGGTCATCCCCCGGAGCTGCAACGCGGTCCGTCGCGTCGTTGGTCCCACCGAGTCGGGCTCTTCAGTCTCCTGGGAAGATGACCGCTACCCGTCCGAGAGCTCGTTCGGCAGAGCGAGCACGTCGTCCTGCGGCGGTGCCGGGTCGGGTTGCTCGGGGGATGGCGGCGGGGGCTGCGAGAGCGACGGAGGAGGCTGCGAGAGCGGCGGGGGCGGCTGCGAGGGTGATACCGGTGGCGCTGGATGTGCCGGGGACGCCGGAGGCAGCGGGTGCAGTGGAGATGCCGGTGGCGCTGGATGTGCCGGTGATGCGGGGAGCTGCCGGGTCGGCGGTCGGCGCCGGGTCGGGCCCCGGGGTCCCCAGCAGACGGCGGTCCTCGTCTTACTGGCCCTCGCCTGGACTCTCCGGCCCCGGCGCTATCGGTGAGCCCGAGGTGCTACGGCGCGCAGGCGAGGCTGGTGAAGTAGAGCTCGGGCTCGCCGGTCTCGCGCCCGAGGTAGGTCACTGCGAGGCCTCCGCCGCCGTAGGCGATGGTCGGTTCGTCATCGACGCTCGGGGCACTCGTGAAGCGAGTGAGCGCCTGGAGTTCGGTCCCATCGCCCCGGAAACGCGCGAAGTAGAGGTCCTTGTTGCCCATCGCGTCTTCCGCCTCGAGGACCAGGAAGAGCTGCCCGGGAGCCGCCGCGATCTGCGGGCGGATGCGGTCGCGGGTGTCAGCCCCCGCGGGTACGTGGGTCGTGATCGGCGAGATCAGCTCGCCCGTTTCGTTCAGGAAGGCGGTTGACGCGACGCGGCCGTTTTCGCCGGCCCACGCGACGTAGAAGCCGGAATCGGTCTTCACGAGGACGGGCACTTCCACGTCGTTGGCGGCGTCGTGGATCTCCAAGCTCGGATCGAGGAAGGCCGCTGGGGTGCCTTGGTTGAAGTAGATTCTCTTGTTCCGACCGATGAGGAACGCGTAGGAGGAGCCGGTCCAGATCATGTCGTGGGGGCCGTCGTTGCTGCTCTCTACGTTGGCAGGGGTCCCGGTCCGGGCTCCTGCGGCGTCGAAGGTCTGCAAGTAGACGGCGTTGTCGTGCCAGCTCGCCGCGAAGCCCGTGCCGTTCCAAACGACCCGCGGCGTGGGTGGGTTCGACGCGGCGCTCTCGAGGCGGTCGATGGCGCCGGTGATCACACCCATGGTGTCCATCACGGCGAAGTTCACCCGTCGGTCGGTTCGCGAACAACCGGTGCCGCAGCTCACGACGTCGGGATCCCACCAGACCAGCCCGAAGTCGGTGCCACTCCAGGCGATGCGTGGCCTTCGAGCGTCCCGCTCGACGAAGAAGGGCGCCGCTCCCCCCGAGTCGCCCATGCGGTCGACCGACAGGTAGTGAATGCCGTCGTTGCTTCCGGCCTCGGCGATGTAGGTGACGTGGAAGCGGTCTTCGGCGAACACCATGTAGGGCTCTGACGGGGTGTTGCCAGCCGTGCCGATTATGCGCGGCGCGACCGGGGCGTAGTCGAAGCCCTCGTCGGTGTCACCGTCGCAGTCGTCGTCGATGCCGTTGCAGATCTCGGTCGCCGCGCAGGAGCCCCAGACCCCGGCATCGCCGCAGGTGCGGCTGCCCATCGAACCGCACATCGTGGTGCACCCTTCGGCCACGCCCAGCGGCGCACAGTCGCAGTCCTCGTCGGTGTCCCCATCGCAGTCGTTGTCGATCCCGTCGCACTCTTCGATGCCCCCCGCGAAGGAGAGGCCTTCGAGGTCGTCGCAGTCCATGCCGCCGCAGGCGACGGCACCCTGGCCGTCGTCGTCCTGGTCCCAGGCGGTCTCGACACAGGGGTCACTCGAGCTGAAGGGCTCGGGTTCGGTCGTGAACGACTCGAGGTCTTCTGCCGCTTGCTCGATGAGTGTGCAGCCATTTTCTGCGCAGGTTTGGTCCGCTGCGCAGGGGCGACCGATGCATCCTCTGAGCAGGAGCAGGCGAACGGTCTTCGATTCACCCGCGGTGAGGTGAGTGGTCACTTCGCTGCGAACCACCTCCATGCCGCCGAGGGAGCCGAGGGCCGCGATCGTCACGGGGCCGAGCGCTTCTCCCTCCGGAAGGACCGTGAGGGAGAGGGGAAACGGCGGGGCCCCGGGGCCGGTCAGAGCCTCAGAGGTCGATGAACTCACCGCCGACGGACCGGTGACGACGATTGTCACTTCGTCGAGCTCCATGGGCGCCATGAGGTTGGTGTCCACGACGACGATGAGCTGGGTCGCGTCGGTGGTGCTGCTGCACCCCACCAGGCTGAATAGGAAGGAGAACGAGAAGCTGAGAAAAAGGCGTCTCATCGGAAGGTCAAGACTCCCGCCCCGAGGCTGCCCGTGTAGGTTTCGGCGGGGGTGCTCCCTCCGGACGTAGCCGCGACGGGAATCACGATGGCGGCGGCGACCACCAGCCCGACGCCGATCCACAACCAGGGTGAGGTGAGCACGCTGCCGCCGCCGTCGTCGGCGGGTTCTCCCGGGCCCGGGTCGGGGGCAAGACGTGGGTCAGGCGCTGCCCGCTCTCTGGGGTTCGCGTCGACCAGGACCTCCGAGTCCCCACCCTCGGCGACGTGGAAGCTCTCCTCTGCCGCCGAGGCTCCGCCCCGGGCGATCGTCACCGTGTGGTCTCCCGGGTCGATCGCCCGCGGAGTGTCGAGGTCTCCGTGGTCCAGGATGCCGTCGTCGAGCCAGACCTCGTCGCCGCCGCGCAGACCCTCGACGCGAATGACCACTCGAGGCAGGCGCGCCCGCACCTCGGCGAGGGCCTCCTGGGCCCCGGGGACGAGGCGGGCGTCTCGGCGGCGAGCGCGTTCGAGGAATCGCTCGTAGCTCGCGATGGCGGCCATGAGCTGGCCGGTCGCAGCCTGGGCATCGGCGACGTTCACCAGGGTCGCGTTTTCGTTCGTGAGCGCATAGGACTGCTCGAAGTTCTCGAGAGCCTCGGTCCAGCGTCCGTCCCGGGAGGCTTCGAGGCCGTGGTCGAGGAGCTCCTGGGCGGCGGCCCGCTCCCCCGCGGAGCCGGCTTGAGCTGCCGCCTGGGGCGCCCCCGCGAGCCATAGTCCGGCGAGAACGAGCAGGGTGTGAGTCAGAGCGCGCATCGTGGGTAGGTCACCATAGCAAAGATGCCGGTCCTCGGTGGCCGCCGGCTCACTCGAAGCTCGCCCGGGCTGCTTCTAGGATGTCGATGTAGCTGAGCATGCCGGTGAGCATCCCGGCACCGTCGACCACGAGCAGAGCACCCACTCGCTCCCGGACGAGGATGTCGATGGCGTGGGCGACCGAGGCGTCTCCTTCGATGGTCACCGGCTCGCCCGAGAGCAGGCTCGCGGCGGGCTGGTCGAGGACCTCCTGGGTCTTGGCGGGGTCCTCCACGGCGAGGGCCATGAGCCCCTCGATGCGCCGGAGGTCGCGGTCACTGAGCATGCCGACGACGCGGCCTTCGTCGAGCATGGGAAGGTGCCGGTATTCGGTCTCGGCAAGGACGCCCATCGCTTCGCCGATGGTGGCGTCCGCGGGCAGGGTGATGACGTCGGTCGTCATCAACTCGGCGACTGTGATGCTCATTAGATGAACCCCAAAACGGCGAGGGCCCCTACGACCATCGCCGCGCCGACGAGGGGCGTGAGGAGGGCCAATACGATGAGCATCCGGCGTTTCGTCTGCTGCCGGGCTTCGCGCCGCGACTGAATTCGGGCCTGCTCTTCATGCTCTACCTCCATGCTGAATCGGTGCGATGGCCCTGCGTCCGTGGGCACCGTGCCCGAAGCGGTTTCGGCCCGTTGTCGAATCGGGTGAGAGCCCGAGACGGAGTCGACACGCCGACGGGCGTCGCCGCTCGGTAGGGGGTCGGGGGAGACGAGGGGGATCGGCATCGTGCCTGCCGCAAGGGCTTTGGCCGGTGCGCCGTTTGTTGAGTTGCCCGAGCGCGGATCGATGCCCGCCGCCCGGAGGCGGGTGTCGGTCCCCGCGGACTCCGGCATCGCGAGGGCGTGGGCGTGGTTCGAGGGGGGCGGGATCGCCGGGGTATCGAGGACCGCGGGTGCCGGCATGTCCATCCGAGTGGGGGGGGCCGAAGGGCTGTTCTTCTGCGCTACCGCTTGCGGGGGCGGCTCTTGCTGCGGGGACGGCGCGGCGGCCGCTGCCGAGTCCCTCGAGGATCGAATGACTCCCTGAATGGCCGCCAGCTCCTTCGCGGCCATCTGTTGCACGACCGGGGCGAGGTTTTCGGCGTCCGTGCGTAGAGCGGCCGGGTATGCATCCATCAGGGCCTCGCGCATCTCCCGCGCCGTGGCGTAACGCTGGTCGGGGTTCGGCGCGAGGGCGCGCATGACGGCACGGTCGAGCTCCGCCGGGAGCTCGGGGCGGAAGGTCCGGAGGGGGGCGTGGTCAGGCTCCCGTATTTTGGCGAAGAGCTCGGCCTGGTTCTTCGCTTCGACGAGGCGCCGGCCCGCGAGCATTTCGTAGATCACCGAGCCGAGGGCGTAGATGTCGGTCCGCCGGTCCACGGGTTTGCCCCAGACCTGTTCTGGAGCGAGGTATGCGATTTTTCCTCGGACCATGCCCTTCTGCGTATAGACCGTCGCCGTCCGTGCCTTGGCGATGCCGAAGTCGATGAGCTTCACCTGGCCGTTCCGCCCGACGAGCACGTTGTGGGGGGTGGCGTCGCGGTGCACGATCTCGAGGGGGCGGCCCTGGCGGTCGGTCGTCTCGTGGGCTGCGTGCATTCCGTCGGCGAGGCAGCGTGCGATGTACACCGCGATGGCCGTCGGGAAGGGCTGCTCCACCGCTCGCATCCTCTTGAGGACGCGGCTCAGGGAGACTCCCTCGAAGAGCTCCATGACGATGAAGTAGGTATTGCCGGCCTGCCCGAGATCTTCGACGTGCACGACGTTCGGGTGCCGGATGGCCACCGAGAGGCGTGCCTCCTGGAGAAAGAGGCGCACGAACTCGTCATCGAGGGACAGTTCGCGATGCACTACCTTGAGCACGACGTCGCGCGCGAAGCCGCCGGGGCCATCTTTTCGGGCAACATAGAGGCTGCCCATGCCGCCCTTCGTCAGGTGCGACAGCACGCGATAGCCGCCGAGCATGGTGCCGGGCTTGATCTCCACCGTCGTATGATATCGAAAGGTGGCTTGTTGCGCCATCGAAGTGGGGAGGGCTAGTTCCCGTTTGCGTTCCCGTGAACGTGTCCGTTTCCGTTCCCGCTC
>QMMC01000241.1 GCA_003647065.1 Deltaproteobacteria bacterium | reverse complement strand
GGCGCCGCGGCGCCGAACTACGGGACCCATCGGCTCGAAGCGTTCTTCGCGGAGCTCGCCGAGGAACTCGTCTGAGCACCTGCCTTGGTGAACCATGGTGTAGGTGGGAGGCTCTGAGGTGAGCCCTCGTTGTTGTCTGCGGAAGATGCAGACCGCCACCTCGCGCCCCCGGCGGTTTGCGCGGACTGCTCCTGGGGTGCCTGCGGCGTATTCGGCGACGACGACGGTCAGTGCCTGACGAGCGCGCCGTCATGCATCAGCGATTACTGCTGGGGTTGTGAGTATCGACAGCAATCGACGATGAGCTGCATCGACATCGGCCGCGACTGCCTCTTTTCGTTTGGCCCTCTCGGAAGCCTCTGCACTTCGGGCCTAAGGCCGGTATCCTCGCCGGATGGTGCGCTACCGCGTCCTGCTGCTCCTCGTACTGCTCGCCTGCGCCCAACCGGAGGCAGCGCCGGCTCGGCCCGCCACCGCCCCGCCCGCAGAGCCACCGGCGCAGGTCTCGGGCGAGCTGCTCGACCCATCGCCGCCATCGGCCGCGCCAGAGCGTCCACCTCCCATCCCGGTGTCCGAGCGGACGCCTGAAGAACTCGCTCGCGTCCGTCAGGCGCGGTCCGACCTGTGGCGCGAGGGGCACGTGCGAGCTCACCTCGATATCGCAGATCCCGCTCCGGTCGATGGTGCGACTTACCCGGCGGCCTCCCTGCATCGTCAACTCCGAGGACGCATTTCGCACCTGAGAGCATGCTACGAGCGGGCGCTGCGAGACGACTCCGCCATCGAAGGCACCATGGAGATAGAAATCTCGGTCCCCCCCGAAGGGGCCGCGGACTCCATGCGCGTCGTGAGCGACCAACTCGACTCCGAGGGCCTCGTTTCGTGCGTCACCGAACGCCTCACGGGCATTTCTTGGCCTGACCCTCCCGCCGCGGTCCAGGTCTTCCGCGTTCGGTTGACGTTTCAGCCTGACGTGCCGGAGGGCTATCGCTGAGCGCTCCGACTGGCTCTTGAGGTCGCCCTCCGACGACGCCGACGCCGAAGTACGATGGCGCCGAGGGCGAGGAGCGGCAGCACCGCGTTCGTCCCTTGCTCGCGGGCCGACGCGGTCGTGCAACCGCACCCGCTCGTTTCGCCGGCCGGCGGGTCGATTGGCGGGCCGTCTGGATCCGGTGTTCCCGGCGCACCCGCTTCGACGATGCGTCCGTTGACCTCGAGGTCGCTGTCGGCGGCCGCGCCATCCGAGAGGGTGAAGGTTACGGTGTTCCCGTCGAGGGCGGCGGCGAGGTATGCGTACCAATGGCGCTCCTCGTCCGCCGTGGTGCGCCCGTAGAACCACCAGGCCGAGGCCGCCGCGAGGGCGTCGGGATAGGTGATAGTGACGACGGCGTCGCCGCCCGGCGTTTCTTTGGTCAACGCGAACTCGAGCACCCGGTAGTGGAGCGAAACTCCTGTGGGCAGCTCGGGCACGTCGCCCGGGTCCAGGAAGGAGACATACTCGAGGACCCATCCGCCGGCGGCATCGACCGCGATCCCAACCTCGTCGTCCGGGTCGCAGGGGAACGGGTCTGCGTTGTTGCCGACGCCGTCGCCATCCGAGTCCATCGATTCCGCCGGGTCGTCGGGGAAGGCATCTCCATTGTTGCCGACGCCGTCGCCATCCGAGTCGGTCGTCTCGCTGGCGTCGTCGGGGAACGCATCGGCGATGTCGCCGACACCATCGCCGTCCGAGTCCATCGTCTCGCTGGCGTCGTCGGGGAAGGCGTCGCCGTTGTCGCCGACACCGTCGCCGTCCGCATCCGCGCTCTCGAGCGGGTCGTCGGGGAAGAGATCGTCTGCGTCGGGCACGCCATCGCCGTCTCGATCGGGAGGAGAGCACGCGCCGTCGTAGATGTCGTGATCCGCCCCCGTCGGGTCCCACGGGGACACGAAGGCGTGCAAGAGGTTGTAGGTCGAGCCGCACTCGTTGCTTAGCTGGCCGAAGCCTACGATGTTGCCGTTGTTCTCGATGGTGCCGTGGTTTGTGATGAAACCGTCGTTGCGGATCGTCGTGGGGATGCCCTCGGAACCGTTGACCTCAATTGTCCTCCGCACCCAACTCGCTTCGCCAACTCTATTCGCGGCGGGGCAACCCGTTTGGGGGCGCTCGGCGTCCCCCTTTCATGCGAGTGCGAACTCCCAGACCCACCTGGCACGGTGTGGCACATCGTTCACTCCCCCGGCGCATGGAAATGCGTCTCAAACCGTCGGCGCGATTCCTGCACGATGCGAGGTCGGAGGAATGATGAAGAGACTCACTATGCTCAGCGCCGCTCTGTCGGTGCTCGTGGCCCTCGGTGCCACAGCACTCCCTGCCTGTTTCAACGATTCCTGTTTCGCGGCCGGCACATTGATCGACACGCCCCAGGGCCCTGTCGCCATCGAGTCGCTCGTCGCGGGTGACCTCGTCTACGCCTATGATTTTGAACTTCGTGAACGTGTCCCGGCCCGGGTCCGGACCACCTTCGTTCACGAGGACGAGACCGTGCGATCCCTGACCCTCGCCGACGGCCGTCAGGTGCAGGTCACTGGAAACCATCCATTCTGGGCCGGCGGCGATTGGGTCGCCGCCGAAGACCTCGTCGATGGCGCCGAGTTGATGATCGCGGACGGCACCGGTGCAGCGCCCGCGTTGTTCGAGAGCTACGCCAACGAAGAGTCAGGAGTCACCGTCTACAACATCGAAGTCGAGGGCCATCACAACTACTTCGCCGGTGGGGTCCTGGTGCACAACAAGAGCCCCGCATCCGTCGATCGCGATGGTGACGGCTACTTCGACTACGAAGACTGCGACGACAACGACCCCGAGATCACCACCGAGTGCCGCGACGCAGGCGCGGACAGCGGGCCCAGCGACAGTGGCGCGGACAGCGGGCCGAGTGACAGTGGCGCGGACAGCGGGCCGAGTGACAGTGGCGCGGCCGACGCTGGCGACGCTGCCGCCGACGCTGGCGACGCTGCCGCCGACGCGGGTGATGCCGTTACCGACGCAGCGGCTGCGGACGCCGGGTGACGAGAGACGAGAACGCTACGAGAGTACGGGGAGTCCGCACCTCCCCTCTTTCATCACCGGGACATGGCGGCGAGCGCGCCCGGCCCCGCGCGCTCGTCACGGCGGCCTACGTAGCGGGGAAGAAGAACGCCTCCGCCCCGTACTACAGTCGCTCATGCTCCCGCTCCGCCACAAACATACTTTTCTAGCCGTGAGGCCGCTCGCCCTCATGTCTTTCGTGGTGCTCTTGGCCCTCTCGGGATGCGCCGATACGGACCCGCCGACCTGGACTGAGGGTGAAGTCTCGATCGAAGGAGAACCCGGAGCCCTTCAGCTGGCGTGGCCAGCCGCGAATGACCCGAGCGGGGTCGAGGCGTACCTCGTTCGCATCGACGGCGCGGCCGCGGCGAGGCTCGCTCCGACGAGCCAGAGGTACTCCCTCGATGACCTCGACTCGGTGGTGGACCACGCGATCGAGGTCGTCGCCGTGGACTCGGTCGGCAACGAATCGACGGCCCTCGGAGCCACCCTCCCTGGCGACCACGAGCCTCCTGTCTTCGGGGCGGGGCAGCTCCAGGCGACGGCAGAGTTCGAGGCTCATCGGGGAGCGCCCCAGAGTGTCGTGCTGCGCTGGCCGGCGGCGACCGATGATATCGCCTTGGCGGCTTACCTCATTCGACTCGACGATGGCGAGGTGACGCGAATCGCCAGGCCGCAGCAGGAGGCGACGCTGCGCGACGTCGACCTCGGCGAGGCCCACGCGTTCACGGTCGTCGCCGTCGATGAGGCGGGCAACGAGTCGGCCCCCCTGACGACTCGCGACGCGTTCCCGCCCAGCTTTCCATACAACGCGAGGCTCGAAGAAGTGGCCACGGGCCCGGCTGATGCGCAGGGTTTACGGCTCGAGTGGCCCGCCGCGACCGATGACGTCGGCGTCGTCGCCTACGCGATTCGACGGGGAACCGAGGAAGTCGCGAGAGTAGACGCCTCCATATTGTCTCACGACCTAGGCCCCGGGGCGCCGTCCCAGGGGGTTGCCGTGGTGGCCCTCGACGCCGCAGGCCACGAGTGCGTACTGCGCGGCCCATCGCCAGGCCTCGCGGCCGAAATCGCCGCCCGTGACCGCATGGCGATGGAGGTGGCAGTGGCGATGAGAGAGGCACAGACGATGCTTCTCGGCTCACTTGGCGACTCCGGCGGACGTTTGTCGGACATGTTTCTCGCGGCCGATGTCGACGACGAGCGCCCCTCGGCGGGAGTTGGCGTCGCAATGGGCGAATGGGAAGCTCCAGGCCGCGCCACCGGCGGCGGCACAGGCGAAGGCGTCGTCGGTCATGCAGTCCCCACCGGGACCAACGCTGCCGGGGAGGCTGAGTAGTGTCTCCCGACTTGTTCGCGTCACGACGATGAGTTCGCCGCCGACACCTGAACTCTTCCGTGGAAGTGCTGTGATTCGAGTGCGAGTGCGACCTCTCGAATCGGAACGGGAGCGGGAGAAGCCTCGCGACCTGTGTCCCTTCCACCGGGTCATGGCATCGACGCCCCGAGGCCTTCCGGGACTGGCAGCATCGTGACGTCGAGGTTCAGTTCGTTGTCGCGGTATTCCACATCACGCATCAGTCGGGACAAATCGTATCCGTCGACCTGAATGCACGCGCCGATCACGGAGCGTTCGACGATGCCCGAGCGGACATCGAGGCTGGTGAGTTCGCCGGTGCTGGTGCCGGCGGCGACGAAGAGCCCACAGGTGGTCGAGTCGCTCACCTCGAATCCCGTGACGTCGACCGTGGCGCTAATCGCGGCGAGGGCGTACCCCGTCACCCGCGAGGGGTCGTCGGACTGCGAGCGCTCGACACGCTGGATCGCGAGATCGCTCATCGTGATGGTGCCTCCGGCGATGGCGAACAGGCCGAGTTCGTAGGCTCCGTCGACGACCACCCGCTCGCCCGTGATTGTTCCGGTCGCCTGAGCGCAGATCCCGTAGCCGAAGAAGTCGTTCTCCTGACGAGGTTCGGTGTTGCGTACGACGACGTCCACGAGGTGCGCTTCGGCGTCCTCACCGAGGACCACGATGCCCACTTCGTGGTTCCGTTCGACGAGGACCTGTGAGGCATCGAGGCTCGCGGTGGTCTGGACCGAGATGCCGCTGCCGCCGCCGCCGTTGCTCGCTCGCGGGAGCGTGTCGCGAACGACCGTGTTGGTGAGCGTCGCGTTTACGCCGGGCCCGCCGAGGAAGATGCCTACGTCATGATTGCGCTGGACGACGACGTGACTCGCGTCGAGACGTGCGCCCTCCTGCACGTTGATGCCCCGACCGAACACGTCGTCGGTGTCGTTGGGCGTCGTGTCCGAGACAACGACGTGCTCGAGGACGGCGGTTGTGTCCGGTGCCGAGATGGCGATGCCGATCTGGTGGTTGCCCACCGCGTGCACGCGCGTGAGCTCGGCCCTGCCGCCATCCAGGACGGCAATGCCGGCGCCGCCCGCGCCTCCGGAACCCTCCCCGGGTGGCCGCGTGTCACGGATGATGGCGTCGGTGAGGGTCACGACGGTCTCGAGGCCTCCGCTGGCCACCCCGAAGTCGTGGTTCGCTTCGACGAGCACGCGCGTCGCGTCGATGCGTGCCCGGCTCCCCGCGCCGATCCCTCCGCCGAAGGACATGTCGCCGGGACGCGGCCGCGTGCCGCGCACGACGACGTCGCTGAGCACGACCTCGCTGTCGCGATCGGCTGCCGAGATCCCGAAGTCGAACGAGCCCTCCACGATCATTCGTGAGCCTTCGAGGCGAGACCCGCCTTCGACGCTCACCCCCCGGCCGAACATGCCGCTCGAATGCTGCGTGTCCCTCACGACCAGGTTCCGTGCAACGAGAGAGCTGCTTGCGGTGGCGAGCACGCCCGTGATCTTAGAGCGCTCCACGAGCACGCCGTCTACTTCGAGGGCGAATCCGTCGCGCGCCCAGATGGCCACTCGAGGCACGTCCACGATCGTCAGGTTGCGAAAGAGCGCCGGCTCGCCCGCGGTCGTGACGGCGAGCACGGAGAGATGCTCGAACGCGACGCCGGTGATGATCGTCTCGGCAACGCATGCGCCGACAACCGCGACGCCCGCCGGCACCTCGAGGGCGTCGTCGTACGTGCCCTTGGCGAGCGCGACCGTCGTCCCTGCCGCGAGGGAGCCCCACGGGACATCGGAGGGGTCCTGAAACGGCGCACCGCGAGCGCCATCGCCGCCGGTACTCGCGCGGGGGTTCACGTAGAGCACCAACGCATCGGTGGGCAGCGTCGAGGCGTAATCGTCAGAGGGGCAGGGGTCGCCGATCGGACGGCAGCCCGCCTCGCCTGGGAAGTGCGCATCGCCTGCGGCGCAGTCCGCGGCACCGGCTTCGGGGTAGGGCTCACAGGTCGTGACTCCCGAGTCGCTCACCTCGCGCCATCCCGATGGACATGGCGTGAACGCGAGGGGCGGGACGCCCGTAGCGAGCCAGGGGATCTGCGGGGGCGCGGCAACTCGTCCGGCGTCGACGCCCACGTCTGCGTCGCTGCCTGCCCCCGAGTCACCGCAGGCCGTGATGAAGAACGCGGCGGCAGCCGCCGCGAGGACCGGTCGGCTTTTCACGGGTGGAGCTTACCACCCGCCATGAAAGGCGAGGAGGTCCCGCCGAGGTTGGCGCCCTACGGCGCATCGCTACGTGAGTGTCCGACCCCCGACGTCATGCGAGACGAGCATAACCTGCAAAGTCCCGGTCATCGTCGATGAGGTGTACGCTCCTGGCATGATCGCGGCCCTTTGGCGACGACTCGCCGCCGTTGGTACCGACGGTCTGTCATACGAGACGCGGCGCAAGGTACAGGCTCTCAATCAGTTCACTCTGATCGCGGCGGCGTCACTGGTCGTCTATGCCGGGATTCTCTTGGTCGTGGCGCCCGAGTTGACCCAGGTCGTTTGGCTCGATATTGCGGCCGTGGTGATTCACCTCAGTGCCTATTGGCACGTACGCGCGGGTCGCCGTCTTTTCGCCGTTAGCCAGTTTCTCTTCGTGAACAACGTGCATCTGGCTGCCGTTTCCTACATCGCGGGGCCCGAGTTTGGTTTTCACTTTTACTACCTCGCCTTCGTCCCGGTCGTCTTTCTGGTCAGCACGCGAAAGCAGTGGTTCCACTATCCGTGGACTGTCTTTGCGGTGGTGGCCTTTTTGTACTTTTCCCACCTGCCCGCCGGTGAATCCACGGACGTAGCGCGCGCCTTCTCTCTGCTGACGATCCTCGCCACCTGCTTCACTCTCGCCCTCGTCGCCTTCCTCTTCGACGGCGATGCCCGGAAGGCCGAAGCGGCGCTCTCTGAAGAACATGCGCGTAGCGAGCGGCTACTTCTCAACGTGCTCCCCGCTTCGATTTGCGCGCGACTCAAAGATGGCGATGACGACATTGCGGATGGGCTGGCCGATGTCAGTGTCGTGTTTGCCGACTTGGTCGGGTTCACCGAACTCAGCCAACGACTCGACCCCGCGGAACTCGTTCGTCTGCTGAATGACATCTTCTCGCGCTTCGATGAGCTCGCCGACCGCCTGGGCGTAGAGAAGATCAAGACCATCGGGGATGCATATATGGCTGCGGTCGGGCTGCCGGAACCCAACCCGGAACATGCCGTGATCGCGACGCGCATGGGACTCGGCATGCGCGACGCCATTGCCCTCTTCAACGAGTCCGGTCATCACGAACTGAGCGTGCGCATCGGCATCAATTCTGGCCCCGTAGTCGCGGGCGTCATCGGTAAGAAGAAATTCTCCTACGACCTGTGGGGCGATACCGAAACACGGCGAGTCGCATGGAATCCCATGGTGTGGTTGGGCGGGTGCACCTCAGCGCCGAGACGGCAAAACTGGTGAAACACGAATTCGACCTCGAAGAACGAGGCACCATCGAGGTGAAGGGGAAGGGCGCGATGACGACCTACGTCGTTCGCGAGCCACTCTAGGGCGGTCGCCCTACGGCGCGATCGCCTGCATCGCCAGGCCGCACAGCCATGCGCCGTACGTCCCGACGGCGTAGCCGAGGACGGCCATGATCACACCCACGGGTGCGAGGACCGGATGGAAGGCGGAAGCCACGACCGGCGCCGAGGCGGCGCCGCCGATGTTTGCCTGGCTGCCCACGGCGATGAAGAAGAACGGGGCGCGGACGAGCCGTCCGACGCCGAGCATCAGCGTGGCGTGGAAGGCGATCCACACGAAGCCGACGATGAAGATGCCGGGCTGGTCGAAGATCGCGAGCAGGTTCATCTTCATGCCGATGGTCGCCACCAGAACGTAGAGAAGCACGGAGCCCACCCGGGAGGCCCCGGCCCCTTCGAGCTCCCGGACCCGGGTGAAGGACGCGACGATCCCGAGAGTCGTCGTGATGACGATGAGCCAGAAGAACTTGCTGGTGAGGCTGAAGCGCGCGAGGCCGGGGTGGTTCGCCTCGAAGTAGGGCCCGAGGAAGTCGGCGCCGAGGTGCGCGACGGCCGTGCAGCCGAAGCCGACGCCGAGCATCAGGAAGAAGTCGGTGGTCGTCGGCGCCCGTTCATGGGCTTTCCGGTATTGCTCGACCTTCTGCTTCAGCGTCTCGATCGCGGTGGTGTCGGCGCCCGTCCAGCGGTCGATGCGTGACGAGACCCCCGCGCCGAAGAGCAGGAACGCCATCCAGACATTGGCCACCAGTACATCGACAGCGATCCATCTCGAGAAGACCTCGTCGCCGACCGAGAAGACTTCCTTCATGGCCGTCTGGTTGGCGCCGCCACCGATCCAGCTCCCCGCCACCGTGGCCATGCCGCGCCACACCTCGTCGGGAGGCTCGCCGCCGACGACGTCCGGCGCGATTGCGCCGACGATCAGGAGCGCGAGGGGCCCGCCCACCATCACCCCGAAGGTGCCCGTCGCGAAGAGCAGGATGAGTTTGCCGCCGAGACGCCGGATGGCGGGCAGGTCGAGCGACAGCGTCAGCAGCACGAGGCTCGCGGGGAGCAGGTAGCGCGACGCCACGAAGTAGAGCTGCGACTCGTCGCCCGAGATGACACCGAGTGTCCCGAGCAGGCCGGGGATGAAATAGCAGAGCAGGAGCGCCGGGACGTACTTGTAAAACTTCTTCCAGCGCGGGTCCTCGCTGCTGCTCGTCGCGAAGATGAGCGCGAGGATGACCAGGAGCACTCCCAGCACCACAGCGTCATTCGTGATTAACGGCTTGGTCACGCGCGCATCCTACCCGCCTTGTGCCCGTGTCCAACAAGGAAGAGCCCGCCCTACGACGGGCCTGACCAGTAGCGTCCCGGCGGGACGGTTTTTGAACCGCGTTGATGGAGATGGCTAGAGTGGCGTGACTTCACTGTAAGCGCAGTATCATTCTGGCGGTGCTTCATGACGCTACGCGGGTCGCTGAGGTCACTACCAGAGGTACCTGAGGCTGATCGTCGCCAGCAGGATGGAGTTCCTACGTTCCGGGGTGACGAGGGAGGTCTCGCGGAACGCGTAGCGGACGTCGAGGCCATACTGCACGTCGCCGAACTTCTTGTAGAAGAAGCCAAAGTTCATCAGGTGGGTGGTCGCCTCGAGGAGCGTCGAGTGGGTAGGGCTGTAGGCGAGCAGCAGGCTGAAGGGCCACTCGACCCCGGCCATCAGATCGATGTCGACAGCGAGCCCGCCGCCGATACGTACGCCGTCGATGGTCCGCCGGTTGGTGATGACCATGCTCAGGTCCGGGCTCAGCTCTTCGGTGACGTTCCAGGCGTGGTCGTAGGCGAAGAGCACACGGGCCGACAGGCCCAGCCAGGGCGTGACGCCCCAGCTCGCCACCACGTTGTTGACCCAGGCGACGCTGTTCACGCTCCCCGAGGAGTACGAGTCGGGATCGTCGTCGATGAGCCGGATGGGCAAGAAGCCGTAGTCGTAGCCATAGCCGACATCCGTCGTGACGCCGAGGCGGACGTCGCCGACGTTCCAGCCCAGGACGGCGCCGAAGCTCGCGTCGGCGGCCACCGTCGCGCCGCTGTTGATGGCGTCGATGATGCCGGTGCCGATGTAGATGAGCGCGTCGAGCGAGAGGCGCAGCGCGATCCAATCCGTGAGCCCCACCTGTCCACTGGTGCCCAGGCCCACCGCGAAGAGGTTGAAGGTGTTCTTCCGGAGCAGTGTGGGCAGCGGTCCGGGGTTCAGGACCTCCTGCCGCGCGTAGCCGCCGCCGATCTCCACCACTGCCGTCGACGTGGTGAACGCCGTGTCGAAGCCGCGCGACAACAGAAAGCGGTGCCCGCCGACGACGGTGCTGCGCACCGGAGGTCGTACCTGGGCGGCGTCGGCCGATGCTGCGTCGTCCGTCGCCGTCGTGCCATCGTCCGGCGCAGATGTGTTGCTTTGGGCCACCGAACGCGCTGGCGTCGACATCCCCGCGACGAGGAAGGCCAGGGCGGTGAGGGTGTGAGCTCTTCTACTGATGTGCGTCATCGCGCAGGATGCTACTCGACGCCGGCGTAACTGCCGCGGATCCTCCATCATCGATATATCGTCTGAACTCGGAAGGAGCCGAAGGTCGAAATGAACGTTTGGGAGGAGTTCCAAGAACGGTATCCGGCGGCGCGAGCGCCGTGGACGGGCGAGAAGCCATTGCGCGAGGCATTCCCGGGAGCGACCGACGAGCTTGTCGCCGTCCTCGCGACGCTCGGTACGGGTGCGCTCGGCCTCGCTGCGCATCGGCTCTTCAACCTCGACGAAGCCAAGGCGCGGCATGCGTCGGCGCTCGCTCAGCTCGCACGTGAGCGTGATGAGGTCGTCGAGTTCGACGCCGCCCAATGCAGTGGCCAGGGGCACGACTCGGCGCAGGATTGTCTCGACGCGCTCGCAGGGCTGAGGCCGGCGGCCGCCGGCCTCTACCCGCCGAGGGCACCGGCTGACGCCTACGACCTCGTCTACG
>QMMC01000240.1 GCA_003647065.1 Deltaproteobacteria bacterium | reverse complement strand
GAGCGCACTGGCCGTGCTCTCGGACGTCATCGAGCGCATCGACCCCAATCACCTCGGCGCCCTCGGGCGCATGGCGGCGCTGGCCGAGAAGCTGGGGAACCGCTCGAAGCTGTCGATGGCCCTCGAGCGCCAACTGGCCATCACCGAAGACGATGGCTTGCGCGTACCCATCGCCCATCGCCTCGCGGACCTCTACGAAAACGAGCTGGACGACTCGGCCCGAGCCATCGACGCGCTCGGGCACTGGGCAGACGCCGACTTGACGGACCCCGCTCCCCAACGGCGTCGCATTCCGCTCCTCGAGGCGGCCGCGCGACACGAAGAGCTGCTCACCTCGCTCGATGCTCTCTCCGGAATCGAACAAGGACGGGACGTCGTCAATGGTCTCGTCCGGCGAGCCGCACGAGTATGCGTCGAGCACCTCGGAGACGTGGACGGCGCGTGGAAACGCCTCACGGAACATGCGGCCGAGGGCGATCAAGAATGCGAGGAGGCCCTCCGGGACCTCGCCCGGGAAGTCGCCCGGGGTGAAGCGCTGGCGCAGTTCTACGTGGGCCTCGCCCAGAGCACGGAAGACCCGGAAGAGCAGCGGCGCCGCTGGCTCGACGCATCGGGGGTGCTCGAGGACTACCTCGATGATGCGGGACGCGCCCTCGAAGCCACGCTCCGCGCATTCGCCACCAACCTCGAGGACCGGTCGGTCCTCGACGACGTCGATCGCCTAGGCGAAGCGGCGAGCGCCTGGCCCCGAGTGACCCAAGTCTACGACACGCTTCTCGGCCAGGCCCCGGACAACCAGACAAAGGTCGCACTCCTCGTACGCCTTTCGCACCTCCTCGACACGAAGGCCAAAGACCCGAGTGGGGCCCTCGACCGTCTCCTCCGAGCCTGCAGTCTCGCGGTGCACGACGACGAGGTGCTCGAGCTCGCCGAAGAGCTGGCGCCGCGGGCAGGACGGGCAGAAGAGCTCTTCATCGTCTACGACCGACGGCGGAGCACGGCCAAGGACGACGAAGGGCGAGTCGCAGCTCTGCTGCGCAGCGCGACCCTCGCCGACGACGCGCTCTCCGACCGAAGCCGGGCCCTCGGCCTCGTCCAGCAGGCGGTCCTCGCCAGCAAGTCCCCAGAGCTACTCGGCGTCATCGAAGCCGCGATGCGGGAGTTCGATGACCTGAGACCGGCCCATGGCCCGGGGGCGGCCCAGAGAGCCCTCGTGGGCATCTACCGGGAGCTCGCAGAGAAGGTCGCCGAAGACGCCCCCGGAGCGAGCGCGGTCATGCTGCAGCGCGCCGCCCAGGTACACCTCGACGATCTCGAGGACCGCCCGGGGGCGCTGAGTCTCCTGGTCCAGGCGACGAGCTATGCCCCCGATGACACCACCATCCTCGATGAGCTCGAAGAACTCTCCGAGCAAGATGGACATCTCGAGGCCTTCCAGAAACACCTCGAGGGCTTGGTCGCCGAGGCCCTCGACCAGAGCACCGCAGCCGCCCTGATGAAGCGCCGCGGTCGCATCTTGGAAATCGAACTCGGCCGCCACAGTGAGGCCGCCGACGTATTCACCCGTCTGCACTCCCTTCGCCGCCAGGACCCGGAGGTCGCGCCGCGCCTGAAGCACTGCCTGCGGAAGTCCGGACGACATCAGGACCTCCTGCTGGTCCTCGAGAAGGAAGCCGCGAGGGCCGACCATACGAAGAAGGTCGAGCTCTACAAGGAAGTCGCCCAAATCTGGGAAATGGATCTCGGCAACCGGTGGGAGGCGATCGACGCATGGAAGCGGGTACTCACCGAAGCACCCGACGACGAAGACGCAATCGATACGGTGAGCCGGCTCAAGCACAGCACGCGTCGTCTCACGGCCGATGAGATCGGGCCCGAAGGCCTCGTCCCCGAAGGCCTCGTCCCCGAAGGCCTCGTCCCCGAAGGCCTCGTCCCCGAAGGCCTCGTCCCCGAAGGCCTCGTCGATGACGCCCCGGCGTCCGCTGCGCCGGCCGGGGAGAGCTCCCCCCCGCCCAGAAGGCTCGACGAAGAGACGCCCCGCCCCATCCTGGCTCCAACCGGGAGGCGCATGGAGTTCGAGGACGAAACCGACCTCGAGACCTCCGACGATTTCCTCGGGGAGCTAGACCCAGGGCAGCGGTCTGCCTTCGAGGAGTCGATGAAGTCTTCGCCCTCGCCAGAAGAGGCCAGCTCTCCGTTGGACTTCGACACCGGCGACGTCACGGCACCGCACGTCAGCCAAGCGGATCCGGGGCCGTCGGTGACGGCCGAGCTCGACATCTCGGATATAGAAGAGAGCCCCGAGCAAGATGGGCACGAGGCTGAACTCGCCCTCCAGACCGGGGACATCGATCTGCTCGAGGTCGACGGAGTCGGAGAAGACCACGACGACATCGAGGAGCTCGACGGTCACGCCATCCTCGAGGAGATCGACCAAGAGGTCGTCGACACGAAGGGGGCGAGCGTCCCACCTCCGCCTCCTCCACCCTCTACGCCGCGCGCCGGGAGCCGGCGCCCGCCACCTCCGCCGCGCGCCGGAAGCATGCGCCCACCCCCGCCGCCGCCGCCGTCACCGTCACATGGCCGGTCTTCGGTCCCGCCCCCCCTTCCGGGACGCAAAGACGAGTAGAGCTGTCAGGCCTCGGGGCGACTCAGGTGGCGTCGAGCGACTTCAGCCCAGGGACCAGACGGGTCGAGACGTAGGTAGGTATCCCAGTGGGGACGCGCGGCGGCCCCCCGGCCGAGCTCTTCGAGGGCCATGGCCAGGTTGAAGTGGGCGTCGGCGAAGCTCGGGTCTTGTTCGAGCGCTTGCTCGAAATGTGGCACGGCGGCCTCTGCATCACCGCGTTCGAAGGCTAGGAAGCCGAGATTGTAGTGAGCTTCCGGCTGCGCTGGGTCGACCGTCAGAGCCCGTTGGTAGAGGAGCTCGGACTCGTCGAGGTCCCCCTCGCGAAAACGGAGATTGCCGAGATTGGTGATCGCGTTGGAGAGCGCCGGGTCGAGGGCGAGAGCCTGCTGGTAGAGGTCGGCGGCCCGACCGCTCGTAGCATCGTCTTCGTCGAGGCGGCACCCCTCGAGGTAGAGGTCGTAGGCCCGCTGCCGCTCGCCGGCGCCGATTCGACGTTCATCGAGGACGCGCACCACATCGTCGCGAAGGGCGCTTACCTCGAAATCGAGGACCATTTGCCCGGTGGTGGGCTCGAAGGTGCCGTTCTCGCCCTGAACGACGACGGTAGTTCCGTCCGTCGTTACGCGCAGCTCCGAGAGCGGGCGCACGACCTTCGGCAAATTGGTCTTCAGCGCGTCGACGCTCTTCCGCACCTGCTGCAAGGTCATGCCACCATCGAGCAAACCCTTCGCGACGCGCAGCCCGATGAGGTCCAGGAAGGTGTAAAAGCGTCGGCGGCCGGACCGCCCGGACGGCTTGATGAACCCCGACCGGTCCCAATAGCGCAGGCGACCCACCTTGAGGCCGAAGACCCGGGCGACCTCATCCATACTGTAGAGGTCCGCGAGGGGGTCGTCGTGACGTTCACGACGTGAGGCGCTCGGCGCAGCCGGCTCGGAAGGGGGCGCGGCCTGAGCGACGTTGCTCACCTCTGCGTTCCCGTCCTTGCCGAAGCGGACGTGGATGACGTTGTCCTGTTCTTCGGTCATCGGCTGTCAGCCGACGATACGCCGAAGGGCACCTCGACGTCGATGTCGAGGTGGAGCTGGTCGCCCGAGATCTGAATGTGTGTCTCGACCTGGGCGGTCCCGAGGGTCTCCGCCGGGTGACGACGGGTGACCTCCTCGACGGCGATGCGCATGGCTCGAATCCGAACACGCACGGACCCATCGAGGGTCTGGAGCAGCGCCGCCCGGCCCTCGATTCCGAGTGGCCGCCGCAAGTGCGCTTCAACGCGCGTGAGGTCTATGGAGATCATCGTACTGCCGAAAAAAACGCCGTCCCGAACACTGCCCTCGGAGAGCACCTCGAGCTTGGAAAAGAGTAGCTCCTCGGTCTGGCGGTCGAGAGCCACGTAGCGACGCTCCCGGAGCGCCGGCGACTTCCGAGCCCGGGCCGGACCCTTGATTTGCCGCTTGGGAACCATGAAGAACGTATCCTACATCGCCGCACACCAAGCTTTCCAAAAATGGGGGGGCTCAGTATTCGACCCAGGTCTGGTGGACCTCGGCGGCCTCGAGCTCCGGCGTCACGACCGTGAAGTGGGCTACGCGGCCCTCCGGTGACTCCCCGACGGAGCCCACGTTGACCACCCGTATGTCATCGATGGTGCGGTCGAAGGGAACGTGGGTCGCGCCGCAGATGAAGAGGTCCGCGGGGTCCCCGTGCACGAGGGCGGTCACTTCGGCCTCGGTCAAATCATGGGAGATTTCCGTATGAGGGTCTGCCGGCGATCCGTGGGTCATCACCAGCTCCCGACCGTCGACCATCGGTAGACGGATGGATTCCGGGAGCTTCTTGAGTTGCGAGAGCACGAGCTCGCCGACGGCGTCTCTCGTGGAAACGAAGCGGGCGAGGCGCTCGCGGGCGTCGTCGGTGAGCGCCTCGAGTTTCGAAGGGTCCATCGTCGCGAGGGCTTCGTCCCCGGGACCCCTGGTGCAGATCGCGCCGAGATCCACCAGGCGACGCCAAACCTCGAGGGGCGCGTCCCCGCCGAGCAGATGGTCCCCGGCGACGTAGATGTCGGTCACGCCCATCCTGCGGAGTTCGCCGAGGACGGCATCGAGGGCCTCGATGTTTCCGTGCACGTCCGAAAGGAAGCCCATGGGGCGCGATACGAGGGGAGTGGCCATTGTCGCGGGAGAATAGCTAAAAACGACGGAGGCGCACGGACCTCCCGCGGCGCCCTCTCACTCCGCGGCGACGTGGTCGAGGAGGGTGATTTCGACCCGACGAATGTGCTTCTGATCGCCATCCCGGACGGTGAGCCGGTAGCGGCCGGTCTCGACCGCCTCCCCCACGGTGGGCACGTGGCCGACGAGGTCGATCATCATGCCCCCCACAGAATCGTAGTCACCGTTCACATCGTGGAGTTTGAGGCCGATCTGGTCTTCGAGGTCGTAGATCGAGAGCCCCGCATCGACGAGGTAGCGACCCGGAGCCAGCTCTTCGACGAGCTGGTCGCCCTCGTCATGTTCATCCTCGATCTCCCCCACGATCTCTTCGAGGATGTCCTCGAGGGTGACGATGCCGCTCACGCCGCCGAACTCATCGACGACGACGGAAAGGTGCACGCGACGGCGCTGCATCTCCCGGAGAAGGGTACCGATCTTCTGCGTTTCGGACGCAAAGAACACCGGTGTCCGGTGGAGCTCGCCGACCGTCAGGTCTCCCCCCTCGCCCCGCCCGAGGCGGGCGAAGAGGTCCTTGGCATAGAGAATACCGACGACCTGATCGATACGGCCCTCGTAGACGGGATAACGGCTATGCCCCTCCGCCTCGATCATCGAGGCGACAGCTGCGACGCTCTGGGCGGCCTCGAAGGCGACCATGTGAGTGCGCGGAACCATGACCTGGTGGGCGACGGTGTTCTTGAACTCGAAGACGCTCCGGATGAGCTCGGCGTGCTCCTCCCCGAGGGCCCCCGCTTCTTCGCCCCGGGCGATGACCTGTTCGAGGCCGATCTGAGTGATGCGGTCCATGTTCTCTTCCGCAACGGGCTCAACCTTCTCTTCGAGGAACTCACCGATGATGTGAACAGGCAGGGAAAGGGGAATCATCAAGACTTCGAAGGGCCTGAGATACCGGAGGGCAGCGAGAGTCCAGGTCCCGGCCCGTTGCGAAGCGAGGGTCCCGCCTATCTCGACGATCACCGAATAGACGAGCCCGACCGCGGCGGCGGCGCCGAGGGCCGCCCAGAGCCCCCCGAGGTGCCCCACGGAATAGGCGGCGAGGGTTGCGGCCACCGTCAACGAGAGCACGCGCCAGGTCCTCAGCCGGGCCCGAATGCGGCCGAAGTTCGCCAGAGTCCGCTTCGCGGTCGCGGCGTACCGGCCGCCTTCGTCGCTGAGGGCCCGCAGGCGCACCTCTCCGAGCTTGACGAGGCTAGCGTCGAGGGCCGAGAACATCGCGCCGATGACGATGGCGGTCACGACCGCGATGAGGGTGCTACCTGGGGGTTCCAATGGTGCTCAAACCGTCCGTCGCCAACAACCCGGGGCGGGTCTGCTGCCCCCGGGCCCTGTGGCGAATTCGATCGTAGCCAGGGTCCCGGCGCCCCGCAAGCCCTCGCCGGTCAATACTTGGCCGGTATGACGACGTCTTCGATCACTGCGGCACGTCTCTCCGAGGGCATCGCTGAGCCAGTCTTCCGCCCGGAGGTGCCCCGTCGTAGGGACAGCTCGGTGACCTCGTCCCGGGACGCCCGCATCATCGATCGCGGTACCGGCATCCCCCTCTATCCCCAGCCCTCGGCTGGCCGTATTCTTGTACGACCACGCCTACGTTTCGGGCCTGTCTCGGCGGCCTCGCCGGACCGTGTCAACGAAGAGCCGCTGCCCTCGAGATGATCACCTCAACGCAGGATGAGCTTAGTTCGGACCGGCTCCCGGACCGGTACGAGATCGTGAAACGGCTCGGAGGCGGCGGCTTCGGCGTCGTCTACGAGGCATTCGATCGGGAGCGGGAGACGGCCGTCGCCCTCAAGTACCTGAACTCGATCAACCCGGACACCCTCTTTCGTTTCAAACGAGAATTCCGCAGCCTCGCCGGGATCAGCCACCCCAACCTCGTCGGGCTCTACGACCTCGCCGAGCACGAGGGGATCTGGTTCTTCACGATGGAGCTCATCGATGGCAGCACCCTCCCCTACGCCCTGACCCCCGAGACCGACTATTGGGATTCAGCGGCAATCTCCTCTCCCGCCGCGACGGCGACCCGGGATCGGTCGAACTCGGGGTTACGAAAGAGCCATGAACCCGCGGCGCCTCGGCGGGTCCGCCCGGCCATCGACCCGGATCGAGTGCGCCGCGTCTTCTTCCAGCTCGCGGAGGGCGTATCGGCGTTGCACGAAGCGGGGCGACTGCACCGTGACCTGAAATGCTCGAACTTGATGGTCACCCCCACCGGGCGAGTCGTCCTCCTCGACTTCGGCCTGGTCGGCGATATCGCGCCGCGGCCAGGCGGCCTCGAAACCGTCGCTGGCGGTATCGCGGGGACTCCACGGTACATGGCTCCAGAGCAATGCGCCGGCGCCACCGTCACCCAGGCTGCGGATTGGTACGCGATGGGGGTCATGCTCTATCGCTCTCTCACCGGCGACTTCCCCTTCGATGGGCCCACGCTGGGAATCTTCCACGCCAAGCAAGCCGAGGAGGCGCCCTTCGACGAGGGCTTCGACGACCTCCCGAACGACCTCGCCACCCTCTGCCGCCAGCTGCTCAGCCGGCCACCGGCCGATCGGGGAGACGGTGACCTGGTTCGCGATCTGATCGGAACAGACCTCGATCGAAACGCGGCGCCCACATTGGGAGTGCTCACCGAAGCCCCCCTTCTAGGCCGCGAAGACGAACTCGAGGAGCTCAGCGCGGCGTTTGAAGAATCGCGGGCGGGACACCCGGTAACCGTCCTGGTGCACGGCAAACCGGGCATCGGCAAGTCCGCCCTCGTTCGGCACTTCGTGCACGGGGTAGCGGGCCGTAGGCGAACCACCGTAGTCCTCGAGGGACGCTGCTACGCCCAGGAGACCCTTCCCTACAAAGCCCTCGACGGCGTCATCGACAGCCTCGTCGCCTACCTGCTGCGCCTGAGCGACGAGGAAATCTCACGCATCAAGCCGCATCACGTCGCGGACTTGATGCAGCTCTTCCCGGTCTTGCGCCGGGTGAGGCGTTTCGAGGCGGCATCCACTGCCGTCCGGGGCATTCCGGACGTGCAGGAACGGCAGCGACGTGGGTTCCATGCACTCCGAGAGCTGCTCGGATCGATCGCCGATCGCAGGCCCCTGGTCATCTTCATCGACGACCTCCAATGGGGGGACGCGACGAGTGCCGCCGTGCTCCGCCGACTTCTGGTGGGTGTCGATGCCCCGAGTTTGCTGCTCCTCGGTACGTACCGCAGCGAGGACGCCGCGAGGAGCGCCTTCTTGGCCGAGGTGCTCGCGGCGGATTCCGAACTCCCGGTCACGAACCTGGAGGTCCTCGAGCTCGACGAAGAACGCTCGCGTATGCTCGCGACGCGGCTCCTCGATGGCGACCCGCACGGATGGGCCGGTGAGCTCGCCCACGAGTCCGGAGGAAACCCGCTCTTCATCGACGTTCTGACACGCCACGCGAAAGTGGTGTCTCGTGAAGAACTGTTGCAGAGCGACCAACCCCTGCCCCCCGCCCCGGCCCGCCTCGCGGACGTGATCCGCGCGACGGTCGCCGCGGTTCCTGGTGAGAGCCGGCGGCTGGTAGAGCTCCTGTCCATCTGCGGTCGCCCCCTCGGACCGGACGTAATTCGCCGCGCCCTCGACCTCGAAAGTCTGTCACCTGCGGTGGTCGGTGGGCTCCGTGCGGCTCGACTCTTGAAGTCACGGGGAACCGGAGCGAGTGAAGAGCTCGAGTGTTACCACGACCGGATTCGCGAGACCGTGGTCGCAAGCCTCTCTCCCGAGAGCCAGCGCACGTATCACTACTCCTTCGCACGGGCCCTCGAAGACCTAGGGTCCGAAGACTACGAAACCCTGGCGCTGCACTACCAGTCCGCTCGCGAGCCAGAGCGCGCTTTCACCTTCAGCGTGCGCGCAGCAGACCGGGCCCAGAGTTCACTTTCCTTCGCCCGAGCGGCTCGCCTCTACCGCGTGGCCCTCGACCTCGGGACCGGCGAGACGCAGGTACTGAACCGGCTGCGCATCGCCCTCGCCGACGCCTATCGCCACGCGGGCCTCGGGGCGGACGCAGCCCACGCCTACCTCGATGCCGCTGAAGCCGTGGGCCAAAGCGCGCCGCGCAACGCGCTCCTGATGCGCCACCAAGCGGTCGAACAGCTTCTCTTCAGTGGTCACCTCGACGAAGGCATGGCCCTCCTCGGAGTGGTCCTCGCTGCCGTCGGCCTGCGCATGCCCAACCATCCAGCAATGGCCCTGGCCGCTTTCGCCGGCCGGCGCGCCCAGTTGCGGGTGCGGGGACTCGACTTCACCCCCCGCCATCCGGAGGCGCAGGACCCAGATGAGCTACTGAAAATCGACGTCGCATGGTCCGTCGCGATCGGGCTATCGATGATCGATCCGATTCGAGCCGGGGGCTTCCAGACCCACCACCTGCTCCTCAGCCTCGATGCCGGCGACGAAGTGCGCATCGCCAAAGCCGTCGCGGTCGAGATTCCCTTCAGCGCCACCGCTGGCACCAAGGCCCAAGTGCGCACCCGCGAGCTCGAGAGGCTTTCGCGACGACTGACGGGGGGCGTCGATGACCCCTTCGTCAAGGCGCTCACCGATTCGTGCGTCGGCGGCGCCGCGTGGTTGGAAGGTCGCTGGAAGGTTGCCGCCGAGTTGCAGTTGGCCGCGGTGACCCGGCTGCGCCGCGAATGCACGGGGGTGGCGTGGCAGCTGGCGACGACCTACATCGTCCGTTTCGACAGCCTCTACCGCTGCGGCGAATGGGCCACTCTCTTTGCGGAACTCGAAGACGTCCTCGACGACGCCGAAGCCCGAGGCGACCTCTTCCTCGTGGTGTACCTGCGCATCAAGTTCCGCGCCATGTCTCACCTCGCGGCGGGAAATCCAAGAGCAGCCGAACGCGAGCTGGATGCCGCCATCGGCCGATGGAGCAAGGACCGCTTCACGCTGCTTTCGTTCTGGCACCTGACCGTGTCGTGCGAGGTTGATCTCTACCGAGGAAACGCGGACCGGGCCCGGGCGCGCCTCGACGCAGCCTGGGGCATGGTGAAGAAGTCGATGCTGCTGACGCTTCAGCTCTACCGAGTGAGCATCTGGGACCTCCGCGGACGCATCGAGCTCATGAGCGCCCGGCAGAACGAGGCTGCCGTGCCGAAACGCGTGAAGGCGGCGCGGGCGGCGGCAAAGACCCTCCGCAAAGAAAAGGCCGGGTGGGCCGACGTCGCGGCGGCGGCCATCGAGGCTGGCGCCCACTCTCTTCTGGGAGACCGAGGCCGTGCCTACTCCCTGCTGACCGAGACCATGAAACGTGGCCACGCGACGGACATGAATCTGCACGCTTGGTTCGCCAACCACCGACGAGCGCAACTGAGCCCGGGCACGGGAGCCCGCGAGGAGATGGCTCGGACACAGAAGGCCCTGGCCGATGAAGGCCTGACGGACCTCGACCGGTGGGCCGATGTCTTCCTCCCCGGTGCTTACGAACGGCTCTAAATCGACGAAACCGGCGGAGTTCTTGGGGTTTATTCATCCCCCGGGCGACCATGGGGGGATGAAGGAGCGAGAGCCGCGGAACCTGGCCGAATTCGTCGCCCTGGCAACTCTTTGGCTGAAACGGGTGGTCACCGAGCCGCGCTCCGAGCTCAACCGGTGGGAGCGCCGAGCGAGGTTCGCCTACGACCTCGGGAGGTATGGAGCCCGCCGGCTCCGCCGCGACAGCGCGACTCAGATGGCGGCGGCCTTGAGCTACCGCACTCTCTTCAGCTTCCTGCCGGTTCTGGTCGTGGGGACGATGGCCGTTCGAGCCGTTGGGGGAGTGTCGCGTTTCAGAGACCGCCTAGCCGACTACCTCGCGGGTCTCGGCCTCTCGGACATGCATGTCACGACAGCGCAAGGCACCTCCGAGGGGTCCGATGGGCAGGCCCTCAGCGCCTGGGTGCTGCAGCTCTACGACGAGGCCGAACGCATCGACCTGACCGCCATCACCTGGGTTGGTGTCGCGGTGCTCTTGTACTCGGCGATCAGCCTCATGGTCACCATAGAGAACAGCACCAACGCCATCTTCCGGGCCCCCGGCGGCCGTAAGTGGTCTCGGCGATTTCCCATCTAATGGCCCCTGCTCATTGGCGGACTTGTCGCGGTCAGCGGAACGATCTACGTCAACGGTCAG
>QMMC01000239.1 GCA_003647065.1 Deltaproteobacteria bacterium | reverse complement strand
GCGGACCGAGGCGGCAGCGCGCCGGAGGCGTGCAGAGCCGACAGGCCGACCGTAGCGGCGCCGGGAGTGCGCAGGCGTGCAGAGCCGACAGGCCGACCGCAGCGGCGCCGGGAGTGCTGACCCGGAGGGCGCCGAGCCCTCCGGGTGCCGCGACCGCGACCGTGACCGTGTCCCTCAGCGAGCCCTACCTCGGCGTTGCGCCCGAGCCCCAACTCTTCATCTCCTGGACGCCCACCAACGCACCAATGTGAATGTAGAGTTCACTACATCGAGGCCTTCCGGGAGGGTCCTGGGCCGGGGGCCCCACGCGTGCCAAACGGCCCCCCACCCATCCTCCGTTTGGCGCGCGTGGAGAGGCGGCCTTGCGCGAGCGCCCGCCAAGACGTGTCAGATCACGGCCAGCGCTCGCATCTGCAAGGCCGCCGTACCCCGGCCCAGGACCCTCCCGGGAGGCCGGCCACACGTATCCCTTAGTCGCCCACCTCAAATTCTAACCGCTCTAACCGCCCTACCGCGCCCGTCTCGCCGGCCTCGCCGGACGCCTCGCCGCCTCATCCTCGTGGCGCCCCAGGATCGTCGGCACCGCATTCACCCCGCTGCGATTGCGCGCCCGATGACACTCGTCGCGGGTCAGCCGCTTCGGCCCGGTCACCAACCCCTGGCTCGAGTCGGCGTCCATCAAGAGCCACGGCCGGTCCGGGCCCACGTTGTCGGGGTGAAAGGGCATGTCCATCAGGATGTGGCCGATCTCGTGAGACTGGGTCCACGCCTCGCGCTGCTGGCGGATGCCGTTGCGGTCGAGGATGAGGGTATTGATGATCGCGCTCCCGTCGGCCTCGATGAAGGCCTCTCCCTGGCGGGTTCCGTTCGTGAAGCGATTGACGATGAAGAGGTCGATGGTGCCCGGGTCGTCGTCTCCGAGGGTCTTGATGAGGGCGCGCTCTTCGAGAGTGCCGGCGGCGGCGGTCATGTTGTCGAACTCGCGCAGTCCGTCGCGGAGGTCGACGGCCCCGATAGCGGCGCCTTGGCGGCGGTCGGTCGAGAGCGGTGCGCCTCGGTTCGGCGTCAGCGTTGCCAACTCTCCCGTCGCGGTGCGCACCACGACGTCCGCGCTGCGCCCCGCACCGAACTCCGTGCGTGGGTTCTCGGTGACCTCCGGGACGAAACCAATGCGGCGCAGCGCTTCACCGATGGCGAGGGCCGTCTGGATGGGGGGGGCGCTGACGCTCGTCGATACCTCGACGGGGCGACCGTTGACCCGGAAGCGAACTACTCCGCCGCCCCAGGCCGGGAGGCCGTCGCCGTCACCGATAGCGAGCAGCGACGCCGGGGGAGGGTCGACGACTTCGATGTCGGCCGACCCCGGTGCACCGAAGCCAACGGCGCACTGCACCCAGATTTCGTTGGCGATGCTGACCTGATCCCGGGCGATGCGCAGGGCTCCGCGGTCGTCGCCGCCGACCGCTGGCACGCCGCCGTCCCGGTGGCGGAGGACGCGGATGCGCAGCCGGCCCCGGCGCGCTGCGCTCGGTCCATCCTCGATGCCGGGGCGCCCCACCCGGAGGCTCGTGCCCACCGGGCCCGACGGGGTCGGGTAGACGATGCGCAGCTGGTCGCGAAGCCCCACCCGGAGGACCCGGCCCTCGACCCCTGGTGCCTCCTCGTCGATTACGTCCCCCACCAGGCGGATGAACGGTGACCGGAACGGCTGCCCTCGTTGCTCGCGCCGGAGGGTGACGCGACGGCGCGTTTGCTGGGGTTGCCCCGGGGGGCCGCTCTGGAGCAGGGCTGTCAGGGTCAGGCCGACGGCGGTGGGGTCGCGGACCTCGATGCGCAGGTCGTCGGGGTCGCGACTCGTCCCGTGGTAGGCGTCGTCGCGCCGGAGGGTCGCGTCGTTGGTGATCGAGTGCGATACCCGGGCGGCTTGTCGAGTCGGGTCGTAGGGGCTGTTGAGCGCGTCGAGGAAGGTGGTCGCCACGACGGTGACCGGGACCTCGAACTCGCGCCCCTCGTACTCGGCCACCAAGCGGCGGTCGCCACGCTGCTGCGAGGCTACGGTGCCCTGGAGCAGGACGCGGGCGGGCAGGTCCCGGGGCGATAGCCGCAGTTCACGGCTTGGTGTGCCTCCGGCCTGGAGAACCCGGAGGCCGATGCCGACCCGGAGCAACACCGGCCCGCGGCCCCGGATGGTGATGGCGAACAGGTCGTCCGCGGGGGGCGTGGACTCCTGATCGAGGTCGAGGGCGCCATCTTCGTCGTCGTCGTCACCGTCGAGGCCCAGGGCCAGCCCCGATGTGACGAGGGCGGGGCGCTCTTCGGTGAGGTCGAGGACGGCGCCGTCCTGGGCTGAGGCGCGTCCGGCACAGAGGGCGATGACCGAGAGCAGGAGACCGGCGCCGAGGCCGCCGGCTTTCACGTGTGGCCCGTACGCAGCAGATTTTCGGCGGTCGGCGCGAGGCGCTCGCGGCGAGAACTCTCGGCGTGGACGATCCCGCGCAGTCGCGCGGCGGCCTCTTCGACCACGTCGTTGACGATGAGGTAGTCGAAGAAGAGGTAGTGCTCGATTTCGAGGCGCGCCTTGTTGAAGCGCCGGGCGATGACCTCGGGGGTGTCGAGGCCGCGGTTTTCGAGGCGCTTTTCGAGGTCGGCGAGGGAAGGGGGGAGGATGAATACGCCGATGGCGTGGGGCAGGTGAGCCTTGATCTGACGGGCGCCCTGATAGTCGACGTCGAAGACGATGCCCAGCATGCCCGCCTCCCGGGCGCGGTCGAGCTCCGAGAGGCTCGTCCCGTAGAAGTTGCCGTGCACCTCGGCCCACTCGGCGAAGTGACCGGCCTCGACTTCGCGATCGAAGGTCTCACGATCGACGAAGTGGTAATCTTGGCCGTCGACCTCACCGGTCCGGGGGGGCCGGGTCGTGTGGCTGACCGAGAACATCAGGTCGCGTTCCTCGAGGAGCCGCTTGGTGAGGGTCGTCTTGCCCGCTCCCGACGGGGAGCTGATGATCAACAGGAGGAGGTCGTCGTGCATCGCCCGGCTAGAATAGTCGTTCGAGCGGGGGACGTGCGATCAACTAATTCAATTTCCCACGGTGGAGGTCGATCTCCCGTCCCTTCAGAGGACGTTCTGGACCTGTTCCCGAATCCGCTCGATCTCGGCTTTCATCGAAACCACCGTGTGGGTCAGATCGGCGTCGGCGCTCTTGCTGCCGATAGTGTTCACCTCGCGGTTCATCTCCTGAACCAAGAAGTCGAGCTTACGTCCGATCTGCGGCTCTTCCGCCCCGGTGAGCTGCTCGAACTGGTCGAAATGACTGCGTAGGCGGGTGAGCTCCTCCATCACGTCGCTGCGGTCGGCGAGAAGCGCCACCTCTTGCTCGAGGCGGGTCGGGTCGAGGGGCGCTCCCCCCGGGCCGAGGAGCTTCTGGACCCTCTCACGCAGGCGCTCGTGGCGTTCGGCGACGAGCGAATCGGCGCGTTGGTCGATCAGATTCACCCGGCCCTTGAGGTCGGTCAGGCGCGTGTCGAAGTCCCGGGCGAGGGCCGCTCCTTCTCGGACACGCATCGCGTCGAGGTCGGCGCAGGCGGCTTCGACGGCCTCCTTGACGGCCCTGGCGGCCGCATCGCCATCGAAGGCGGTTGCCGCCCCGAAGAGGTCCGGGACGCTGGAGAGCAGGCTGAGGGGGACGGCTTCGTCCGGTGCGAGGTCATCCCGGAGCTGTTGAAGCTGGGTGAAGGCCGCCCGGGCGCGCTCGACGTCGAGGAGGGGGCCGGCGTTGCCGCCCGCGCTCAGGCGTCCGGTGATTTCTACCCGACCGCGACTCAGGCAGCCTTTGGCCACAGCCTCCGCCGCGGAGATCTGATCCGATAGCTCGTAGGGAAGCCGCACCCGGACATCCAGGTAGCGGTGGTTCACCGCTCGGAGTTCGACGGTGAGGCGGGACCCATCGATGGACCCTTCGCCGCGGCCGAAGCCGGTCATGCTTCGGAGCGGCATCAGCTCGCGGCGTCCGCGGCGAGGTCACGAAAGTATCGGACGGTTTCTACGAGGCCGTCGGCGACGCTGGTCTGGGGCTCGTAGCCCAGGAGCTCTTGGGCCACGGCGATGTCGGCGCGGGAGTGCTTGACGTCGCCGGCCCGGGCGGCGACGTGTTCGGGCGTCCCGCTGACGCCGCAGATCTCGGCGAGCTTCGCGACGAGGTCGTTGATGGTGATGCTCTCGCCGTCTGCGATGTTCACCACCTGGCCCCGGGCTTCCTCGCATTCGAGGGCCAGGAGGTTGGCGTGCACCACGTTGCCGATGTAGCAGAAGTCGCGGGTCTGTTCGCCGTCACCGAAGATGCGCGGCGCCTCGCCGGCCAGCAACACCGATACGAACTTCGGGATGGCAGCGGCGTAGGCACTCGCCGGATCCTGCCGCGGCCCGAAGACGTTGAAGTAGCGCAGCGAGAGGGTCTTCATCCCGTAGAGTTCGGCGTAGACTTTCAGATAGTGCTCGCCTGCGATCTTGCTCACCGCATAGGGAGACAGGGGGGAGGGCCTCATCGTTTCGCGCTTGGGCAGCTCGGGGTCGTCGCCGTAGGCGGCAGCCGATGCGGCAAAGACGAAGCGGCCGACGCCGGCCTGGCGTGCGGCTTCGAGCAACCCGACGGTCCCGCGTACGTTGATCTCGTCGCAGTCCCGGGGTGCCTCGACCGACGCCGGGACCGAGACCATGGCGGCTTCGTGGAAGATCGCATCGCGACCCCGGCACAATTTCGCGAGGAGTGCGTCGTCGCGAACGTCGCCGCGCTCGACGGTGAGATCCCCATCGAGGCCTTCTAGGTTCGACTCGTGGCCAGTCGAAAAGTCGTCGAGGACGACGACCGAATCTCCGCGAGCGAGGAGTGCGCGGGCGATGGATGAGCCGATGAACCCCGCGCCGCCGGTCACCAACAGGCGCATCAGATCACTTTTCCAGGCCGCGCTTACGCTTCATCTGGGACATGACCTTGTCGTATTCGACTTCGAAGGCCGCGGTCCCATCTTGCATATTCCGAATCTTGGAACGGACTTCCTTGTCCAGCTTTTCCTCGACGTCTATGTGCTTCTTCAGGATCGGGGTGATCTTCGTCCGGAGCGCGAGATCCTCGGTGTAAATCTCCTCCACGTTGTTGCTGTGGAAGAGCATGTTGAGGATCTGCCCAAGCAGATACGGCAGGATCTCGTCAGACGGCGGGGCGCCCCGCTCTTTGCTGACCTGCGACTTGACTCGACCGAGGTTGCTGTACCCGAGGCCCCGCACTTCCATACGGTTTTTGGCCTCCTCGGCGATCTCACGATCCATCCGTAGGTACTCTTTGAGAACCGCCTCGATATCGAGGCGAACCTCCTCTTCGCTCACCACGTCGATGTCGCCATCCGAGGTCAGTCCCCGAACCACATCGTCCGCGATTGCACCGATCTTGCCGCTAAATAGTCGCATCGAGAGCGCGCAAGGTAGCCTCTGCCTCGTGCGTGGTCAATCGAGGTTTCACTGAGTCAGGAAAACAGCCGGAGCGGATTATTTATTGTTGACTGGAATACATCATTTGTGTAGTTTGGTGGCATCACTGAAATGATGGAATTCACAAGTCACGAACGAAACGGACATCGAGACAACCGGCCCGCCGTCGATCCACGGCTCATGGCCCTGCGCAAATGTGAGCTCTTCAACACGGTGCCCCCGAGCGCCCTCGAAGAGATCGCCCGGCAGTGCCGTCAGAAGGCGTTCGAGACGCGGTCGAGCATCTATCTCCAGGGGGACTCGGGCTCGCAGCTCTACGTCGTGGCCAGCGGAAGGGTGCGTCTCCTGCGCGTCTGTCGAGACGAGCGGGAGCTCACGATCGCCTACCATGGGCCCGGGGCCCTCATCGGCGACGAACTCCTGGTCGACGGTGCCTTCCGCCTTCAGGCCCGGGCCGCAGAACGTGTGAGCCTCATCGCGTTGCCCCTCCAGGTCCTCCAGGCCGCGATGAACGAGTTCCCCGCCCTGGGCGCCGCGTTGCTCCGAGCCGCCCTGGTTCGAGAGCAGGCCTGCCAACACCGCATGGAGGCGCTGCTGAGTCGTCCCGTCGAGTCTCGGGTCGCCAATTTCCTCGTCGACGCGGTGGAGCAGCACGGGGTACCCGAAGCGCGGGGGCACCTCGTCGCGGTGAAGTACACCCACCTCGAGATCGCCTGCTACGTGGGCTCGACTCGTGAGACGGTTACCCTCGTCCTCGGAGACCTCAAGCGTCGGGGCATCATCGAAATCGACCACCGTCGGGTGGTGGTCTGCGACGCCGATCAGCTGCGCGCCCTCGCTTGATCGCGTTTGCGACCGCGGCCGGGGGGGCCGCTGGTTCTACGGGTTTACGCGGCTGCGCATGCGCTCGACGAGGCCGCTCCAGCCGTCGCGGCGGATGATGCGATTGAACTGGTTTCGGTAGTTCCGAACCATGCTCACCCCGTCGGTCACGACGTCTTCGACCATCCACCGATTGCCCACGCGCTTCATGTGATATTCGATGCTCACCTCGGGGGCGCGCCGGTTTTCCGTCGATCGGGCCGTCGTCTCGACGATGACCACCGCGCCTTGGGTTCGCTCCGTACCGTAGCGAATCTCGTAGGTCTGAGTGGTCTCGAGCTGGCTCTGGTAGTTGCGCTCGACGAGGGTTCGGAGAAGACCGACGAACTCCGTGCGCTCTTCCGCGGACCGCTCATCCCAGTGATCACCGAGGGCCGCCTCCGATACCTTCTCGAAATCGAGCAGGCCGCTGACGATGGTGGCGACCTCGGCGCTGTTGCCGTCACCGCTGCGGCTGAGGATGCGCTTGACCTGCTCGTGCTGGCCTTCGAGATAGCGCCCGGCGGGACCGCTCTGGGCTGCGCCGAGGACGGGAAAGGCAAATACCGCGAGGAGGACCGTCAAGATTGCTGAAATGGAGCGGAAGGAAGGCATTCGACTCTCTGGTAGGCAGGTCACAGGGGCGTTCGACGCGGGATCGGGACAGTTATTCGCGGATTGGCTGACTTGTGCAAACAAGCAGGGGATCTTCAGTACTCACACCGGACCTCCCACCCTCCGGCGGGGAGGAGCTGCGTGCCCGTCGACCGTTGCAAATCCGCTATCGCGGCGTTGACGTCGTTGATCGACGACACGTGTTCGGTCCGCGCCTGGAAGTAGGCGCCAGCCGCGTCGATGAGATCACGGGGCTCGGCGGTCCCGACCGAATAGGCGCTGCCGGCGGAGATGAACCACCGTCGCGCCTGGCGGTGTCCTTCGGCCCAGGCCTGCTCTCGCCGACGCGCATCGGCCAGGCCTTCCCAGGCGTTTGCCACCTCGAGGCCCACACCGCGCTGCGCTTCTTCGGTGAGGGCGTTCAGCTCGGCGAGCTCGGCCTCGGCCCGGCGAACCCGGTGGTAGTTTCCCCATACGTCGAAGGACCACCGGGCCACGAGGCCCGCGCCGAGGGACGCGAAGTTCGCCTGGTCGATGATGAACGGGTTGCTCTGGTCGCTGATGCCGGGGCCGTAGCTGTAGCTCGCGGCGGCGGTGATCGCGAGGTCCGGGTAGTACCGGGCGCGGGTCGCGTCGACGTTCGCCTCGCGGGCATCGATGCCGGCTTGCAGCATCTCGAGCTCGGGCCGGGAACCCTCGGCCGCCGCCTGGTAAAAGCGCAGAGGCCGTGCTTCGAACTCGAGGGGCGAGAGCGGGCACTCGGGGACTTCGAACTCCTCGACGCCGGTCAGGGTGGTCAGCGCATGGCGGGTCGTCTGCTCGAGGCGATGCGCCTGGGAGTGCCGAGCGATCATCGTGGCCCGGGCGGTCGATAGGCGATACCGGTCCTGGTCGCTCACCCCGTCATCGCCGGACTCGAGCATCTCGATGAGCTGCTCTTCGGCCTCGCGCATCTTGGCGGCGCCCTCGTCGAGCATCTGCTGTAGGTCGAGGGAGAGCTGCAGGCCGTAATACGCGCGGCGGACATCGAACTCGACCCGGTCGAGGGCGACCTGACGTTCCCGGCTGGCCGCCCGGACTCCGGCCCGCGCCGCGTCGTGGAGCGCATCGATCTTGCCGAAGGTGTAGATCGGGAGCACGCCGCTCGCGCCGACGACGACCACCGGACGCCAGGGGTTGCTCAGGGGGAGCTGGGAGTCGGGGCTGAAGATCGGTGTCCCCCGAGCCTCCGGGGCGACGGTGATCGCCGCAGTTCCGTAAAACTGGAAGAAGGGCGAAACCAGCGCCTCGTCGAGCTGGGCCTCGGCCGCGACGACCTTGTGGCGAGCCGCTCGGAGCCGCGGGTAGTTCTCGCGGGCGGCGTAGGTGAGGGCCGCGAGGTCGTAGATAGCGGCCTCGGGTTCGGGCTCTGCTTCTGCTTCGAGGGGGGAGGCCTCGGTGCCTTCACCGGATTCGCTCGCCTCACCGGTAGCGTCCTGGGCCGCGACCGCGAGCACGGGGCAGAGCAGGGTGGAACACAGGGTGATGAAAAGGAGGCGTCTCATGGCCCTTCCGGCACAGCGTTTCTAGCTGAACCCGGCTGATCCGTCCACGGGGCTGGGGAGGGAGTCGCCCCGGGCCCGAACAGTCGCCACTCCAGCTGCGGTCGACTGGCTGGGTAGCAATCCAGCTTCGGTCGACTGACGTCGCCCTACAGCCTTCTTGCTACCCGTCGCCGCTGCGCCTTTTTGGCGCCTAGTCTTCCCGGTCGGTGATCGCCGCCAGGAGCTCCGCCGTCGCCACGACGACGTCGCCGACCATGGCCGTGGCCTCGGTCTTCCAGATGTTGGCGCGGTGCTGGAGCACGGTCACGGTGATCTCCATGCGGTCGCCGGGGATTACGGGCTTCCTGAACTTGGCTTTGTCGATGCCCAGGAAGTAGAGGACCTTCTTGGAGGCATCGAAGGGCTCCGAGGCGTACGCCAGGACCCCCGAGAGCTGGGCCATCGCTTCGAGGATCATCACTCCCGGAAAGACCGGGTGGCCGGGGAAGTGCCCCGAGAAAAACGGTTCGTTATAGGTGACGCACTTGATCGCCGTGGCGCTCTTCCGCGGCTCGAGGTCGGTCACCCGGTCGATCATCACGAACGGGTGACGGTGGGGGAGGATCGAGAGGATCCGCTGGATGTCGAAGTCCATCGCGCAGCTAGTGTGGGATGCAGGAGTATGGGAGGGAGGATCGCGACGGACCGCGGTTTCCTCGCAAGGAAGGAAGCCGATGGAGATGCAACGTATCTTCGAGGATTCCTGACGCCGCGAGGGGGCCGCGGGACGAGCGAGGAACCTTCGATACTCGTGGATCCCGCACTATCTTCGTCCGCCGCCCGATCTGCCTTCGCCCTTGTTGTAGCGCTGGATGAGCTCGTCGGTGACGTCGAGGTTCGAGGGGACCCACATGACGCCGCCCTCGTTTCGTTCGACGATGAGCGTGTACCCGTCGCGCTGCCCCATACGCTGGAGGATGCCCGCCATGCGCTCGAGGATGCCCTTGGTGAGCTTGGCCTCTTTCTGGGCGAGCTCGCGCTGGTACTCGACGTAGGTGGTCTGAAGCTCGACGAAGACCTTCTGGTACTGCTCGAGGCGGCTCTGGAGCGCCTTCTGGCTCAGGACATCGCGCTGCTTCTCGATGTCCTCCTTCATCTTCTTCAGCTCGTTCTGGGCCTTGTCGAGGGCCTGCTGGCGGCGCTTGAAGAGGCGCTTCAGCTGGGCCTTGGCCCGGCGCCCGTCTTCGGTCTCGTTGAGCGCACGCTGCATGTCGACCACGGCCACCCGGACCTGGGCGAAGACCTGGGGCGAGATGCTCGAAAGGAGGAGCGCTGCGATGAGGGTGACGGCGTGGCGATGAAGCATCGAGGGTCCTCGGGGAGGAGCGACAAAGGGGGCGGCAATTGGGGGCAAACCCCGGAAAAGCCACGTAGGTGCGGGGATTTACCCGCTGGGACTCAGGTGGTCAAGGCGCGGTTTCAGACGGCGCCGGGAGGGGAACATTCAGTCAGCGGTGAGATTCCCTCCGTGCTGGCTTTGACGGCCCACTGGGTCGCAGAACGCCCCTGGCGGTCGCGCCGAATCGTGGATGGGTCTATCCTCGTTCGGTGATTCGGACGATCTTCGGTGCGTCACTCACGCTCATCCTGGCCCTGGGGGGATGTGGCGACGACGGTGGTGCGATGGACAGCGGCGCGGAGCCGGATACGGGCCTCGGGGCCGATACCGGATCCGCCGCGGACACGGGCCCGGGTACCGACACCGGCATGGCCTTCGATACCGGTGTGGCTGCGGATACCGGAGTCGCGTCGGACACGGGCACGGCGGGGGACAGCTCGGTCACCTATCCGGACGGCGGTTCCGGGGCCCCGCCGTGGGCAACGCTCACCCTGGGCCCATTGGGCACCTGCACGGACGTCGTCCCCTGTGGTGGTGACATCGTCGGCACCTGGGAGACCAGCGGCGGCTGCTTCGAGGACGACCTCGATTCGAATCTCTCTCGCTGCCCAGGCGCGATGGTCACCCGACGTGCCGGTCGCGCCCGGGGCCGGGTCGTCTTTGGTGCCGACGGATTCGCCGTGCGCGCGGCTGAATCCGAGGTCGAGTACGAGCTCTTCTATCCCGCGCTTTGCGCCGGCTTCTATAGCTGCGCGATGCTCGAGGCCGCCATCGCGCCCTTCGTCGACACCGTCGCCTGCCCCGTCGAGGCCTCCGGTGACTGCACCTGTACGGCGCGCATTCGCACCACCATCATGGAGAGCGACGCCTACCGAACCGAGGCAAACCAAATCGTCTCGGTCAGCAGCGGCAAGCGCTGGGACTACTGCGTCACGGGGGAGCGCCTCGACTATCAGGACACGGACCGCTCGTCCGCCGGCGAGCCCGGCACCGTCGAACTCACCCGCCGCTGAGGCCTTCTTCTGGACCTAAACAGTGTCGGATGGAGCGTGAGACACAAGCGAGGTGGTCTCGGTTGCGAGCAGCCCGCGGAGCCTATCTTTATAGGTGAGCAGACAGCGCAG